>JAXDHR010000224.1:0-3997 GCA_034664425.1 Solirubrobacteraceae bacterium
AAGCTCAGCGCGGCGCAGGGGAAGGCGCTGGGCGACGCGATCGGCGCGATGGCCAAGCTCGACGACGATCGCGGCTTCCAGCACTTCGCGGGCCTGCACGGCGGTCCGCCCACCGCGTTCTGCCAGCACGGGCACCCGGACGGCCGCGGCTACGTCGGCGCGCCGCTGTTCCTGCCCTGGCATCGGGCCTACCTGCACTTCTTCGAGCTTGCGATGCAGGACCGCGTCCCCGAGGTCACGCTCGCCTGGTGGGACTGGTCCTCGCCGCGCTCGCACAGCGATGGGATCCCGGCCCTCTACGAGGGTGCGCGCAACCCGCTCGCCTCGCAGCCGATCGCGAAGGGCTTCCGCCGCCCACGCGGCGTTCCCGCCTCGACCTCGCGCCGGCCGGCCGACCCCAGCGAGCTGCCGTCCAGGCACAAGGTCGACGCGATCATCGCGCTCGAGAGCTTCCCGGACTTCTCCTCCCAGCTCGAGGACCAGCTGCACAACCTCGTCCACGGCTGGGTCGGCGGTGCGATGGGCGTCGTTCCGATCGCCGCGTTCGACCCGATCTTCTACGCCCATCACACGATGGTCGACCGGCTCTGGCGGCTCTGGCAGCTGCGCCACGGGCGCCCCGGGCCGCCGCAGCATCAGATGAGCCACGTGCTCGCACCGTTCCCGCTGACCGTCGGGCAGGTCGTCGACGTCGGTGCGCTCGGCTACGACTACGCCGGCTCCGTCGCCGAGGTCGCGGGGAGCCACCCGTGACGTTCGTCTCCGAGCCCCTGCCCCTTCCGCTGCACCCGAGCGGAGTGCCGTTCAAGCGAGCAGACCTGCACTTCCATGATCTCGACCACTCGGGGGCCTCCTACGAGGGCCGCGTCTTCCTCAACAACCCGGCCGCGACGCTGCGCACCCGTCGCACCATCGCGGACGGCTACGCCGGCTCCTTTCACATCTTCGGCCACCCGCACTGCTGGGGCGATGCCGGTCACTGCGCCGTTCCGCCCGGCCCGCTGCATGGCTTCGACCACCGGCCGCCGCACCACCTCGTCCCGCAGCTGCATACGCTCGACGTGACACAGGCCATCCGCGAGCTGACCGAGACCTCCGCCCGCGAGGTGACCGTCAGCGTGCTGCCGGTGGTGCGCACCGGCGCGCGCTCGCGGATCGACGACGCCCAGCTGCGTTTCAGCCGGCTGGCGCTCGTCACCTACGACTGAGCCGGCCGGTCACATGCGGCCGGCTCGCCGCTGCGGCGGGCTGAGTTGACTGGGCGGTGGACGGGGTCTAGCGTCGGTCTGGGCAGACATGCAGACCACGGCGATCAGGCGTGACGGCGAGTCGAGCGCCCGGCGGTGGTCCCAGGGGTTGCGGGGTCGGCGCAGGGAGCGCAGGACGCTCGACGAGCTGCTCGGCGCGGTTCGCGCGGGCGAGAGCCGCGTGCTCGTGGTGCGCGGCGAGCCGGGGGTCGGCAAGACGGCGTTGCTGGAGTACGTGGTCGAGCGCGCGTCGGGCTTGGGAGTGGTGCGCGCCGCGGGCGTGCAGTCGGAGATGGAGCTCGCGTTTGCCGGGATGCACCAGCTGTGCGCGCCTATGTTGGGCCGCCTCGAGCGGTTGCCGGGTCCGCAGCGCGAGGCGCTCGAGACGGCGTTCGGCCTGAGTGCCGGGGAGACGCCGGATCGCTTCTTCCTGGGGCTGGCGGTACTCGGGCTGCTCGCCGAGGCCGCCGAGGACCGCCCGCTGCTGTGCGTGGTCGATGATGCGCAGTGGCTGGACCGGGCGTCGGCGCAGGCGCTCGCGTTCGTGGCGCGGCGGCTGCTGGGGGAGTCGGTCGCCTTGGTGCTCGCAATGCGCGAGTCCAGCGAGGAGCAGGAGTTCGACGGGCTCCCGGAGCTGGTCGTCCAGGGCCTCGGTGATGGGGATGCGCGCGCACTGCTGGGCTCCGTCATCACCGGGCCGCTGGATGAACGGGTGCGCGACCGCATCGTGGCGGAGACGCGCGGCAACCCACTGGCGTTGCTCGAGCTGCCGCGCGAGTTGACCGCGGCGGAACTGGCGGGCGGGTTCGGGCTGCCCGACTCACTGCCGCTGGCCGGGCGGATCGAGGACAGCTTCCTGCGGCGCTTGGACCGGCTTCCGGCCCCGACGCGGCGGTTGCTGCTGGTCGCGGCGGCCGAGCCGGTCGGAGAGCCGCTGCTGGTGTGGCGTGCCGCCGAGCGGCTCGGGATCGGGGGCGAGGCGGCGGCGCCCGCCGAGGCGGCGGGCCTCTGCGAGTTCGGTGCCAGGGTGTGCTTCCGCCATCCGCTGGTGCGCTCGGCGGTCTATCGGGCCGCGTCGCCGCAGGAGCGTCAGGAGGTGCACCGCGCACTCGCGGAGGCGACCGATGCCGAGGCCGATCCCGATCGCCGCGCCTGGCATCGCGCGCAGGCGGCGCCGGGGCCCGACGAGGATGTCGCCGCGGAGCTCGAGCGCTCGGCGGGCCGCGCGCAGGCGCGCGGCGGCGTGGCGGCGGCGGCCGCGTTCCTGGAACGGGCGGCCGCGCTGACCCTCGATCCGGCACGCCGCGCACAGCGTGCGCTGGCGGCGGCGCAGGGCAAGCGCCAGGCCGGCGCGCACGACGCCGCGCTGGAGCTGCTCGCCTTAGCCGAGGTGGGCCCTCTGGACGAGTCCCAGTGCGCCCGGATCGACATGCTGCGGGGTCAGATCGCGTTCGCCGTCAACCGCGGCCGCGACGCTCCCCCGCTGCTGCTCAAGGCCGCCAAGCGGCTCGAGCCGCTGGACGTGACGCTCGCCCGCGACACGTACCTGGAGGCGTTCGCCGCGGCGCTCTTCGCGGGCTCTCTCGCCACCGACGTCGGTCTGCTCGAGGTGGCGCAGGCAGCGCTCGCGGCGCCTCCGGCCGTGCAGCCCGCGCGCGCGGCGGATCTCCTGCTCGACGGGCTGGCGCTGCGGATCGCGGAGGGCTACGCGGCCGGGGCGCCGATGTTGAGGCGGGCGCTCAGTGCCTTCCGTAGCCAGGACCTCAGCGGCGAGGAGGGGACTCGCGGCCTGTGGCTGGCAGGCCGAGCCGCCACATTCCTGTGGGACGACGAGAGCTGGGACGCGCTCTCGGCCCGCCTGGTCCAGCTCGCCCGCGATGACGGCGTGCTCACCGTGCTCCCGATCGCCCTCAGCTTGCGCATCCTCGTGCACCTGCTCGCCGGCGATCTGGACGCCGCCGCATCGCTGATCGAGGAGCTGGAGGCGGTCACCAAGGCGACCGGGAGCCGCCTCGCCTCCTACGGCGCCCTGGAATTGGCTGCTCTGCGGGGCCGGGAGGCCGAAGCCTCTGGGCTGATCGAGGCCACCATCAGGGACGTGATGCCGCGAGGCGAGGGCTCGGGGCTCGCCGCCATCCAGTGGTCGACGGCGGTCCTCTACTCCGGCCTCGGCCGCTACGACGACGCGCTGGCCGCGGCCGAGCAGGCTCACGAGCACCCGCAGGAGCCGCTGTTCTTCAGCTGGAGCCTGCTCGAAGTCATCGAGGCCGCCGTCCGCAGTGGCCACCCCGACCGCGCAGCCCACGCCTTCCAGCAGCTGCTGCCGACCACGCGGGCGGGCGGCACCGAGTGGGCGCTGGGGATCGAGGCGCGTGCGCGGGCGCTGGTTTCCGTCGGCGATACGGCGGATGCGCTCTACCGGGACGCGATCGAGCGGCTCGCCCGCACCCGCTTGCGCGTGGAGCTGGCGCGCGCCCACCTGGTCTACGGCGAGTGGCTGCGCCGCGAGCGCCGCCGCCTGGACGCCCGCGAGCAGCTGCGGACCGCCCACGACATGTTCACGGCGATGGGCATCGAGGGGTTCGCGGAGCGCGCGCGCCGCGAGCTCCTGGCCACGGGCGCGACCGCCCGCAAACGCACCATCGAGACCAGCGACCAGCTCACCGCTCACGAAGCCCAGATCGCCCGGCTGGCCCGCGACGGCCTCTCCAACGCCGAGATCGGCGCGCGGCTGTTCATCAGCCCGCGCA
>JAXDHR010000225.1:0-4478 GCA_034664425.1 Solirubrobacteraceae bacterium
CTGCCGGAGGTCTCGCTGGTTGCGATCCTCGACGCCGACAAGGAGGGCTTCCTCCGCGGCGAGACCTCGCTGATCCAGACGATCGGGCGCGCGGCGCGCAACGTCGAGGGCAAGGTCCTGATGTACGCCGACAAGCGCACGGACGCGATGAACAAGGCGCTCGACGAGACCGACCGCCGCCGCGAGATCCAGCGTGCCTACAACGAGGAGCACGGGATCACGCCGGAGACCATCGTCAAGGGCATCTCGGACATCTCCGAGTTCCTGATGGGCGAGAGCAAGGTGCCCAAGGGACGGCGGCGTCGCCGCGAGCGGACCGTGGACATGTCGCCGGCCGAGCTCGAGTCGACGATCGTCCAGCTCGAGGAGGAGATGCTGACGGCCGCGGAGGAGCTGCGCTTCGAGTACGCGGCGAAGCTCCGCGACGAGATCCGCGACCTACGCCGCGAACTGCTCGAGAGCACCCAGCCGAACGCCGCCTCGGCCGACTAGCCGCAGCGGTCGAGTCGGGCATCGAGGCGGGGCGCAGGGCGTGCGATGGGGCGCGGCGGGCGGCCCTCGGGACGGCCCGCCGCGCTGGCCTCAGTTGACCGGGTACCCCATCCGCTCCCGCCTGCGTCCGACGCCGAGCCCCGCGATGCCGGCGAGGAGGCCGGCGCCGAGGACGGTGCCGACCGCCAGGAGCGGGTCATCCCAGCTCCATCCGCCGTCCCCGGACGGGACGGACCGGAGGATGGCGTGTGCGGCCGCGCGGGGAGAGGGATCCCGTGCGTCGAACGCGTGCCGATCGGCGGCGTCGTGCCGCACGATCAGCGCTTGGTGGCGGGCGTCGACCGTCGTTGCTGAGGAGGGCCGCAGCGCCGGCGCGCGGCTGCTGACGGCCGAGGCCGCCGGGGCCATGATGGCGATGGCGACGAGCGCCAATGCCGTGGCCACCTTCCCGCGTGCGTCGATCATCTCGACTCCTTGGCTCCGCGACCGCCCGATGCGGTCGACTGGGTGAACCATCCCCGGCAGCCGTAACGCGGTGTCCACCGTCCGGTAACGTCGGCGTGAGAAAGGGATGGAGTACCTGATCCTCGGCCCGTTGCAGGTGCGCACGGATGGACGTCCCGTCGACCTCGGGCCGCGCCGCCGGCGCGAGGTGCTGGCGCTGCTGTTGCTGCATGCGGGCGAACTGGTGCCGCTCGACCGCATCGTCGACGAGCTGTGGCCGGAGGCGCCGCCGGCGACCGCCGGGAAGGTGGTCCAGAACGCGATCTCGGGGCTACGACGGGCGCTCGGCACGGAGGGCTCGCAGGCGCTCGCCACGCGCGACGGCGGCTACGTGCTGCACGTGCGACCGGGCGAGCTGGACGTCGAGCGCTTCGAGGAGCGCCTCGCCGCCGGGCGCCGCGCGCTCGACGCGGGCGAGCCGGCGGCGGCCGCCGCTGCGCTGCGGGAGGCGCTCGCCGAGTGGCGCGGCGGCCCGCTCGAGGACCTCGCGCTCGAGCCGTTCGCTCAGCGCGACGTGGCCCGCCTGCAGGAGCGCCGCGTGCTCGCTGAGGAGGCACGCATCGAGGCCGCGCTCGCGCTCGGGCTCGCCGCCGACCTGATCGGCGACCTCGAGACGCTCACCGAGGAGCACCCGCTGCGCGAGAACCTGCGCGGCCAGCTGATGCTCGCGCTGTACCGCAGCGGCCGCCAGGCCGACGCGCTCGAGGTCTACCGGCGCGCCCGCGCCGAGCTCGTCGACGCGCTCGGGATCGAGCCCGGGCGCGAGCTCCGCCGCCTGCAGCAGGCGATCCTCGAGCAGGATCCGTCGCTGGACGTCGCGCCGGTCGCGGTCGCTGCGCCGGCGGCGCCGCACGCGGCGCCGGTCCCGCTGCCGCGCGGGCTCGCCGAGGCGCACGGCCCGACGCTCTACGCGCGCGACGCGGCGCTCGCCACCCTGCGCGAGGACGCCCGCATCGCCGCCGAGGGCACGCGCCGCGTGGTGCTGGTCGCCGGCGATGCCGGCATCGGCAAGACGCGGCTCGCCGCCGAGCTCGGCGCCGAGCTGCACGGGGCCGGCTGGGGCGTGCTCTACGGGCGTTCGGACGAGGACGGCCTGATCCCGTTCCAGCCGCTCGCCGAGGCGGTCCGCGACGGCGCCCCGCTCGACGCCGGCGAGGCCGACGCCGCGCCCGACCGCCGGCGGCTGTTCGAGGCCGTCACGGCCGCGCTGCGCCGTGCCGCCGCCGCCCGGCCGCTCCTGCTCGTGCTCGACGACCTGCACTGGGCCGACCAGCCGACGCTGCTGCTCCTGAGGCACCTGCTGCGCGAGCTCGCCGCCGCCCCGCTGCTCGTGCTCGGCACCCACCGCGACGTCGGCCCGGCCACCGCGCCCGAGCTCGCCGACCTGCTCGCCGACCTGCGCCGCGAGCCGTTCACGCGGCGGCTCCAGCTCGACGGGCTGCCAGAGGTCGGGATCGCCGCCCTGGTCGCCGCCCGGCTCGGCGGCGACTCCACGCCCGAGCTCGTGCGCCGGATCCAGGACGCGACGGGCGGGAACCCGTTCCTCGCCGATCAGCTGGCCGGCGAGCTCGCCGCCGCCCGCGCCGAGGAACCCGGCCGCGCGCCCGAGGCGCTGCTGCGCCGGCTCGGCGTCCCCGAGGGCGTGCGCGAGGTCGTCGGGCGACGCGTGCGCAGGCTCGGCGACGACGTCGGCGAGGTGCTGGTCGCCGCCGCCGTCGCCGGGCGGGAGTTCCGCCTCGATGTCGTCGAGGCGATCGTCGACGACCCCGACCAGGCCCTCTCCGCCGTCGAGCGCGCGCTCGACGCCCGCCTGGTCGTGGAGGGGCCGGTCGTCGACCGCTTCGCCTTCGCCCATGCGCTCGTGCGCGAGACGCTGTACGCCCAGCCGAGCGCGAGCCGCCGCGTGCGGCTGCACCGCATGGTCGGCGAGGCGCTCGAGTTCGCCGGCGGCGCCCGCGCGTCCGAGCTCGCGCACCACTTCCACGCCGCCTCCGCGGTCGGCGGGGCCGAGAAGGCGGCGGCCTACGGCGCGCTCGCCGCGCGCGACGCGATGCATGCGCACGCCTACGAGGAGGCGGCCGAGCACTGCCGCCGGGTGCTCGAGGTGCTGCCCGAGGATGCGGGCGCCGCCCGCTGCGAGGCGCGGCTCGAGCTCGCCGCGGCGCTCGAGCAGGCCGGCGAGGTCGGCGACAGCCGCGCCGCCTACGCCCAGGCCGCGCGCGACGCGCGGGCGCTGCGCGACGCCGAGCAGCTCTCCGCCGCCGCGCTCGGCTTCGCCAAGTGGCAGCTCTACGGCGTCGTCGACCACGAGGCGGTCGAGCTGCTCGAGGACGCGCTCGCCGCGCTGCCCTCCAGCGACGACCCGGTGCGCGCGTCCGTGCTCGGCCTGCTCGCCGCGCGGCTCGACCCGGAGGCCGAGCCGGAACGGCGCGAGCAGTTGCTCACCGAGGCCGTGGCGATGGCGCGCCGGCTCGGGGATCCGGAGACGCTCGCGGGCGTCCTGCGCTGGATGCCCTACGTCGCGTCGGCGCCAGAGCGGATCGGCGAGCGGCTCGCCGCCTCGGCGGAGAGCGTGCGCCTCGCCGACGCCGTCGGGAGCCCGGAGCGCGGCCTCTGGGGCCACGTGAACCGCTTCGCGGATGTGCTCGAGCTGGGGGAGATCGCCGAGGCAGACGCGGAGCTCGAAGCCAGTGTGCGCCTGACCCACGAGCTCCGCCACGGCTGGTTCGCCTGGTACGCGCCGATGCTCGAGGGCACGCGGGCGCTGTTCTCGGGTCGCCTGGCGGAGGGAGAGCGGCTCGTCGAGTCGGCGCGCCGCGAGCGGCTGCGCAACGACACGGGCGTCAACGAGACCTACGCGGCGCAGCGGCTGATGCTGGCCCTGCTGCGCGGGAGGCCGGGCGAGGCGGACGCGGACGTGCTGGCGACCCTGGCCGCGCGACATCCCGGGCGGCGGGTGTGGGCGGCGATGGCGATCGCTGTCGACGCGCACGCGGGGCGCACGGAGGCCGCGCGCGCCGGGCTGGCGGCGCTCGCCGGCGCGGCGGCCCTGCCGCGCCTCGACGGCCTCAGCTTCGGCGTCATGCTCGCCGAGGCGTGCGCCGTGCTCGAGGATGCCGAGGCGGCTGCCTGGCTGCGGCCGCTGCTCGCTCCGTTCGCGACGCGCCAGCCGGTGCTGGACCGCGGCTGGGCCTGCTGGGGGAGCCTCGGCCGCCACCTCGGGCGGCTCGCGGCGGTGCTCGAGGACTGGGATGCCGCGGACGAGGCGTTCGCGCTCGCGCTCGCACGTTCACGCGCGACGGGCGCCGCCGGGTGGGCCGCGCACGTGGCCGGCGACCACGCCGCGATGCTCGCCCGGCGCGGCCGAGCGCGCGACCGCACGCGCGCGCGAGCACTCGTGGAGCTCGCGCGCAGCGCGTGCCGGGAGGAGGCGATGCCCGGGCTCGAACGGCGGCTCGGCGCCGTCGAGGTGCGGCGCGGTC
>JAXDHR010000226.1:0-2946 GCA_034664425.1 Solirubrobacteraceae bacterium
CGACCATGTAGACCTCCGCCACCACAGAAAGGAATCGGTAGCCCCGAACGCGGCCGGGCTGCACCAGCGCTGAGCGCGCTCTTCCTGCCAGCGCTGACACTCCGGTAGCCCTGAGTCAGCCCACCCGGATCGCGGCGGCCCACGCCCGGCTGGGATCAGTCTGCGAGCACGTCTGGGAAGCCGAACACCAGGACCAGCGCGGGATCGTGGAACTTGATCACCCGGGAGATTCCGGTGACGGTTGGGGCGAGCACCACGGCGCCGTCGGCTCGGAGGGCGCCGTGCGCATCGCGGTGGTACACGACGGCCGCGGGCTGGCCGTTGGCGGTGGTCGCGATCATCCGCCAGTCGCCCGGCGCGCCCAGCACGTAGGCGTCGAGCATGTGGATGCACATCGCCCGGCCCGCCTGCCATTCGCGGAATGGCGTCGCCTCCAGAGTGGCGTCCGCTCGCAGCACCTGTTCCAGCAGGCCGGCATCGGAGCGCTCAAAGGCCGCGATATAGCCGTCGAGTAACGCACGCGCCCGCTGGTCGGTCGGTTCGAGCAGTCGCTCGGGCTCCGGCTCCAATTCTTCCAGCCGGGCGCGGGCGCGCTGCAGACCGCTCTTGACCGCCGCCGTCGTGGTGTCGAGGATCTCCGCAGTCTCGGCCGCCGAGAACGCCAGTACCTCGCGCAGGATCAGGATCGCACGTTGGCGGGCGGCCAGGTGCTGCAGGCATGCGACCAGCGCCAGCCGCAGCGACTCGCGTCTGACCACGGCCGCGGCCGGATCGTCGGCGGGTGGGGCGATCCATGCGTCCGGCAACGGTTCCAGCCACGAGACCTCGCCCGGCGCAACGGGACTCGGCGGGCGATCGGGTCCGTCGTAAGGACCTGTCAGGCCCGAGGGCAGCAGCCGGATCCGGCGCGGCTCCAACGAAGTGAGGCAGACGTTGGTGGCGATCTTGTAGAGCCAGGCCCGAATCGACGCACGGCCCTCGAAGGCAGCGTAGGAACGCCACGCCCGAAGATACGTTTCCTGCACCAGGTCCTCGGCGTCATGCGCCGAGCCGACCATGCGGTAACAGTGCGCCAACAGCTCCCGGCGGAACCGCTCAGTCTCGGCGGTGAACCGGTCTCGGTTCGCCGCCGCCCGCAGATGCGTTGCCACGCCGCGAGCTTAGCCAAGGATCCGGTGCTCGCTCGTGCTGGGGTCGATGGCGACGCTGAGGTTGTGGTGCCGGGAAGGGCGAGCGCGTAGGCGACGGAGGTCAACGGTCATCGGCTTCTCCCCAGCGGCGGCCGTCGGAACTCCCCAGTGGCGGACATGAGTGCTCCCCGCTGGCAGCCATTGGATCTCGCCAGCGCGCCGGTCGTCGCGGAGCCGAGCGCGTAGGGCGAGGCGGAGCGGCAATCGGCGCGCTGCGCGGTCATGCCAGGGCCTCACCCCTTTGCCCGCGGTCGCCTGCGCCAGGGGCCCCGGCCCGGTGATCCCCGTGTCCTTGTCGTCTGCGCCAGGCTGGGTATTCGGGCCCGACGTCCTGATTCAGGGCCTGACTACTGTCGCCGGTGGCAACTCGAGCAGCCAACGCGAGCGGCACGGTCCGGCTTCGCTCGCGCTGCTCCGGTTGTGCGCCTCTGCTGGAACGCCGCGCGCGTGTGGGCGGGAGCAGTCGCGTGACTATCGCCGGCTTCGATCGAGGACGCACTCGGCAACCCGCGCCGGAGCCCGTTCGTCCGGCGCGTTGTGCGCCAGTCCATCGAGGATCACCAGCTCCGAGTGGCTGAGGATCCGCTCAAGCTCGCGCACGGGCTCGACGGCGAAGTCCGGGCTTGCCGAGCCGGCCATCAGCAGGACGTCCGTAGCGATTCCGGCATAGCTCGCCAGCGTTCCTTCGAGCGCGGCTAGTTGGCGATGCTCGGCGAGGTTTGCCGACAGCAGCGGCTCCATCCGCTGCCACGTCGGCTTCCTTATCGCCAAGCGAAGCAGCGCTCGTACGTACGGGAGCGGCAGCCTGGTGAGGAACCCCGGCGCGTGACCAGCGTGCTTGACGAACAGCGCAAACGCACCGCGTGTGTCGCCTTCAGCGAGCATCTGTTCGTAACGCGGCCCCCAATCGGCGGGGCGCGACGGGCCCAGCGTAAGACCCGGCTCGTACAACGCCAGGTTTGTGAGCGTCGGCGCGTGCTTGGCGGTCTCAAGCGCGACGAGGCCGCCGTAGCTGTGGCCGAAGACGCGGGTCGCGCCCGTGGCCGCGCACACCGCCAGCAGGTCGTCGCACTCCTTCTCGATGGCGTAGTCCTGCCCAAGCGGACCACTGGCACCGCGGCCGCGGCGGTCGACGACGTGCACCTCGAAGCTCCCCCCCAGCGCGTTGGCGAGCGGGAGGTAGTCGTCGGCAGACCGCAGTGAGCCGCCGACGAGGACCAGCCCGTCACCGTTTCCGAGCGAGTAGTACGCGATCGGCGTTCCGTCCGGCGACGTGACCGAGTGACGGCGGATCTCAGTCATCGAGGGCCTCGAGCAGCATCAGCGTGTGACGCGCGTATTCAGCGCGTGGGACGCCGGCGCTGTTGAGGAGCTCCGTGAAGCGGCCGGCGAGGAACTCCCCGCACTGCTTGACGACGCGCTCGCCGTCCGCCGTCAGCTCGAGCCGCCGCCGATTGCCGCCGTCGGGATCCGCCTTCACGCCCAGCAGGCCCTCCTCGGCGAGCACGCCGGTCATCCGGCTGACGGAAGGCTCCGAGATGTCCAGCCGCTCCGCAAGCGCACGCTGCGTGGTCGCCCCGAGATCGCGGACCATGAACAGCGCGAGGAAACGCCGGTACGAGATGCCGTATTCGGACGACAGGAGGCGGTCGGCGGAGCGATCCAGCCGCGCGACGAGCGCGTGGAGATCGAAGCTCAGGTCGTCGGCCATGTCCGTTAGATCTTAGCAGGCTAACTTAGCGTAACAAGTCCCGCC
>JAXDHR010000227.1:0-19320 GCA_034664425.1 Solirubrobacteraceae bacterium
TTGAACCTTGGCGCCGGACGGGTCGCAGAGGTCGACGGCGTAGGTGTCGATGATGTCCTGGCCGGCCGAGGTGGCGCTCCAGGCGTAGTCGCGGCCGCGGCCGAGCTGCACGTGGAGGTTGATGCCGGTGAACGTGGCGCCGCGCGCATCGATGCCCGGCAGCCCCGGGGCCGCCGGGGCGTGAACGTCCTCCTCCATCAGGATCTCCGGCGCGAAGTAGGAGACCTGCGGGCCGGCGAGCTGCTGATGGAGAACTTCGCCCTCTTCACCGAACCCGGGTCCGGGATGGCCCGCGAGCCCTTCGCGACGTGCCTGGCCGTCGTCTCGTGCGGGAAGCGCCTGCCGTGCACGGTGGTCGGCGCCTCGGGGTCCTCCGCCGCGCGGAAATCCCGGAACGCGCGCAACCCGGCCGAGGGCGGCGGCGAGGAACTTGCGTGGGCCGGGATCCGGCAGGCGCTGACCCGCCGCTTCGGCCACACTCGCGCCTCCACGGGGCCGGCCCCTGCGGGCGTCCGATCGCGGCGTACTCGCCGGGCATCTTGGTCGGGTCGAGCCTGGGTCTCGCCGATGTACGCGTTGATGCCGGCGATGTAGTTGTCGACGTCGCGCTGGATCAGCGTGCCCTGCGCTCCGAGGAACTCGGCGTGTCCTGCCGTAGATGTGCGGGACACCGAACCCCTTGTCACGCACGATCGTCACGTCCGGGCGGGGCGAGTACACGCGCTCGGCGTCGTTCGGTTTGACGCCGAAGGTCGAGTCCTTGAAGTAGTCGGGGATCTCGCCGGGAGCGGCGAGCTGGGCCGCGTTGTAGCGGCCGTTGGCGCCCGGCGGGAGGATGTCGCGGAAGCCGCCGCCGTCGAGCGCGCCATAGGGCTCGACGGGCGTGTTCGAGCCCGAGAGGCCGCCGGGCAGGGGTGGGAGCGGCGGCGCGCCGGGGACCGTCGGAAGGCCGGGCAGCTAGGCGTGCGCGGCGGGCGCCGCGACGAGCACGGCGACGACGGCGGCGATGGCGACGCGGGCGAACCTGGACACGCAGCTCCTCCTCAGACCCCCGGAATCGCGCGGGGGTCACGTCCACCCTCCCGCGCGACCTTCGATGGTCCGGGAGCTAGCGAGTCGTCGGCTGCTCTGCGCCGCTCAGGCGTAGGCGGGAACGCCCGCCGCGTCGGCGATCGAGGAGATCTCCTCCGACGCGCGCTCGAACTCCTCGTCGGAGAGCACCGGCGTGCCCTCGAAGGGGAGGTCGCGCGTGATCTCGAGCCACGAGCGGCAGCCCAGGTAGTCCTCGCGGACGCGCACGGTGACCGGACGCGGGATCCGGTAGGTGCGCAGGAGCAGGACGTGCAGCGGGTGCCGGCGCTTCCAGTTCAGGCGCTTCTCGGCGTAGTCAGGCGTCCAGACGTAGAACGGCGAGAGCGCGTCGATCGCGCGGCGGTCGGAGATCGTCCAGGACCCCGCGACCTCGGCCCAGGCGCGGATGCGCACGCGGTCGGGCTGCGCGATCCCGCCGTCCATGGTCAGCGAGTGGGCGGGCGGCTCGCCCTCGGGCCACACGCCCTCCTCGAGCGCGCGCCGCAGCTCGGGCTGGTGTGACTCGCGCACAAGGTCGTTGCGCTGGTGGTCGAACGTCGGATACAGGAAGAAGCGGTCGTGCTCGACCGCGAAGTGCTTGTCAGGCTCGCGGATGCCGCCCTTGCGCAGGGTCACGAGCTGCTCGCCCTCGGCGAGTGCGCGCACCGTCACGGCCCATTCCTTGAAAGCGATCGGCATAAGGGGAGTTCTCGGGAGTGGGGAAGGAGAGGAGGGTGTTCGGAGAAGCGACTCGCCGCCGGAAACAAGCCGTAGCGAAGCCGGCTGTGCCTCCCTGCCCTCATTCACGGCCGGGTAACCACCAGCGAGGTCGTCACATACTATGCACAAAGTCCGAAATCCGCAAAATATCCCTGCAAAAAGCCGTCGTTGTGCGTGTGCAACGGTTCTGCTGAACGTTCCACCCGCGAGATGGTGTGGCGGACCTCACACGCGCGTGTCGCTGAGCCCCTCGACCACCTCGAGGACGGCGGCGAAGTCCTGGTCTCCGAGCCCGCGCCCGATCCCGGCGCTGTAGAGCTCCCCCGCCAGGCCGGCGAATGGGAACCCGGCACCGGCCCGGTGCGCCTCGTCCAGGCACAGGCACACGTCCTTGAGCATGTGCTCGAGCTTGAACAGCGGGTCGAAGTCGTGCTCGAGCATCGGCCGCGCTTTCAACTCGAGCATCGTCGAGCCCGCCGAACCGGAGCGCATCACCGCGACGAGCGCGTCGAGATCGACGCCTTCGCGGCGGCCGACCACCAGCGCCTGGGCGAGCGTCGCGCAGTTGATCGCGGAGACCGCGTTCGAGAGCACCTTGACCGCCTGTCCCTGGCCGACCTCACCGGCGTGGACCAGCGTCTCGCCCATCGCGTCGAACAGCGGCTGGGCGACGCGCATGTCCTCGTCGCTGCCGCCGGCCATGATCGTCAGGGTCCCGGACTCGGCCTTGGGCGCCGAGCCGGTGACGGGCGCGTCGATGAATCCGTGGCCGCGCCCACGTAGCACCCCGGCGAGCCGGCGCGCGTCGGCCGGGGCGATCGTCGACATGTCGAGGAACAGCGCTCCGGCCGGCGCGCCCTCGGCGGCGCCGTCCGGTCCCAGCAGCATCGCCTCGACCTGGGCGCCGTCGACGACCATCGTGATCACCACGTCGGCGCCTTCGGCGGCTGCGCTGGGACTCGTGGCGACGGTCCCCCCATGCTCGGCAGCCCATGCTTGCGCCCGCGCATGCGTGCGGTTGAAGACGTTCAGCTCGAAGCCCGCGCGGCGCAGATTCGCCGCCATCCGCGAGCCCATGATGCCCAGCCCGATGAAGCCGACGCGTTGCGCCGCCACGGGTCACCTCCTTGGTCGCTGCAAGGAGGCGCCACGCTACCGCGCGGCGATCCTACGCGGCGGCGAGCCGGACCTCCTCGGTCTCCGCCAGGTGCTGATGCGACGGGCAGTAGCCGTTATGGGGCAGCGGCGTCCGCTGGCACGCCGTGCCGCGCCGCGTCGTCGCGCGGCACTCGAGCCGGTTCCCCTCGACGTCGTAGCCGTTCAGCGGCCGCGTGGAGAAGTAATCCTTCGCGAAGGTCATGTAGCGGTCGACGATCTTGTAGACGCGGTACTGCGACGACATCGGGAAGTAGATGCGGATGTCGTTGAAGAGGGTCTTCGAGGGCTTGGCGAAGTAGTGCCAGTCCGTCGCCAGGCGGTGGACAGCGGCCTCGCAGGCGTGCAGGACCCTCTCGTGGTTGCCGGCGCCTTCACCGAGGCGATCCTCGATGATGTCGGGCGCAAGCTCTCGATAGATACAGCGGCTCACCTGGTACATGCGTCTCCCCTTCGCGCGACTCCGCTCGCGTGGATCCCTCCGACCCGTGGCGCAGTCTTTGCCATTCCGGTGCATCTACGAACGTCCGGAGTATTAAGTTCGTGTTAAGCGAACGCCAGCGTTCGGGTGGCGTTCAGTGCCAGGCGTGCAACCCGGGTGCGCCGTCGCCAGGATCGATCACCGTGTGCCGGTGATCGAGGGCCGGATCGGTGTCGGGGTAGTCCGAACGGGCGTGCGCTCCGCGCGACTCCTGGCGCGCCAGCGCGCTCCGGGCCACGAGGCGGGCGAGCGGATGCGGATCGCGGAGCAGCTCACGGAGGCCGTCGGCGTCGCGCTCGAGGCCGGCGAGCCGCCACACGTTCGCGCGGGTCTCGCGGCTCGGCGCCGGTGCGACCGCCGCGTCCGGCCGGGCCGCGTCGCGGGCGATCGCGGGCGGCCACGGCTCGCCCAACCCGGACAGCGCCGCGCGGCGGCCGAACACGAAGCACTCCGAGAGCGAGTTGGAGGCGAGGCGATTCGCGCCGTGCAGACCCGTGCACGCGCATTCGCCGACCGCGTACAGCCCCGGCACGCCCGCGCGCCCCGCGAGGTCGGAGACGATCCCGCCCATCACGTAGTGGCTCGCGGGCGCGACCGGCACGCGCGTCGTCGTGGGGTCCAGGCCGGCGTCTCGCAGCGCGGCGACGACGTTCGGGAAGCGCCCGGGATCGACCGCACGCATGTCGAGCTCGACCGCCGGCGCTCCCGTCTCCTGCAGGACCCGGAAGATGGCGCGGGCGACGGCGTCGCGGGGCGCGAGCTCGTCGACGAAGCGCTCGCCGTCGGGGCCATGCAGCGTCGCGCCCTCGCCGCGCACCGCCTCGGAGATCAGGAAGCCCTCGCGGCCCGCGAGGCCGGCGACGGCCGTCGGGTGAAACTGGGCGAACTCGAGGTCCGCGAGCGGTGCCCCGGCATCGCGCGCGAGCAGCAGACCGGAGCCGAAGGACCCCGGAGGGTTGGTCGTGCGCGACCAGAGCGCCGCTGCGCCGCCAGTCGCGAGGATCACCGCGCGCGCCTGCAGGACGCGACCGTCCTCGCACAGCAGGCCGACGCAGCGTCCGTCGGCATCGGTGAGCACGCGAGCCGCACGTGATCCCTCGAGCACGGTGATGCGCTCGTGCGCGGCGACGTCCGCCGACAGCTCACGCAGGACGCGCCGGCCGGTCGCGCTGCCGCCGGCGTGGACGATGCGGCGGACGCTGTGGCCGCCCTCGAGCCCGAGCGCCAGGTTGCCGTGGCGGTCGGCGTCGAAGCGCACGCCGAGCGCCTCCAGGTCGCGCACGCGCGCCGCGGCCTCCTCGACCAGCACTTCGGCCGCCGAGCGGCGGACGAGCTCGCGCCCGGCGCGCAGCGTGTCCTCCAGATGGCGCGCGGGGGAGTCCTCGACGGCGAGCGCCGCGGCGGCGCCGCCCTGCGCCCAGTAGGACGCGGTCTCCGCGAGCGGCCGGGCGGAGACGAGCGTGACGCGCGCGCCCTCTTGCACCGCGCTGAGGCAGGCGAAGAGGCCGGCCGCGCCGGCACCCACGACGATCAGATCAGCCGGCTCGCCCACGGCGGCGTACGGTATCCGGCGTGACCGCCGCCACCTGGTACCGCCACGACGCGAGCTCGGCCCACGACGTCCCGGGCCACCCCGAGCGTCCTGAGCGGCTGCGGGCCCTCGAAGCCGAGATGGGCCGCCACGAGTGGTTCGGGTGCGCGGTGGCGGACGCGCCGGCGGCGACCCGCGAGCAGCTGCTCGCCGTGCACACGCCGGCGCACGTCGACGCGATCCAAGCGCTGTGCGCCCGCGGCGGCGGCTTCATCGACGGCGACACGGCAGCGGTGGCGGGCACGTGGGAGGCGGCCTGCCGCGCCGCGGGCGGCGCGGTCGCGCTCGTCGACGCGCTGCTCGGCGGCGACGCCCGCACGGGGGTGAGCGCGCTGCGCCCGCCCGGCCACCACGCAGAGCCCGACCGAGCGATGGGCTTCTGCTTCTTCGACTCGATCGCCGTCGCCGCGCGCCACGCCACCGCCGCGCACGGGCTCGAGCGGGTGCTGATCCTCGACTGGGACGTCCACCACGGCAACGGCACCAACGCGGCGTTCCACGCGGCCCGCGACGTTCTCTTCGTCTCGATCCACGAGTCGCCGCTGTACCCCGGAACCGGTCCGGCGTCCGACGCCGGGTCCGGCGCCGCCGCGGGCTACACCGTCAACCTGCCGGTCCCCGGAGGCTCGGGCGACGGGGTCTGGCGCTCGCTCGTCGAGCACGTCGGCGCGGCACTCGTGCGCGAGTGGGAGCCGCAACTCGTGCTCGTCTCGGCCGGCTTCGACGCCCACCGCGACGATCCACTGGCGACCTGCACGATGAGCGAGGCCGGCTATGCCGGCATGGCGGCGTCACTTCGCCGGGCCGCGGACGCCGTCGGCGCGCCGCTCGGCCTCGTGCTCGAGGGCGGCTACGACCTCGGCGCCCTGACCCGCTCGATGGCGGCGGTCATGCCGGTGCTGGTGGCCGACGCGGTTCCGCCGGCGGAGCACGTGGAGCCGCACCCGCTCGCCGAGCAGGCGCTCGCGCGCCTCGCGCGCTGGTGGCCGGGCCTCGTCGCCGCGGCCTAGGAGTTGCCGCGGGCAGCTAGTTCGGCGCGACGCGCTTGACCTGCGCGCCCGCGATCCGCGACCCGAGGCGGGCGAGCGCCGACTTCGCCTGCGCGCGGGTGGCGTACTCACCGGAGAAGACGACGAAGCGGTTGGGCGCGAGGCTGCGGTAGCCGCTCGAATCGAGGATGCCGACGGAGATGCCCTGTCGGGCGAGCTCCTTGCCGCGAGCCTCCGCGGCCGAGCGAGTCGAGGACGACTCCAGCACGATCGTGAAGCCCGTCTTGCCGGCCGGCCAGTCGCCGAGCCCGCCGGTCGCCGTGGCGCTCGGCGTCGCAGCGGGCGTGGGCGTAGCGGAGGGGACCGGCGTCGTGGCGGCCGGCGGCACAGCGGTCGGCGCCGGCGTCGCGGCGGGCACGGGCTGGGTGGTGACCTTCTCCGCGTGGCTCGACAGCTCGACGATGGCGAGGACGACTGCGATCAGCGCGAGCGCGAGCAGGCCGCCGACCACGGCGAGCGGCAACCGCCAGCCGCGCGGCGCGGCGACGCGTGCACCGAGGCCGGTGCCGCACTGCAGGCACCACTCCTGCGCTGGCCGCAGCGACGCGCCGCAGCGCGGGCAGTGGCGCTCGGGCTCGGTCGCAGGCGGCTCGGCCGGCTGCCGCGCCGATGTCTCGGTGGCGCTCACGGGCGCTCCTCACGCAGCCCGGGCGGCGGCTCGGCATGGGGAGGGTGATGCTCGGCCGCCGGCTCGACGCGGGTCTCGGGCTCCGGTTCGGTGCGGGGGACGGACGTGGTCAGTTCGCCGCCCGCGGCGGTCGGAGCACCGGCGGGGTCGTACGGCGCGGGAGCCGATCCGGCGCCGGCGCCCGCCTCGCTGGAGACGTCGGACGGCGCCGCCTCGGTGAGGTCGGCCGCGCGCGTCGCATCTGCGGGCGCGTGCGGCGCGGCCGCACGGCGGCGACCCCACAGCGAGGCGGTCGTCATGCGATCCTCCTCGGCTGCCGCACCGGTCGCGGGGCCAAGGGCACCGGTACCGCTGCCAGTGCCGGTCGTCCCGGCCGCCGGCGTCGCGCGCGGCGCCGTGCCGGTGCTCGGCTGCGTTCGCGCGCCGGCGCGCTCGCGCGCCGCGCGGCCCGTCAGCGGCGCGGCGCAGCGGGAGCAGAAGCGGGCGCCGGAGCCGTAGAGCTCGCCGCACTCCGGGCACGTGCCGCCGATCCCGGGCTCGCGCAGGACGGTCTCGGCGTGGGGCTCGGACAGCCGCGCCTCGAGCTCGCGCACCTCGGCGTCGAGCGTCGTGAGCCGGCGGGCCTTCGCGTCGAGCAGGCGGCGATGCGCGTCCGGGCCCTCCTCGGAGCGGTGGGCCTCGGCATAGAAGCCGCCGAGGTCGCGCAGCAGCAGCTCGCGGACGCGGCGCAGATACCCGATCCGGCGCCGCAGCTTGCCACGGGTCGCGCTGTCGGCGGGTACGTCGCGCAGCTCGTCGAGGTCGACGCCGGCGGGCAGGTCGCGTCCGGGGATCTCCGTCTCGGCCTGCGTGGCAGCGCCTGCGGCGGGCTGCGCGTCGGCGCCAGGCTCGGCTGCGGTGACGCGCGTGGACTGCTCGGCCCCTGGGGGCTCGGCCGCCGTCACCGCCGTCTCGGCTTCGACCATCCCGTTCGCGGACACGGGCTCAGCGCCCGCGGGGCGGGTCTCGTCGGCGGCGTCGCCGGCCGCCTCGGACGTGCCGGTCGCCGGAGGCGTGGCGTCGTCGTCGGTGGCGGCGCGGCCGCGGGAGAAGCGTCGCATCAGGCCGCTCATCGGACTCGGGCAGGACGCGCGAAGGCCACGCGCCCCGAGCGATCGAGAATAGCGGCGCGGAAGGTCACGCTCATCACAACGGATCCGAGCGCCGAACGGTTCGCTCCTCGACGACGTCCCGCCACGCCGCCACGACGCGCGCGGCCATGCGGTCGGCCGAGAAGAGCTCGGCGCGGGCGCGGCCGTCGACGCGGGGGTCCGCCTGCGAGAGCGGCGCTCGCAGTGCCTCGCGCCAGCGCGCGGGGTCCCATGGCGCGCAGAACGCGCCGTCCAGCGCACCGAGGGCCACGGGATGGATGCCGACGGGCGTGCCGAACGCCGGGACGCCGCAGGCGAGCGCCTCGATCACCGCGAGCCCGAAGCCCTCGTCCTGCGAGGGCACGATCACCGCGTTGGCGGCATTGATCCAGTACGGGACCTCCTCGGGCGCGACGCCGCCCATGGTCAGCAGCCGCGTGCCGGCCGCCGCCTCGCGCGCGCGATCGAAGCGCTTGAGGGGTCGCGCGGGGTCGTGGGGGAAGAGCAGGCACGGCTCGTCAGGATCGAGGCCGAGGCGTGCCCGCGCCGCCGCGCGCGGAATCGGGCGGAAGCGCCGGAGGTCGATGCCGACGGGCAGGACGGCGACCCGGCGGCGGATTCCGGCACCCGGCAGATTCGTGCTGAACGCGCGCGAGACGGCGGCGGGAAGTGCGGTCAGCGGCAAAGCGAGCCGCGTCGCGAAGCGCGAGCGTGCGACGAAGAGATCGTTGCCATGCAGGGTCACCACGACGGGCCCCAGGCGCGCGAGGAGCGCGGGCCAGGCCGTCAGGCCGAAGTGGGCGTGGACGACGTCGAAGCGCCGGCCGCGGTAGCGGC
Organism: Solirubrobacteraceae bacterium; assembly: GCA_034664425.1. GTDB lineage: Bacteria > Actinomycetota > Thermoleophilia > Solirubrobacterales > Solirubrobacteraceae > DATBDM01. The sequence continues at coordinate 8,663 of JAXDHR010000227.1, forward strand.
GCCGGAGCTCGCGCGCGGCCTGCGCGAGCGCTCGCGGGCCAGGGCCGAAGGCGAACAGCTCGACCTCGACGTCGCCGCGGCGGCGCAGGGCGTCGACCTGGTCGCGCACGAACGATCCGAGCGGCGGCCGCTCGGGCGTGGGATACATGTTCGTGACGACCAGCGCGTGCATCGGGTTCCCGAGCCTACGCGCCGGCCCGGCCGCTCAGACGGTCGTCAGCACCGCATTTCGCACTTCCGGCACAGCTTCGGCACGCAATCGTCACGACTGCGTGTGGCGCCGTCGCAGGGTCCGGGCCGACGATCGCCGCAGCCTTCGCCGACCGGCGCCGGCGCCCATCGACAGACGGCCCCGACGGGCCGCGGGGAGAGCGTCCCATGACCTACTACGAACGCCTCGGACAACTGCACGCCGCGCTGCTCGTTCGCCTGCGCGAGTTGCGCGTGAGCTCGGCCCATGGCCAGGGCACGGTCGAGTACGTCGGACTGATCCTGCTGATCGCGGTGCTGATCGCGGGCGTCGTGCAGGCGAGCCACTCGTTCAAGGACACCGGAATCGCGGAGGCGGTCGTCAAGAAGATCAAGGGCGCGATCGACGGGGTCTCCGCGGGCCGCTGAGCTGCCTGCGAGACTGGCGGCCCATGAGCGAGCCGGGTAGCCGCAGCGAAGGTCGCGGCCCAGCCGATCTGCGTCCCGTGACGATCGATCCCGGCTTCGTGCGCAGCGCGGCCGGCTCTGCCCTGATCGCGTGCGGCGGCACCCGCGTCATCTGCACAGCATCCGTCCAGGAGTCCGTGCCCAGGTGGATGGCCGGGCGCGGTCGCGGCTGGGTCACGGCCGAGTACGGGATGCTGCCGGCGTCGACGGGCGAGCGCAAGGCGCGCGACGTGACCAAGGGGCGGGCGGATGGCCGCAGCGTCGAGATCCAGCGACTGATCGGGCGCTCGCTGCGGGGCGTGGTCGACTTCGCTGCGCTCGGCGAGCGCACCGTCTACGTCGACTGCGACGTGCTCGAGGCCGACGGCGGGACGCGCTGTGCATCGATCACCGGCGGCTTCGTCGCCCTCGAGCTCGCATGCCGGCGGTTGGTCGCCGATCGCAAGCTGGCGTCGGTGCCGCTCACGGGCAGCGTCGCCGCGGTGTCCTGCGGCATCGTCGAGGGACGGGCGCTGCTCGACCTCGACTACCCGGAGGACTCGACCGCCGAGGTCGACGCCAACGTGGTCATGACCGGCGACGGCGGCCTCGTCGAGGTGCAGGCCACGGCGGAGCGCACGCCGCTCTCGCGCGCGAGCCTCGACGAGTTGCTCGAGCTGGCCCAGCAGGGGATCGAGCAGCTGCGGGCGGCGCAGGTGGCGGCGGTCGAGGCGGGCGTGGTCGCGTGAGCACGGCTGCGCCGCTCCTTCTGGCCACGCGCAACGCCCACAAGCTGCGCGAGTTCCGCCGGCTGCTGCCGGGAGTCGCGCTGGAGCCGCTGCCGGCGCAGCTCGAGGCGCCCGAGGAGACCGGCGAGACCTACGCCGAGAACGCGCTGATCAAGGCCCGCGCCGCGGCGCAGGCGACCGGCCGCGTCGCGGTCGCGGACGACTCGGGAATCGAGGCCGCCGCGCTCGGCGGCGCACCGGGCGTGCGGAGCGCGCGCTACGCCGGCGAGCACGCATCCGACGGGGAGAATCTGGCCAAGCTGCGGGCCGAGGTGCCGGCGGGCAGCGCGCTGCGCTACGTCTGCGTGATCGCGCGCGTCACCCCCGCGGGCGAAGAGCAGCTCTTCGAGGGCGTCTGCCATGGCGTGATGGCCGGGGACGGCCGCGGTACGCGCGGGTTCGGCTATGACCCGGTCTTCGTCCCGGACGAGCCGGCCGCGGGCGGCCGCACGATGGCCGAGCTGACCGACGAGGAGAAGGACGCGATCTCGCATCGCGGCCGGGCGGCGCGCGCGCTGCTCGCGGCGCTCGGCGGCTGAGGCCGCCGCGCGGATTCCACTCGGTTGGCGCGCAAGGTGCGCGCTAGTCGCCCGCCCTGGCGTCCGACCCGCCCGACCCGCCCGACCCGCCCGACCCGTCCGACCCAGCCGGCGCGTCCGGCTCGTCCTCGCGCGCCGGTTCGGTGTGCACGATCACGTCGACGAGCTCAGGGCACTGCTGGCGCACCGCCTCCTCGACCTCGCCGGCTCGCCGGTGCGCGACGCGCAGCGGCTGCTCGCCGGCCAGGGCGATGTCCAGCAGCAGGATCCGGCCGGCCTCGGCGTCGCGGAAGCGAACGGCGATCGGCGGTGAGCCGGTCAGGCGCTCGACGACATCGTCGATCACCGCGGCCTGGTCGGCGACCTCTCGCGGGGTCGGCCGGCGGGCCCAGTCGGTGTCGGCGAGCGGCTCCATGTGCGTGTGGATGTCGCGGACCTCGGGCACCGCTCCGCGGATCGCGGCCTCGAGCCGCGAGACGACCTCGTGCGCCTGCTCGAGCGGCTGCCCGGGCGGGAGCTTGACGTGCAGCGAGAGCTCGTACGCGTCGCCGGTACGGATCACGCGCACGTTGTGGATCTCGCGCACGTCCGCGACGGTCTGCGCGGCGGCGGTCACCCGCTCGCGCAGCGGCCCCTCCAGCGCGCGCGGCTCGACGTGGACCACGACGTCCGAGCGCCCGAGCGTGCGGTGCACCGCCTCTTCGACCGAGTCGGCCACGGCGTGCGCCTGGCCGACGGCGACGTCCGGCGCGACCGCGATCACCAGGTCGACGAAGTCGAAGCCGGCGGCGTGGCGAACGCGCACGCGGCGGACCTCGACCGGGAGCGGTGCCAGTGCCGCGCGCACTGCGTCCTCGGCCTCGGTCGAGGCGCGGTCCATGAGCACGTCGATCGAACGCCGCGCGAGCCGCACGGCGGCGATGACCACGAGCACCGCGACGAACAGCGCCGCGATCGCGTCCGCCTTCTGGTGGCCCGCGCGCACGAGCGCGAGGCCGATGAGCACGGCGACCGAGCCGGCCAGGTCGGAGGCGAAGTGCAGCGCGTTGGAGGCCAGCGCGGCCGACTCGAGCCGCCGCGCGGCGCGCGCGCTGGCGATCGCGCGCGCGAGGTCGATGCCGATCACCACGACGATCACCGCGAGCGTCCACCAGCGCACGTCGACCTGGGCCGGCGAGGACTCGACCAGCCGGCGCAGCGACTCTGCGCCGATGACGAGCGAGACGAGCCCGAGCACCGCGCTCTCGGCCAGAGCCGCGAGGTGCTCGGCCTTGCCGTGCCCGTAGTGGTGCTCGCGGTCGGCCGGCCGGACCGCGACGCGGACGGCGAAGAGGGTCAGCAGCGCGGCGACGAAGTCCGTGGCGGAATGCGCGGCCTCCGCGACCAGGCCGAGCGAGCCGCTGAAGGCGCCCGCGGTCAGCTTGATCGCGACCAGCGCGACCGCCGCGACGACGCTCAGCCGCGCGGTGCGCTGGCGCTCGTCCACGCCCGTGGGCGTCAACCCCTCCACGTCGACTGTCCTCGCGGGTGGGCGATCCTCCGTGGGAGCGGCCATTGCGTGAGGGTACGTGGCGTCAGCGCAGGTTGATGCCTGCGGACAGGGCGATCGCCAGCGCGACGCCCGCGTAGCCGTCGTAGCCCGAGAGGACGAGCACGAGGGCGGCGATCAGGCAGGCGCCGACGGTGACGAGCCAGGCGATGCGGGAGAGGGGCACGAGCGGGGTATCCTCGCGCACGGCGATGACGCCTGCGCTCACCCCCGCCCGCGCGCTCGACTACCTGCGCGAACTCTCGGCCGACATCCGGGCCGGCGCGGTGCTCGGCGCCGATGGGGAGCTGCTGGCCGGCCTCGAGGCGCTGGCTGCGCCCGCGCGCGAGCTGCTCGAGGCGGCCGACGACGCGATCGACGTGCACGTCACGACGGGCGACGGCGCCGTCTTCGCCGCCCGCGACGAGGACCACGCGATCGTGCTCGCCTGCGGTCGCTTCGGGCTGCCCTCGCTCGCCCGCTACGACCTGCGGATGGTGCTCGCCGACCTGCGCGACGGCTCCGACGCGGCGGCCTGATGGCGCGGCTTCCCCGCCGCCGCCCGTCGGCCCCGCGCCCGTACGGCATGGGCGCCGTCGCCGCCGGCTGGACCCGCCGCCGTGAGGCCCGCGCGCCACGGGTGACGGTCAGGGATGCGTTCGGCCAGCCGCGCACGCTGGCGGCCGATGACCCACGATCCGAGGCGATCCTCGGCGCGGCCGAGCAGCTGCTTTTGGCGGCGCAGCGCGCTTCGGGCGCGTAATCAGCAGGACCGGTCGGGTGCCGGTTATCCGCAATTTGCGGGGAAACCGGTCCACCGTGACCGAGCGCGTCCGAAGGCGCTGTTAGCTTCGCTCGCCGTCATCACGACTCCCCCGCTTTCGGGGGATCCCCCAAGGAGGATCTATGACCAAGTCGGAGTTCGTCGACAAGGTCGCGGACGAGAGCGGCCTGAGCAAGAAGGACGCCGGCACCGCGGTCGACGCCGTGATCACCTCGATCGAGAAGGCGCTGAAAAGCGGCGAGGACGTCAGCTTCACCGGTTTCGGGAAGTTCCACGTCGCCGAGCGCGGCGCTCGCGAGGGTCGCAACCCGCGCACGGGTGAGACCATGCAGATCGCGGCCAGCAAGGTGCCGCGCTTCACGGCCGGCTCGGGCCTCAAGAAGGCCATCAAGTAGCCGGGCGCTCCAAGCTGATGCCGGGCGCCGGCAGCACCGGGGCGCCCGGCCCGGCGAGGACGCCGCAGCCGTTCGGAGAGCGGCTCGCGGCCGCGGTCGCGGCCCGCGAGTCGCAGATCGTGCTCGGGATCGATCCCGACCCGTCTCGGCTGTGGCGGACCGCCGGGCGTGCCGAGGAGGCGCGCCCGGCGCTCGCCACCGCGTTCGCGGTGGCGGAGGAAGCCGCCCGCGCAGCCGCCGGCCGCGAGCCGCCGGAGCGCGCGACGGCCTCTCCCCGCTTGGAGGCGGCGGCCGCGGTGCTGGCCCACTGCCTCGCGCTGATCGACGCCGCCGGACCGGCGTGCGTGGCGGTCAAGCCCCAGCTCGCCTGCTTCGAGCGGCTGGGCTTCGCCGGCTGGATCGTGCTCGAGCAGGTCTGCTCGCACGCCCGTGGCTGCGGGCTGCTCGTGCTCGCCGACGGCAAGCGCGGCGACGTCCCCGTCACCGCCGCGGCCTACGCCCAGTCGTTCACGGGGACCACGCCGTCGGCGACCGGCGACCTCCCCGGGCTCGGTGTCGACGCGCTCACCGCCAACCCGCTGCTGGGACGCGACGCGCTCGAGCCGCTCGTCAGCAGCGCCCGCGCCGCGGGCGCCGGCGTGTTCGCGCTCGTGCGCACCTCCAACCCCGGGGCGGCGGACGTGCTCGACCTGCGCCTCGAGGGCGGCGCGGCGCTGTGGGAGCGGCTGGCTGCGCTGGTCGACGAGCTCGGCGAGGGGGAGCTCGCCGATGTCGGCGCCGTCACGGGGGCCACCGCGCCCGAGCATCTCGCGCGCATGCGCGAGCTGATGCCGCGGGCGCCGTTCCTGCTGCCGGGCGTCGGCGCCCAGGGTGGCGACGTCGCGACGCTCGCGCCCGCCTTCGCCCCGGGCCGCGCGGCCGGACTGGTGACGGCCTCGCGCTCGATCGCCAATGCCGGCGAGGCGTCCGGCGACGCCCCCGCTGCCGCCGCCAGGGCGGAGGCCGAGCGCCTGCGCCGGACGGCCTGGGCACTGGCCTGAGGGCGCCGTGCCCGGCGCTATGATCGCCGTCGATGGCCGCCCGCAGCCCCGCGCGCTTCCTGGCGCCGCTTGCGCTCCTCGCCGTCATCGGCGCCCTCTACCTGATCGTCAAGCCGCAGTCCTCCAGCGACGGTGGGACGGCCACGCCGACGACGACGAAGCAACCGGCGAAGAAGCAGACCGCCAAGAAGAGCGCGACGCACCGCAAGAAGACGCCCAAGACCTACACGGTCCAGCCCGGCGACACGCCGTCGGGCATCGCCGAGAAGGCCGGCATCTCGCTCGCCCAGCTCGAGCAGCTCAACCCGAGCCTCGACCCGCAGGCGCTCGCGCCCGGGGAGAAGCTCAAGCTCAGGTGACCGCTCGGCGGGCGGCGCTCGCCCTGCTCATAGCCGGCTGCCTGCTCGTCGCCGCGCCGGCGACGGGGCGTGCCGCCGCCTCCGCTCCCGCATGTCCCGCCTCGATCACCGCGCCGAGCGCGATCGTCATCGAGGTCTCCTCGGGGGAGGCGGGCTGTGCGAAGCACGGCGGCGAGCGGCGGCCGATCGCGTCGACGACGAAGCTGATGACCGCGCTGCTCGCGCTCGAGCGCTTGAAGCTGCGCGACAGGATCCCCACCTCCTCCTACCGGCCCTCGCCCGCCGAGTCCGTGATCGGCCTGCTGCCCGGCGAGCGCCTGACCGTCCGCGATCTGCTGCACGGCCTGCTCGTCTTCTCGGGCAACGACGCCGCGATGGCGCTGGCCGACGGCGTCTCGGGCTCCGAGCGGTCGTTCGTGAAGCTGATGAACCGCCGCGCGCGGCAGCTCGGGCTGAGCGAGACGCACTACGAGAACCCGATCGGGCTCGACGCCCCGGGCAACTACTCCTCCGCGCACGACCTCGCCACGCTGGCGACGGTCCTGCGCACGGACGCCTTCTTCCGCAGGACCGTCGACGCTCCGGCCGTGACGCTGCGCTCGGGGTCGCACGAACGCCGCTTCTACAACCGCAACGACCTCGTCCGCCGCTATCCGTGGGTCAACGGCGTCAAGACGGGTCACACGCGCCTCGCCGGCTACGTGCTCGTCGGGTCCGCGAGGCGCCACGGGGTCCAGGTGGTCTCGGCCGTGCTCGGCACACCGAACGAGGCGTCGCGCGACGCGCAGTCGCTGACCCTGCTGCGGACCGGCCTGGCGGCCTTCCGCAACGTCGCCGCCGCGCCGCCGGGACGGCGCGTACCGGGCGTGGGCCCCGTGCCGATCCGCTACCGGCCCGGCGCCGGGCTGCGGCTCGTCGTGGGTGCCAACGATGTCCGCGCGGTGGTCCGCCGCGGGCACCGCGACGAGTTGACGCTGCGCCCCCTGAAGGTGCCCCGGCAGGTCACGGGGCCGGTCCGCCGCGACCAGGTGCTGGGCTCGGCGGAGATCGTGCGCGGGAGCACCCGGATCGGCACCGTCCCGCTCGTCGCGTCCGCGGCGGTGCCCGCCGCGAGCGTCGGCCAGCGCACGCGCGCATGGTTCACGACACCCTGGTCGCTCGTGCTCGGGTTCGCCGTCATCGGCGGTACGGTGCTGCTGCTACGGCGGCGGAGCGTCCGGTCCCGGCGCCCGCCCCGGAGGGAGGCCCCAGTCGCATGATCCTGACCGTCACGCTCAACACGGCCATCGACAAGACGCTGTCGGTCCCGAACTTCCGGCTCGGGCGGCGCCACCGAGCCGCCGAGCAGACGACGATGCCGGGCGGCAAGGGGGTCAACGTCGCGCGCGTGCTCAAGGCGCTGGGTGCGCCGGTGATCGCCACGGGATTCGCCGGCGGCGCGACCGGCACGCGCATCGTCGACCAGCTCACGCAGCTCTCGGTGCTGTCGGACTTCGTGCGCATCCGCGAGGAGTCGCGCACCAACACCGCCGTCGTCGATCCCACGACGGGCGAGCAGACCGAGATCAACGAGAAGGGCCCGAAGGTCTCCGAGCAGGAGACCGAGATGTTCGTCGACAAGCTGCTCTACCTCGCCAAGGGCGCCAGCGTCTGCGTGTTCGCCGGCTCGCTGCCGCGCGATGTCGACGTCGACATCTACGCCCGCCTGATCCGCGATCTGCGCCGGCTCGGCGTCAAGACGATCGTCGACACCGACGGCGACCCGCTGCGCCGCGCCGTGCGTGCCGAGCCGGACATCATCTCCCCGAACGAGCTCGAGGCGGAGGAGCTCGTCGGCCACGAGTTCAACGACGACGGCGACCGCCTCGTCGCCGCCTCCGAGATGGCCGAGCTGGGCGCGCGCGCGGCGATCATGACGACGCCCGACGGCTGCTTCGCCCGCATGGGTCCGGCCGACCCCGGCGACGACGCCCGCCTGTACCGGGTGCGGCTGGGGGAGGGGGCGATCGAGCCGCGCGCGACGGTCGGCTCCGGCGACGCCTTCCTGGCCGGCTTCGTGGCCGCCCACTACCTCGGCCGCTCGCCCGACGAGTGCCTCGCCTACGGGGTCGCCTGCGGCGCCGAGTCGACCCAGCACCTGGGCGCCGGGCTCGTCGATCCGGCGCGCGTCGAGCGACTCGTCGCCGACGTCGACGTACAACGCCCGCAGCTTCCGGCAGAGGTCTAGCGCGCGGTGAGCGCGGACTCATAACGTCGCGTCCATGCTCTAGCCTCGGACGACCGCTTCCCGTCCGCCACCACACCTAGGATCCCGCTATGGAAGTAGAGATCGGCCGAGGCAAGAAGGCGCGCCGCGCCTACGGGTTCGATGATGTCGCCATCGTCCCGTCGCGGAGGACGCGCGACCCCGATGACGTCGACATCTCGTGGACGCTCGGGCCCTACCGGTTCGAGCTCCCGCTGCTGGCCTCAGCGATGGACGGCGTGGTCTCCCCGGAGAGCGCGGGCATCGTCGGGCGGCTGGGTGGACTGGCGGTCCTCAACCTGGAGGGCATCTGGACGCGCTACGAGGACGCGGATCAGATCCTCGCCCGCATCGCGAGCCTTCCGCGCGAGCAGGCGACGCGCGAGATGCAGGAGATCTACCAGGAGCCGGTCAAGGATGAGCTGATCGCGCAGCGCGTCCGCGAGATCAAGGAGCACGGCGTCGTGGCCGCCGCGTCCCTGACCCCGCAGCGCGTCGAGCAGTTCCACGAGATCGCGCTCGATGCTGGGCTCGACATCCTGGTGATCCAGGGCACGGTCATCTCCGCCGAGCACGTCTCGAGCCAGGGCCATGTGCTGAACCTCAAGGAGTTCGTGCGCGAGATCCCCGTGCCCGTCGTCCTCGGCGGCTGCGCGAGCTACTCCGCCGGCCTGCACCTCATGCGCACGGGCTGCGCGGGCGTGCTCGTGGGCGTCGGCCCCGGCGCCGCGTGCACGACGCGCGGCGTGCTCGGCGTGGGCGTCCCGCAGGCGACGGCGATCGCCGACGTCGCGGGTGCGCGCTCGCAGCACATGCTCGAGACCGGGGAGTACGTCCGCGTGATCGCCGACGGCGGCATGCGCACGGGCGGCGACGTCGCGAAGGCGATCGCCTGCGGCGCCGACGCGGTGATGGTCGGGTCCCCGCTCGCGCGCGCCTACGAGGCGCCGGGCCACGGGTTCCACTGGGGCATGGCGACGTTTCACCCGACGCTCCCGCGCGGGGCACGCGTCAAGACGACGCAGAACGGCACCCTGGAGGAGATCATCACGGGGCCGGCGCGCGAGAACGACGGCACGTTCAACCTCATGGGCGGCCTGCGCACGTCGATGGCGACCTGCGGCTACCAGGACATCGCCGAGTTCAACCGGGCCGAGCTGATGGTGGCGCCCGCGCTGCAGACGGAGGGCAAGCAACTCCAGCGCGAGCAGTCGATCGGCATGGCCGCGCGCGGCGGGGCCGTCTCGCTTGTCGCAAGCTGACCTGCAGTCACGCGGGCGGGGCTCGGCCCTGCCCGCGGACCAGCCGATCGAGGAGCTCGAGCTCGAGCGCGGGGTCGCGACCGACGAGGTCGTGGTGCTCGACTACGGCGGCCAGTACTCGCAGCTGATCGCCCGCCGCGTGCGCGAGTGCGGCGTCTTCTCCGAGCTGCTGCCGCACCACGTCGGCGTCGACGAGGTCCGCCGCCGCAACCCGAAGGGCCTGATCCTGTCGGGCGGGCCGGCCTCCGTCTACGCGCCGGGCGCGCCGCGCCTGGATCCGGAGCTGCTCGAGCTCGGCATCCCCGTGCTCGGCATCTGCTACGGCATGCAGGCGATCGCGCTGACGCTCGGTGGCAAGGTCGAGGGCGCGGAGATCGGCGAGTTCGGCCGTTCGGCGCTGACCGTGCATGAGTCCGGACGGCTGCTGGCCGGCACGCCGCCCGAGCAGGCGTGCTGGATGTCGCACCGCGACACGGTCTACGAGGCGCCGCCCGGCTTCGTGGCGCTCGCCAGCTCGACGGCCTCGCCGGTCGCCGCGCTGGAGAGCCCCGAGCGCGGAATCTACGGGATCCAGTTCCACCCCGAGGTCGTCCACACGCCCTACGGCCAGCAGGTGCTGACCACCTTCCTCGAGGACATCTGCGGGTGCCAGCGCAGCTGGAGCGCCGCCTCGATCATCGACGAGCAGATCGAGGCGATCCGCCGCCAGGTCGGCGACGGGCGGGTGATCTGCGGGCTCTCGGGCGGCGTCGACTCCTCGGTCGCCGCGCTGCTCGTCCACCGCGCGATCGGCGATCAGCTCACGTGCGTGTTCGTCGACCATGGCCTGATGCGCAAGAACGAGGGCGACCAGGTGATCGCCGCGTTCCGCGACCACTTCAAGGTGCCGCTCGTGGCCGTGGACGCCGAGGACCGCTTCCTCGCCCGGCTCGCGGGCGTGAAGGAGCCGGAGGCGAAGCGCAAGGCGATCGGGGCCGAGTTCATCCGCGTCTTCGAGGAGGAGGCGGCGAAGATCGGCGACGCGAAGTACCTCGTGCAGGGGACGCTGTACTCGGACGTGATCGAGTCCGGCGGCGGCACCG
>JAXDHR010000228.1:0-6590 GCA_034664425.1 Solirubrobacteraceae bacterium
CGCGCCGCCCGGGCGGAGGGCCGCCGTGATGCCTGATCGCGTGCTCGTCACGTGGATGGGCTACGACGCGCGCGGCGCCCGCACCGGCGCACGGCTCGCCGAGACCGGCCTCGAGCCGCGGCTGGCGCCCAAGACCGGTGCCCGCACGGCGGCCGAGACCGCGGCGCTCGCGCGCGACGCGATCGCGGCGATCGTCAGCACCGATCCGTTCGACGCGTCGGTGTTCAACGCGGCGCCGCGGCTGCGCACGATCGCGCGCGTCGGCGTCGGGACCGACTCGATCGACCTCGACGCCGCGACCGCGGCGGGCGTCGTGGTGACCACCACGCCCGGGCTCAACCAGGAGACGACGGCGGATCACGCGGTCGCGCTGCTGCTGGCCGCGCTGCGGCGGCTTCCCGAGCACGACGCCTCGGTCCGCCGCGGCGAGTGGTCGCGGGCGGGCGCGCTGACCCCGTGGGACCTCCACGGGACGACGGTCGGCCTCGTCGGCTGCGGCGCGATCGGGCGCAAGGTCGCCCGGCGGCTGGCCGGCTTCGGCGTGCGTCTGCTGGTCTGCGATCCCGCCGCGACGGCCGCCGGCCCATGGGAGCTCGTCGACCTGCCCGCGCTGCTCGAGCGGGCCGACGCGATCTCTCTGCACCTGCCCCTGACACGCGCGACCCGCGGGCTGATCGACGGCCGGCGGCTGGCGGCCATGCGGCCGACCGCGGTGCTGGTCAACACCTCGCGCGGCGGGCTGGTCGACGAGGTCGCGCTGCAGCGGGCGCTGGCGAGCGGGCGGCTGCGCGCGGCGGCGCTCGACGTCTTCGCCGATGAGCCCGAGGTCCCGCCGGGCCTGGCGGCGCTGCCCAACGTGATCCTCACGCCGCACATCGGCGGGCTGAGCGAACGCTCGATCGCCCGGATGACCGAGCGCGCGACGCAGCACGTGATCGACGTGCTGCGGGGCGCACCCGACCCAGGGGTGGTCGCCAACCCAGCGGTGTTGCACGCGTCCGAGGTGCCCGCATGAGCACGCGGACCGCCGAGCGCTGGCTCGAGGTTCGCTCGCCGTACTCGGGCGAGGTCGTGGGCACGGTCCCCCAGGCGCTGCCCGACGACGTCAACGACATCCTCGAGACCGCGCGCCGTGGCGCCGCGTCGATGGCCCGCCTGTCTGCGGGCGAGCGCGCCGGCATCCTCCAGCGGGCGGCCGCGCTGATCGAGCGCGACGCGCACGAGCTCGCGGCCACGATCACCGCCGAGCAGGGCAAGCACGTGGCGGAGGCCGAGGCGGAGGCGAACCGGATCGCCGGCATCGTGCGGCTGTGCGCGGAGGAGGCGGGGCGGCTCGACGGCACCGTGCTCCCGCTCGACATCGCCGCCGACGGCGTGGGCCGCCTCGCCTACACGCGCGCCGAGCCGACGGGAGTGGTGCTCGCGATCTCGCCGTTCAACTACCCGGCGATCCTCGTCATGCACAAGATCGGCCCGGCGCTCGCGGCCGGCAACGCCGTCGTGCTCAAGCCCGCTGCGGTGACGCCGCTCACGGCGCGCTTCCTCTGCGACCGGCTCGAGCGCGGCGGTCTGCCGGCCGGCGCGCTGCAGTGCGTCGTGGGCCCGGGGCGCACCATCGGCCAGGCGTTGTGCACGGACGCGCGCGTGCGCAAGATCTCCTTCACCGGCAGCCAGCCGGTCGGTGAGGCGATCGCGCGCGCGGCCGGTGCCAAGCGCCTGACCTGCGAGCTCGGCTCGAACGCGGCGCTGGTGGTGCTCGACGACGCCGACCTCGATCGCGCTGCGGCTGCGATCGCGCACAGCGGCTATACGAACGGCGGCCAGAACTGCGTGTCGACGCAGCGCGTGCTCGTCGCCGCCGTGCGCCGCGACGAGCTGCTCGCGCGACTGCTGCCGCTGGTGGACGCGCGGGTCACCGGCGACCCCGCCGATCCGTGCACCGACCTCTCGCCGGTGATCGACGCGGACGAGGCCCGGCGCGTGGTCGGCTGGCTCGCCGAGGCCGCCGCCGCGGGCGCGCAGCTGCTGCGCGGCGGCGACCGCGACGGCGCGGTGGTAGCGCCGGCAGTCGTGCTCGATCCGCCGTCGACCGCGCGGATCTGGCGCGAGGAGCTCTTCGGGCCGGCGGTCGCGATTCGCACCTTCGCGACCGATGACGAGGCGCTCGCCCTCGCCAACGACACGCGCTTCGGGCTGGCGATGAGCGTGCTGACCCGCGACGTCGACCGCGCGCTGCGGTTCGCGCACGGCCTGCGCGCCGGCCTCGTCAACGTCAATCCGCCCCGCGGCGCGACGTGGCGGGTCGACACGATGCCGTGGGGCGGCTTCGGCGCCAGCGGGTTCGGCAAGGAGGGCGTCCGCTGGGCGGTGCGCGACATGACCGAGGACAAGCTCGTCGTGATCCACCCGGGAGACGCCACGTGACCCAGGTCGGCACCGTCCTCTCGCTCGGCGACGTCGCCCTCGCGGAGCTCGCCGGCGCCGCGCTCGACTTCGCGTGGATCGACCTCGAGCATGGTGCCCTCGGACTGCGCGACGCCCAGGCGCTCGCGATCGCGCTCGCCGCCTCGGGCTGCGCCGCCCACGCGCGCGTGCCTTCGATCGACTCCGAGCTCCTCGGGCCGCTGCTCGACGCGGGCGTCGACGGCGTCGTGGCGCCGCGCGTCGATACGGCGGACCAGGCGCGCCGCCTCGCCGCCCGGCTCGCCTACCCGCCGACGGGACGGCGCGGATTCGGTCCCCGCCGGGCCGGCGGCTACGGCCGGGTCGGGCGCTTCTGGGACTCCGACGCCGCGCGGGTGTCATGCACCGTGCAGATCGAATCGCTCGCCGGGGTCGCCGCTTGCGCGGAGATCGCGGCGGTCGAGGGCATCGACGCGCTCGTCGTCGGCTGCTCTGACCTCGCCCTGGCCCTCGACGCGCCCGGCCGGCTCGACGACCCCGATATGCGCGAGTGCGTCGACGCCGTGGCGGACGCCTGCGCCCGCGCGGAAGTCGCCTTCGGGCTCGCCGCCGGGGGCGAGCCCGACGCGCTGGCCGAGCTCTCTGGCGGACGCGCCCAGCTCGTCGTCTACTCGGCCGACGTCCGCCTCTACGCGGGTGCCGTCGATGCTGCCGTCCGTTCGCTGGAGGGACTCCATGCCGGCGCCTGAGGCCTGGCCCGTCGCCCGCACGATGCGTGCGCTCGAGGTGCTGGCGCTCCAGCCGCTCTCCGCGCCGCAGGTGGCAGAGGCGCTGGCCGTGCATCCACGGACCGCGCGCCGGCTGCTCAACCGCCTGCGCGACGAGGGATACGTCAGCCGCAGCGACGACGCGCGCCGCCTCTACGCGCCGACGATGCGGCTCGTCGCGCTCGCCGGTCAGGTGGCCCAGCGAGCGCGCCTGACGACTGCGGCCGAGGCGCTGATCGGCGAGCTATGGGCCGCCACGGGCGGCGAGGCGCACCTGGCCGTCCCGTCGTACCGCTCCACCGTCTGCGTCGTGCACGGCGGCGAAGGCGCGGTTGCGACACGGCTGGGTGAGCTCGAGCCGTGCCACTGCACCGCGCTCGGCAAGGCGCTCCTCGGCCATCGCCACGACTGGCGCGACAGCGTCCTGCGGCTCCCGCTGCGGCCCTGCACGCCCGCGACCCTCGTCGACCGCGGCGCCCTCGAGGAGGCGGCCGCCGGTGTGCGCGCCCGCGGCTACGCGACCGAGGACGGTGAGCATCGCCACGGCATCCGCGGCGTCGCGGCGCCGGTCTTCGCCGCCGACGGCGAGGCGGTCGCCGCGCTCGGCGTCTCGACCGCGGGCCGCGCCGCGCTCGACGACCTGATCGCCGCGGTGGTCCCCGCCGCCGCGACCCTCACGGCACGACTGGAGGCTTCCGATGGCTGAGCAGCTCAAGCGGGCCGAGCGCCCGGGACCGGCGGTCAGCCCGCGGATCCGCAGCGACGTCTCGGAGATGCTCCTGCGCATCGAGAGCCGCGGGGAGGCCGCAGTGCGCGAGTACTCTCGCGTGCTCGATCGCTGGGATCCGCCCTCCTTCCTCGTCGAGCCGGCGGCGTGCGCCGCAGCGGCCGAGGCGGTCGACGAGGCGCTCGCCGGCCACATCGCCTTCGCCCAGGAGCAGGTACGAGGCTTCGCGCGGGCGCAGCGCGGCGCGCTGCTCGACCTCGAGGTCGAGCAGCTGCCGGGCGTCGTGCTCGGACATCGCCACATGCCGGTCGGGGCGGTCGGCGCCTACGTGCCCGGCGGCCGCTACCCGATGCTCGCCTCGGCGTTCATGACCGTGCTCGTCGCCAAGGAGGCGGGTGTCGGAACCGTCGTCGCCTGCGCGCCGCCCCGCGACGCGCGCGGCATCCCGGCGCCGATGCTGCATGCGATCGCGTCCTCGGGTGCCGACGCCGTGCTCTGCCTCGGCGGCGTCCAGGGCCTCGCCACGCTCGCCTTCGGGCTCTGCGGCGTCGAGCCGGTCGACATGCTCGTCGGCGCCGGCAACGCCTACGTCGCCGAGGCCAAGCGGCAGCTGTTCGGGCGCGTGGGGATCGATCTCCTCGCCGGGCCGACGGAGGTGCTGGTGCTCGCCGAGGCCGGCGCGGACCCGGAGCTCGTCGCCGCGGACCTGCTCGGGCAGGCCGAGCACGGACCGACCTCGGAGGCGGTGCTCGTCACGACCAGCCGAGCCCTCGCCGACGACGTGCTGGAGCGGATACCGGCGCTGATCGCGGGCTGGTCGACCGCCGAGGTCGCCGCCGAGGCGTGGCGCGACCGCGGCGAGGTCGTGCTCGTTGCCGATCGCGCGGAGGCCGTGCGCGTCGCCGACGAGCGGGCTCCGGAGCACCTCGAGGTCCACGCGGCCGATCCAGGCCCGTACCTGGACGCGCTGCGCAACTACGGCTCGCTCTTCCTCGGCGAGCACGCCACGGTCGCCTACGGGGACAAGGCCGTCGGCACCAACCACGTCCTCCCCACGGGCCGCGCGGCCCGCTACACGGGCGGCCTCTGGATCGGCAAGTTCCTCAAGACCGTCACCTACCAGCGGTTGACGGCGGAGGGCAGCGCGCGGGTCGCGCCGGCGGTGGCGGCGATCGCGCATGCCGAGGGGTTCGCGGGCCATGCCGCCACGGCGGAGCTGCGTCTCCGGCGGCTCACTGCAGAGGCACGGCGATGATCGCGATCGACGGCGTCGCGGTCGTGACCGGCGCTTCGGGCGGACTCGGGGCGGCGTGCAGCCGCGCGCTCGCCGCCGCGGGCGCGGACGTCGCGCTGCTGGCACGGCGCCCAGAGCCGCTGCGCGCGCTCGCCGCCGAGATCGAGCGCGCGGGCGGCCGCGCACGGGCCTGCCCGTGCGACGTGACCGACGCCGATCAGGTCGGCGCAACGTTCGCCGCGCTTCCCGCGCCCGCCGCCCTCGTGACCTGCGCCGGCGGGAACCGGCCCGAGCCCTTCGCCGACGTCTCCCCCGCGTCGCTGGACTGGGCTCTGCGCCTCAACGTGCGCGGCGCGTTCCTGCCGGCGCAGGCAGCTGTCCGGCGCATGCGCGAGGCCGACGTGGCGGGCGCGATCGTTCACGTGACCTCGCAGATGGGCCACGTCGGAGCGGCGCTGCGCACCGCCTACTGCACCGCCAAGCACGCGGTCGAGGGCCTCACCAAGGCGATGGCGATCGAGCTCGCGCCCCACGGCATCCGCGTCAACGCCGTGGCGCCGACGTTCGTCGAGACCGAGATGACGCGCCCGTTCCTCGTCGGCGCCGCCGGGGCGTCCATCGCGCGGCAGATCCCGCTCGGACGCCTCGGCGAGGCCGACGAGGTCGCCGCGGCGGTGCTGTTCGCGCTCAGCCCGGCGGCGAGCCTCATGACCGGCGCGAGCCTGCGCGTCGACGGCGGCTGGACGGCGCAGTGAGGCTCGAGCTCGCCACCGGCCCCGTGAGCTGGGGCGTCGACTTCGCGGGCGCGCCGGGCAACCCGCCCTGGCGCGAGGTCGTCGATGGCGTCGCCGCTGCCGGCCTGCGGCGGATGGAGCTCGGCCCGCTCGGCTACCTGCCCGCGAGCGCCGCGGAGACGATCAGCGACCGCGGGATCTCCATCACCGCGGGCTTCGTCTTCGAGGCGTTCGCGCTCGCGCCCGACCGGGCGCTCGCCGTCGCGCGCGCGGTCAGCGCCCGCGTCGCCGCGCTGGAGGGAACGTTCCTCGTCCTGATCGACGCCGTGCACCCCGCCCGCGCGCGCACCGCGGGGAACTCCGAAGCCGCCCAGCGGCTCGGCGTGCGCGAGCGGGCGCGGCTGCTCGCGACGCTCGACGCCGCGGCAGAGCTCGCTCGCGCGCACGGGCTGCGTCCGGTGGTCCACCCCCATGCGGGCAGTGCCATCGAGTTCGCTGACGAGATCGAGCCGGTCGCGGCCCGCCACGAGCTGTGCCTCGACACGGGCCACCTCGCCTACGCCGGCCTCGACCCCGCGGAGACGTTCGCGCGCTACGCCGACCGGGTTCCGTACCTGCATCTCAAGGACGTCGACCGAGCGCGCTGCCGCGGCGGCTTCTGGGAATCCGTCGCGGCCGGGGCGTTCAGACCGCTCGGCGACGGCGCGGTCGACCTGCCGGCGCTA
>JAXDHR010000229.1:0-14159 GCA_034664425.1 Solirubrobacteraceae bacterium
ACGTGCTCGAGGTCGTCGAGGATCAGCTCGCCGGTGAGCGGGTCGAAGTGCTGCAGGCGCTCGACCTCGTCGCCGAACAGCTGCGCGCGGAAGGCGGTCTCGGCATAGGCCGGGAAGACCTCGAGCGTGTCGCCGCGCACGCGGAACGTCCCGCGCCCGAGCGCCGTGTCGTTGCGGTTGTACTGCAGCGAGACGAGCTTGCGCAGCAGCTCGTCGCGGTCGACCTCGCCGCCCTTGACGAGGATCTGGCAGTTCGCGTTGTAGGTCTCGGGCGAGCCGAGGCCGAAGATCGCCGAGACCGACGCGACGATCAGCACGTCGCGGCGGGCGAATAGCGCGGCCGTCGCGGCGTGGCGCAGCCGGTCGATCTCCTGGTTGATCGCCGAGTCCTTCTCGATGTAGAGGTCCTTCGAGGGGACGTAGGCCTCGGGCTGGTAGTAGTCGTAGTAGGAGACGAAGTACTCGACGGCGTTCTGCGGGAAGTAGGTGCGGAACTCGTTGCAGAGCTGTGCCGCCAGCGTCTTGTTGTGCGCGAGCACCAGCGCTGGCCGCTGGAGGCGCTCGACCGTGGCGGCCATCGTCATCGTCTTGCCGGTGCCCGTTGCCCCCAGGAGGGTCACGCCGCGATCGCCGCGATCGACCGCGTCCGCGAGCTGGTCGATCGCCGCGGGCTGGTCGGCGGTCGGCGAGTAGACGGAGTCGAGCTTGAAGGGCGGCATCGGCCCTCAAACGATAGAGCGAGCTGCCGACGCGTCCGCGGGGGGCGCCGCCGCACGGCGGTAGACCTCCTCGTAGCCGCGCGTGACGGCGTCGACGCCGAAGCGCGCCTCGGTGGCCGACCGGCAGCGCCGCGGGTCGATCTCATCCAGGCGCCCGATGGCGGCGGCCATCTCGTCCTCGCCGTCGACGAGGAAGCCCGTCTCGCCGTCGAGCACGAGCTCGGGGGCGGCGCCCTCGGGGTAGGCGATGACGGGCGTCCCGCAGGCCATCGCCTCGACCATGACGAGGCCGAAGGGCTCGGGCCAGCGGATCGGCATCAGCAGAGCGCGCGCCGCTGCGTAGAGGTCGCGCTTGGCCTCGGCGTCGGCCTCGCCGGGGTAGCGCACGGCGTCGCCGTCGATCTGCGGCTCGACCTCCCGCGCGAAGTACTCCTCCTGCCCCGGCTGCACGGGCCCGGCGAGCACGAGCGGCACGCCGGCGGCGCGCGCGGCCGCGATCGCGCGGTGCGGTCCCTTGTCGGGCGACATCCGCCCGACCCAGGCGACGAAGTCCTCCTTGTCGGCCCGGAACGGCCACTCCTCGACACGCAGCGGGTTCGGCACCACGGCGATCTCCCCCGCCTGGACGGGCGCCTGGCTGCGCTGGTGCTCGGAGAGGGCGACGAGCAGCGCCTTGGACCCGTGCTCGGCATAGAAGCTGCTGGCCGCCGCGTCGAACGGACCGTGCAGGGTGTGGACGAACGGCGCTGCGATGCGGTCGGCCATCGAGAGCGCGACGTGCCCCGTATGGTCGTGGACGACGTCGAAGCCGCTGTCGCGATCGATCTCCGCGAACGCGCGCGCGACGTGGTCGGCCTCGAACTGCGCCTTCTGGATCTCGTCCGGATGCTCGGCGTCGAGCACGACGTGGACGTCGGCCGCCGACTGGGACTCCGGTGCCGCGAACAGCGTCACCGCGTGACCCCGTTCGACGAGGCCCTCGCAGAGCAGCCGGACCACCTCCTCGATCCCCCCGTACGCGGGCGCGGGCACGCGGATCCAGGGCGGGGCGAGCATCGCGATGCGCAGCGGCGCATCGGCTTGGTTCGGCGCCATTCGGTTCCTCCTTCGGTTGAGCGGGAGCCCGTCCCCTCGATGCCAGCGGTACCCGCCGGTCCCGGAGCCCGAATCGTCGTTCGGGCGCTGCCGGGGGCGGGCACTCATGTCAGGTGTCCACCCCATCACAGGCTCACGTCAGCGGCGGCCTGCCCGCCGAGGCCGGCGACGCCGCCACGCCGCAGCTCGTCAACCTCTCCCAGATGACGGTGCTGAAGGCCGGCAACGTCTACTCGGTCACCGAGCGCGACGGGTCCCTGGACATGCGGCGAGGGCACCCGCTGGGGGTCTTCCGCGACGACTGCCGCTTCGTCTCGGGCCACGAGCTGCGCATCGCCGGCGCGCGGCCGGAGCTGCTGGTCGCCGTGTCGCGGAGCGGCTTTGCCGCCGTCCATGAGCTCACGAACCCGCCGCTGCGGCTGCCCGGCGGCCGCGTCCTCGCGCTGCAGGCGCTGCAGGTCCGCTTCGAGCGCCGGCTTGAGGAGCCCGGCACGATCCTCGAGCGGATCGAGGTGCGCTCCTACGACCCGGACCCGCTCGAGCTCGAGGTCGAGCTCGCGCTGCGGACGGACTTCGCGCCGATGCTCGGGATCCGCGGGATCGTGCCGGTGGACGGCCCGGAGCCGTCGGTCGAGCCGGTCCCCGGCGGCGTCTGCTTCGCCGCGACGGGCCGCGACGGCCTCCATCGGGCGCTCACCGTCACCGCCGATCCGCCGCCCGCGGTACGCGACGACGGCCGGCTCGCGTTCTCGCTGCGGCTGGAGCGCGGGCGCGCCGTGACGATCGCGCTCGACTACGACCTCCACGAGCACGAGGAGCCGCCTCGATCCGGCCGCCCGGCGCGCGACCCGACGGTCGCCCGGCCGGCGCCCGGCCCCGCCGGCCCGCGGGTCGTGACCGACGACAAGCTGTTCGACCGCGTGCTCGACCGCTCGCTGCAGGACCTGCGGATGCTCGCCTCGCGGCTCGACGGGCAGGACTACTACGCCGCGGGGGTGCCGTGGTACGCGACGCTGTTCGGGCGCGACTCGCTGATCACCGCGATCGAGACCGTCGCCTTCGACGCGCGCATGGCCGAGCGGACGCTGCGCCTGCTCGCCCGGATGCTCGGGACCCGCGACGACGCCGAGCGCGACGAGGAGCCGGGCAAGGTCCTGCACGAGTTGCGCGTCGGCGAGGTCGCGCGCCGCGGCCTCACGCCGCTGTCGCTCTACTACGGCACGGTCGACGCGACCCCGCTGTTCCTGTGCCTGCTCGCCGAGCACGCCGACTGGTGCGGCGACCTATCGCTGTTCCGCGAGCTGCGCGGCGACGTCGAGCGGATGCTCGGCTGGATCGACGGACCCGGTGACCGCAACGGCGACGGCCTGCTCGAGTACGCCTCACGTTCCGCGAACGGGCTGCGCAATCAGGGCTGGAAGGACTCCCACGACGGGATCATGGCCGAGGACGGGACACCGCTCGAGCCGCCGATCACGCTCGTCGAGCCGCAGGGCTACGTGCTCCGGGCCAAGCGCGGGATCGCCAAGCTGATGGCGCTCGACGGCGACGTCGACGGCGCCGCGCAGCTCGAGCGCGAGGCGGCCGAGCTCGAGCGGCGGATCGAGCGCTTCTGGCTGCCCGAGCGCGGCTACTACGCGATGGCGCTCGGCCCCGACGGCGTCCCGAGCGCCGCCCTCGGCTCCAACCAGGGACACCTGCTGTGGGCGGGCGCGGTGCCGCTGCAGCGCGCGCAAGCGATCCGCGACGCCGTGATGAGCGAGCGCATGTTCTCCGGCTGGGGCATCCGCACGCTCGCCGAGGGCCAGGCCGCCTACAACCCGGTCGGCTACCACCTCGGCACGGTGTGGCCGCACGACACCGCGCTGATCGCCGTGGGGCTGCGCCGCTACGGCTTCGACGATGACTTCACGCAGGTGCTCGGCGGCATGCTCGACGCCGCCGCGGCGGCGGAGAACTACCGGCTGCCCGAGCTGTTCGCGGGCTTCGGGCGCGCCGAGTTCGAGACGCCCGTCCCGTACCCGGTCGCCTGCCAGCCGCAGGCGTGGGCGGCCGGCGCGATCCCGTACCTCGGCCGCACCGCGCTCGGCGTCGTCGCCGATGGACTGGAGCGGCGGCTGCGCATCCGCCGGCCGTCGCTCTCGCACTGGCTCGACCGCGTCGAGGTCAAGGGCCTGCGGATCGCAGGCTCGGAGGTGGACCTGGTCTTCGAGCGCGCGGGCGGCCATGGGGTGGCGCTGACCGACGTCCGCATCCGCGGCGACGTCGAGGTGGTGCTCGAGATCAGCGGGCAGAGCCCGTCGGGCTGACGTCCACGAGCACGCCCTCCCACGGCCCGAGGTCGACGGCACCGTCGACCGTCGCGCCGTCGCGGCTGCGGTCGGTGCCCACCAGCACCGTGCCGGCGATGCCCTCGACGGTCACCGCCGCGTCGGAGAGGTTGAGCGCGACCGCGGTGCCGTCGCCGCGCCGGAACGCCCAGGCGCCGCCCGGCGCCGTCAGCGTCGCGTAGGCGCCGCCGCGCAGGTCGGCGCGCTCGCGACGGATCGCGATCAGGTCGCGGGTGAGGCGCAGCGTCGACGCCGGGTCCTCCCGCTGGTCGGCGACGTTGTGGCGAGCGAGATCGCCGAACGGCAGCCACGGGGTCACCTCCGCACGGGTGAACCCGCCGCCCGGCTCGTCGCGCCACGGCATCGGCGTGCGGCAGACGTCGCGGTTGTCGTCCGGGTCGCCGGTGCGGCGCGCGACCGGATCGAGCGCCGTGTCGGGATCCTGCGGGACGTCGGGCAGTGCGAGCTCGTCGCCGTAGTAGAGGAACGGCGTCCCGCGCAGCGTGAGCAGCAGCAGCAGCGCGGTGCGGGCGCGGCGCGGGTCGTCCCGCGCCCAGCGCGTCGCGAGCCGGCCGGCGTCGTGGTTGGAGCCGGTGTAGACGGGCCAGGAGCCCTCGGGCAGCATCGCCTCGACCCCTTCGACGATCGCGCGCAGCTGCGCGGCGTCGAGGTCGGCGTGCACGAAGAGGAAGTTGAACGCCAGGTTGAGCTCGTCGTCGCGGCCGTAGAACGGGATCAGCGACTCGAGGTCGAGGACGTAGGTCTCGCCGACGAGCAACCGCGGCGGGTCCTCCTCGTCGGACACCGCCCGCCAGCGGCGCAGCACGTCGTGCAGCTCGGGGCGGTTCATCGAGTAGACCTGCTTGAGCTCGCGGCGCCGGACCTGCGGATGGTCGTCCGGCCCGGACGGCGGGTCGTCGCGCAGCTCGGCGTCGTTGACGATCGCGTGACAGACGTCGATGCGCAAGCCGGCGATGCCGCGGCGATACCAGAAGCGCAGGATCTCGTCGAACGCCGCGCGGACCTCCTCGTTGAACCAGTTGAGGTCCGGCTGCTCGGCGAGGAAGTTGTGCAGGAAGTACTGGCCGGTCGGCTCGTGGAAGGTCCACGCCGGACCGCCGAAGTTCGAGATCCAGTTGTTGGGCGGCGAGCCGTCCGGCTTCGGGTCAGCCCACACGTAGAAGTCGCGGTGGCGGGCGTCGCGGCCCGTGAGCGCGTCCTGGAACCACGCGTGCTGGTCGCTCGTGTGGTTGGGGACCAGGTCGAGCAGGATGCGGATGCCGCGCCGCCCCGCCGCCTCGATCAGTGCGTCGAGGTCCTCGAGCGTGCCGAGGTCGGGATCGACCGCGCAGTAGTCCGCGACGTCGTAGCCCCAGTCCCGGTTGGGCGACGGCATCGTCGGATTGAGCCAGACCCCGTCGATCCCGAGCCACTCGAGGTGGTCGAGCCGCGCGATGATCCCGCGCAGGTCGCCGATGCCGTCGCCGTTGGAGTCGGCGAAGGAGCGCGGGTAGATCTGGTACAGGACGCCGTCGCGCCACCACGACGCGGGAACGGCGCCGCCGGCCTCCTCGTCGTCGGGGAGCGGGTCCTGCAGCACGGGATCCTCGGGCATGGGCGGCAGGATACGAGGGCCGCGTCCCGCCCGGGAAGCCCTGTATGGTCGTGACGCTCGCAGATGCGCAAGGCCGCCGTCGCCCTCATCGTGACCGTCGTCGCCGTGGTCCTGCTCGCGGGCTACGAGACCCATCCGCCGCGCACGCTCACGCAGCGCGATGCCCAGCGTCCCCGGCACGCCGCGCCGGCCGCGCCCCGCGCGCCCCACACGCGCACCGCCACAGGCCCCGCCCGCACGACGCCCTTCTCCGTCGTCCAGGTCCGCGCGACGCTGACGCGCGGCCGCCTGACCGGCGTGCAGACCGTCGCGCTCAGCGGCGCCGGGCCGCACACCCGCGCCATCAACGCCCGCGCCGAGCCGATCCTGCGCGCGGAGGCCCTGCGCGCCGGGAGCGCCCGCGTTCACGCCGTGTCCGGCGCGACGTTCACCAGCCGCGTCTGGATCGCCTCGCTGCGCGATGCCATCGCCGCCGCGCGCCGTTGAGGCCGTCATGGGCACGGACGTCGCGATCGACGTCCGCGGCCCGGCCCGTCCCGAGGCGATCGCGGCCGCGTTCGCGTGCCTGCGCGAAGCCGAGGCGCGCTTCAGCACCTACCGGCCCGGGAGCGAGATCAGCCGCGTCCGCCGCGGCGAGCTGGCGCCGGCGGACGCGCATCCGGACGTGCGCGAGGTGCTCGATCGCTGCGCTGCGCTGCATCGTGACACCGGCGGTGCGTTCGACGCCATCGCCGCCGGCGGCGGGCGCCCGGACCCGACCGGCCTGGTCAAGGGCTGGGCGCTCGAGCGGGCCGCCGCGCTGCTCGAGCGCCACGGGGTGCGCGACTTCTGCCTCGACGGCGGCGGGGACATCTGCGTGCGCGGTGGCCCGGCACCCGGCGCCCGCTGGCGCGTCGGCGTCCGTCATCCGTGTCGCCGCGACCGGCTCGCGGCGGTGCTCGAGCTGACGGACGCGGCCGTCGCCACCTCGGGCGCGTACGAGCGCGGCGAGCACATCGTCGACCCGCGCAGCGGCCGCCCGCCGCGCGGCGTGCTGTCGGTCACCGTCGTGGGACCCGACCTCGGCACGGCCGACGCCTACGCCACGGCGGCGTTCGCGCTGGGAGCCGATGGTCCCGCATGGACCGCGACGCTCGCTGGCCACGGCGCGATGACGATCCTCGAGGGCGGCCGGGTGCTCGCCACGCCGGGCTTCCTGCGCCACTGCCCGGGCGGCAGCGTCGCGGCGAGCCTCGAGGCGCGCGGCAGCGCTAGCCCGCCGTGGCCTTGACAGCGCAGAGCAGGCATGGAAACGTCCCGTGGCATCGGTTCCACGTCTTCTGGAGGAGGAAGAGCGTGATCGAGGGAGGAGGACTCGCGCCGGCATCCGCGCGAGAGCGGTCGAGGTGCGGTCGGGCGTGACCATCACGCAGGTCGCGCAGCGTGCAGGCGTCGGCGTCGCGACCGTTTCGCGAGTGCTCAACAGCTCGCCACGGGTCTCGCGGCCGACGCGCGAGCGCGTGCTCGAGGCGATCGACGAGCTCGGCTACGCCCCCAACGCCGCCGCGCGCGCCCTCTCGACGGGCCGCACCCGCACGATCGGGGTCGTCGCCCCCTTCTTCACCCAGTCCTCGGTGGTCGAGCGGCTGCGCGGCGTCTCCGCCGCCGTGGCCGCCGCGGGCTACCAGCTCGTGCTCTTCGACGTCGAGGGCCCCGACCGCTTCATCGACCTTGCGGCCGGCGGACGCCTGGACGGGCTGATCTGCGTCTCGCTGTGCCCGTCGCGCGAGGAGCTGCGCCGCTTCGAGGCCGCCGGCGTGCCGGTCGCGCTCGTCGACGCGGAGCACCCGCGCGTCGCCGGCGTCTCGATCGACGACGTCGCGGGCGGCCGGCTCGCGATCCAGCACCTGCTCGACCTCGGACATCGGCGCATCGGCTTCGTGGGCGACGACGAGTACAGCCCGTTCGGCTTCACCTCGAGTGCGCGGCGCCGGCTGGGGGCCGAGACCGCCGCGGCGGCGGCGGGCGCAGAGCTGCTCGTCCGCCGCGGGCCCCATGGCGGACAGGAGGCGCGGCGCATGGCCGCGGAGCTGCTGGCGCTCGAGGAGCGACCGACTGCGGTGTTCGCCGGGTCCGACCGGCAGGCGCTCGGGGTGCTCGAGGCGGCGGAGGAGGCGGGGCTGAAGGTCCCGGACGATCTCTCGGTGGTCGGGTTCGACGACGTGGAGGTCGCCCGCTACGCCGGGTTGACCACGGTCGCGCAGCCGCTGGAGGAGAGTGGTGAGCGCGGCGCGAAACTGCTTCTCGGCTCATTGGAGGGGGTACGCCGTGGCGCGGAGCGCCTCGGTCTGCGGCTCGTCGTGCGGCGCACGACGGCCGCTGCGCCGGGTACGGCGCGCCAGGAGGGCGTGATGTGGGATCAATCGATCGCAATCGGACGAAGGGGAACGCAGTGTCCAGACGTCTCGCAGTACTAGTCGCCGCCGCATTGGCGTGCGGCGGCACGGTCGCCGCCTGCGGCAGCAGCAGCAGCAGCAGCGGTGGTGGAGGAGGGAGCGGGTCGGGCGGCACGCAGGCCAAGGTCAGCGGCGCGAAAGTCATCAACGCGAGCTCGATGAACAACCCGCCCAAGGGCACGATCAAGTACTGCCAGGGCAAGGACACCACCGGCGCCGGTCACGCCATCGTCGACGAGTTCAACAAGAAGTTCGGCTCACAGGGCTACAAGGCCACCCTGACGGAGTTCCCGGCCTCGGCCGATCAGCAGCGCGCGCAGTTCATCCAGCGCCAGCAGGCCAAGTCGAACGACTGCGACGTATTCAGCTCCGACGTGATCTGGACCGCCGAGTTCGCGAGCCAGAAGTGGCTCTACGACCTCAGCCCGTACGTCAACCAGCAGCGCTCGAAGTACATCGCGGCGCCGCTCGAGACCGTCCACTACGCGAACAAGTACTGGGGCGTCCCCGAGACCAGCGACGCGGCCTTCATCTACTACGACACCAAGAAGATCTCCTCGCCGCCGACGACCTGGCAGCAGGTCTACTCGGACGCGAAGTCCAAGGGCGGCCTCGTCTACCAGGGCGCGCCGTACGAGGGCCTGACCTGCAACTTCCTCGAGCTGGCCTTCGCGGCCGGCGGCTCCGTGATCAGCGCGGACGGCAAGAAGTCGACGTTCAACTCGCCGCAGAACGTCAAGGCGCTCACGCTCATGGCCAATGGCGTCAAGGACGGTGCCGCGCCGAAGGCGGTCACGACCTACATGGAGCCGGAGACCGACCAGGCGTGGACCAGCGGCAAGTACGCGCTGATGCGCAACTGGACCTACGCCTACGCGGCCGACAACAACCCGCAGAGCAAGGTCAAGGGCCAGTACAAGGTGGCGCCGCTGCCGACGTTCCAGGGCGGCGGCAAAGCCGGCATCCTCGGCGGCCACAACTCGGTCATCAGCGTCTACACCAAGAACCCGGGGCTCGCGCTGAAGTTCGCGGACTTCTATGCCTCCCCCGCGTTCCAGAAGACGCTCCTGCTGAAGTACTCGCAGGCCGCGATCATCCCCGCCACGTACTCGGATCCGGGGGTCAAGAAGGCGATCCCGTACGCGAGCGAACTGCTGCAGGCCCTGAGCCAGGCGAAGGCGCGCCCGGTCTCTCCGGTCTACCCGCAGATCTCGCAGGCGATCTACAAGAACGTCAACGACGCTCTGACGGGTCGTACCAGCCCGGCGGCCGCCATCAAGAAGGCGGACTCGCAGATCAACAGCGCGCTCTCGACGTTCTAGAGCTGAGCTGACATGGAAGCCGCCTCCGTTCGCGCCCCCGCACCCGCCGCCCCGCGGCGGTCGAAGGGCATGCCGGAGCGCAGGCTGGCGAAGGTGATGGTCACGCCGTCCTTGATCCTGATTGCGGTCGTGGCGGCGTGGCCCATCATCTACGCGATCTGGCTCTCCCTCCACGAGTACAGCGTCCGCGTCGCGGGCCTCTCGCGGTGGGCGGGCCCGGTCGGCCTGCGCAACTACTCCACCGCGCTGGGTGACAGCGACTGGTGGGCCGCGATGGCGCACACGCTGATCTTCACCGTGGCGTCGGTGTCGCTGGAGACCGTGATCGGCCTCGGCATGGCGCTCGCCATGCACGCGGCCTTCCGCGGACAGGGCCTGCTCCGTACCGTCGTGCTCGTCCCCTGGGCGGTGCTGACGGTGGTCACCGCGGTGATGTGGCGCACGATGTTCGTGTCGCCATACGGGTTCGTGAACACGATCCTCGGCACGCAGACCGTGTGGCTCGGCTCGCAGCCGCAGGCGCTGATCGTGATCATCATCGCCGACGTGTGGAAGACGGCGCCGTTCATGGCGCTGCTGATTCTCGCCGGCCTGCAGGTGATCTCAGACGACATCTACGAGGCGGCGAAGGTCGACGGCGCGTCGACCTGGCAGCGGTTCACCAAGATCACCCTGCCGCTGCTGACGCCCGCGATCCTCGTCGCGCTGATCTTCCGCACCCTGGATGCGTTGCGGATATTCGACCTGCCGTTCGTACTGACTCAGGGTCAGTTCGGAACGTCGACGCTGTCGACGATCGCGCAGGAGAACTTCGCGACCAACCGCATCTACGGGCTCGGGTCGGCGATGGCCGTGCTGACGTTCCTCGTCGTCATGATCGTCTCGTTCGGCTACATCCGCTTCGTGGGCGGCAACATCCGAGGACTGGCGGACGAATAGCCATGGCAACCCAAGCTGTCACCACACCGGGAACCGCGACCGCAAGCCGGGCACGGACGCGGAAGGCCCCGTCCGGCCGGCCGAAGACGCCATGGTGGATGTGGATCGGCGTCGTCGCGATCCTGATCTTCTGCCTGTTCCCGTTCTACTGGCTGATCAACATCTCGCTGAAGGCCGGCAACGACCTCCAGTCGTCGAGTCTGATCCCGCCGAACCCGACGCTCTCGAACTACAAGTCGATCTTCCAGAACCCCGACTTCACGCATGCGCTGCGCAACAGCGCGATCGTGGCCCTGAGCACGACCGTCCTCGCGTTGGTCGTGGGCTCGTTCTGCGCCTACGCGCTCGCGCGGCTCAAGCTCAAGGGGAAGTTCGTGATCCTCGCGATCGTGCTGACGATCTCGACGTTCCCGCAGATCGCGATCGCGGCGCCGCTGTTCAAGCTGTGGTCGGACATCGGCATCTTCAACACCTGGATCGGGCTGATCCTGCCCTACCTGACGTTCGCGCTGCCGCTGACGATCTACATCCTCGTGTCGTTCTTCCGCGAGATCCCACGGGACCTCGAGGAGGCGGCCCTGGTGGACGGGGCGACGCACTTCCAGGCGTTCCGCAAGGTCGTGATTCCGCTGGCGGCCCCGGGCCTTGCGACGGCCGGGATCCTGGCGTTCATCGCGTCCTGGAACGAGTTCCTGCTCGCGGTCACGTTGACGTCGTCGTCGAAGGCGCGGACCGTGCCGGCGGCGATCGCGTTCTTCACAGGAGCGACCGAGCATGAGGTGCCCTACGGCAGCATCTCGGCCGCGTCCGTGGTCATCTCGGTTCCGCTGATCCTCCTGGTCCTGCTCTTCCAGAAGCGGATCGTGGCCGGCCTCACGGCCGGAGCGGTCAAGGGCTAGAGCCGTGCGACTGTGGGCCGTCCCCGTGGCGCTTGCGCTCGCGGGGGCGGTCCTGCTCGCGCTCGCCGGCGGCTCGACGATCGTCGTCGTGATCGCGATCGCCCTGCTCGGGTCGGCGGCGGTGTTCGCCGTCTCGCTCGTCTTCTACGAGGTCGGACGCTCGGAGGACCGCGAGCGCGAGGCCGAGCTCAGGGACCGCCGCCGGTAGAGGCGATCACCTGGCCGGTGACCCAGCGCGCGTCGTCGGAGGCGAGGAAGCCGATCAGGCGGGCCGCGTCGGCCGGCTCGCCCCAGCGGCCCATCGGCTCCTGCTCGAGCACCGCGGCGTGCGCGCCGGGCGACGCGTAGCCCGTGTCCGTCGCACCGGGATCGACGCAGTTGACCGTGATGCCGCGTTCCGCGAGCGCCGCCGCGAGGCTCGGCGTGAGCTGGTGCAGTGCCCCCTTGCCGGCGATGTAGGGCAGCTCACCGGGCATAGGGCCACGGTGCTGGCCCGAGGTCAGGTAGACGACCCGCCCGCCGGGCCGGCCGTCGTGGCGGGCGGCGAACGCCTGCACGAGCAGCAGCGTCGCCCGGACGTTGACGGCCAGCGCGAGGTCGAGCTCGGCGGCCTCGAGCTCCCCGAGCGCGCGGCTGCTGGAGTGCGCGTGGTTGGCGACGAGCACGTCGACGTGCCCGAGCGCCCCGGCGGCATCCGCGAGGCAGTGCTCGGGCGCTCCCGGATCCGCGAAGTCGTGCTCGCCCGCGTGGATCTCGCTGGCGGGGAGCGCCGCGCGCAGCTCCGCCACCGGATCGCCGGGGTCGGCGCCCCACGGCTGCGCGGCGTCGTGGGCGCGCCAGCCCGAGACGTACAGCGCCGCGCCGAGCTCCCCGAGCCGCTGCGCGATCGCCCAGCCGATGCCGATGCGCCGGCTGACGCCCGTGACCAGCGCGCGGCGCCCGGCGAGCGGGCCGGGGCTCACTTGAGCCCGAGCTCGGCCGGGTACTGCCTGCGGTAGTCCGCCTGCGCCTTGAGGACGCGCTGGACGTACGTGCGCGTCTCGGGGAACGGGATGTGCTTGGCGACGTCGAACGCCTGGCCGCGCGCGGCGGCCGCGCGCCACCATTCGTCGACCTTGCCCTCGCCCGCGTTGTAGGCGGCGAGCGCCACCGGCTCGTTGTCGTGGTACTTGCGCATCAGGTAGCGCAGGTACCAGGAGCCGTAGGAGATGTTCACCTGGGGCGTGGCGAGGTCGCCCTGCACGAAACGGGTGCCGCCGGACTTGCGCGCGATGTAGTCCGCGGTCTGCGGCATCAGCTGCATCAGCCCGGTCGCGCCGGCGTGCGAGGTCTGGTCCACGAAGTGCGACTCGACGTAGATCACGCCGGCGATCAGGGCCGGATCCAGACCCTTGTCGCGGGCCTGCTGGCGGATGATGTCCTCGTGGCGCAGCGGCAGGGCGAGCTCCTGCACGGCCTTGTCGGCCCATGGCGAGATCACCATCGCGACGATCGCGGCGAGCGCCGCGACGGAGGCGAGCAGGAAGAGCCGGCGGCGGAGCATCGCGCCGCGGTCGCGCCGCTTGCCGCCGCGCCCGGCCGTGCGGGCGCGGCGGGCCGCCTCGCGGGCGCTCGCCGTGCGGGCAGTGACCGACCGGGCGCTCATGCCCTCAGCTTGTCAAGAACTGCCGACAGCTTCGACTCGAGCTCATCGATGCTGCCGGAGTTCTCGATCGCAAACGTCGCACGTTGCGCCTTCTGCTCCTGCGTGAGCTGGCGTGCCGTGCGCTCGTCGACCGCCTCGTGGCCCCGCTCGGCGGCACGCCTCGCGCGGATCTGCTCGTCGGCGACGACGGCGATCGTGACGTCGTAGGCGGCCTCCAGCCCGGCCTCGAAGAGCAGCGGCGTCTCGACCACGAGCGCGGGCGGCGCCGGCTCGCGCTGGGCCTCGGCCGCGCGCCACTCGGCGATCCGCTCGCCGACCCTGGGCCAGATGACGCCCTCGAGCCAGGCGCGCTCGTCGGGGTCCGCGAAGGCGCGCCCGGCGATCGCGGAGCGATCTACCGTGCCGTCAGGCGCCATGGCCTCGCCCCAGCGGGCGACGACGGCGGCGCGGACCTCCGGGTCGGCGTAGAGCTCGTGCACCACACCGTCCGCGGAGATCGTGGCCGCGCCCAGGCGGGCGAGCGCGGCCAGTGCCTCCGACTTGCCGGCGCCGATCCCGCCGGTGAGACCGACGAACGGGGGCGCCGTCACGCCGGCTCAGGACTCGTCGGTGGCCTCGCCGTCCGCGTCCTCGGCGGGCGCCTCCGCCGCGGGGGCGGCGTCGTCCTCGGCGGCCTCGGGCTCGGTCGCGGCGACCTCGGAATCCGTCGCGACGGCCTCGGCCTCGGGCTCGACGTCGGTCTCGGCGAGCGTCTCGTCCCCGGCGGGAGCCGACGTGAAGACGTCCTCGGACAGACCGAGCTCGGGCATGTCGTCGAGGTCGCCCGCGTCGCCGCCCAGGTTCTTGAGCGGCAGGATCTGGTCCTCGACGCGCTTGATCGAGAGCGAGAGGCGGCGGCGCTCGGAGTCGATCTCGAGGATCCGGACGCGGATCTCATCGCCGGGCGCGACGATCTCGCGCGGGTTCTCGACGTGCTGCTGGGCGAGCTCGGAGATGTGCACGAGGCCCTCGACCCCGTCCATGATCTCGACGAACGCGCCGAAGGCGACGACCTTGGTGACGGCGCCCTCGAGCTCGTCACCCACGTGGTAGGTGTCGACGACGCGCTGCCACGGGTCCTCCTGGGTCTGCTTGAGGCCCAGGGAGATGCGCTGGCGGTC
>JAXDHR010000230.1:0-3088 GCA_034664425.1 Solirubrobacteraceae bacterium
ACGGCTGGGACGCCGACATCCCGGCCAAGACGCCCGACGCCGGGATGATCGCCACCCGCAAGGCCTCCAGCGAGGTCATCCAGTGGGCCGCCGCGCAGGTGCCCGAGCTGGTCGGCGGCTCGGCGGACCTCGCGCCCTCCACGCTGACGCTGATCGACGGCGCCGGCTCGGTCGAGCCGGACGCCTACGACGGGCGCAACCTGCACTTCGGCATTCGCGAGCACGCGATGGGCGCGATCGTCAACGGCCTCGTCCTGCACGGCTTGCGCGCCTTCGGGTCGGGCTTCCTCATCTTCAGCGACTACATGAAGGGAGCGATCCGCCTCGCGGCCCTCATGCGGATCCCCTCGATCTTCGTGTTCACGCACGACTCGATCGGCGTCGGCGAGGACGGGCCGACCCACCAGCCGGTCGAGCAGCTCGCCACGCTGCGCGCGACCCCGAACGTCGACGTCGTCCGGCCCGCCGGCTTCAACGAGACGGCGCTGGCCTGGCGCTTCGCGCTGCGCCAGACGGAGACGCCGACGGTGCTCGCCCTCTCGCGCCAGGGCCTGCCGATCTGGGATCCGGCGGACGTGCCGGACGATGCGATCGAGCGCGGTGCCTATGTGCTCTACGAGAGCGATTCAGACCCCGCCCGCCCGCCGGAGGTCATCTTCATGGCCAGCGGCTCCGAGGTCCATGTCGCCCACGACGCCGCCCGTGCGATGGAAGCCGACGGTGTCCGGGTACGCCTCGTGAGCATGCCCTGCCTCGACCGCTTCGCCGCGCAGGACGCCGCATACCGCGACACGGTGCTGCCTGCGCACGTGCGGGCGCGCGTCGCGGTGGAGGCCGCCAGCCCGCTGGGCTGGCACCGCTGGGTCGGCGATGCGGGCGACGTCGTCGCGATGGAGGGCTTCGGCGCCTCGGCGCCCGCGCCCCAGCTCTACGAGCACTTCGGTTTCACCGGCGTGGCCGTGGCCGAGCGGGCGCGCCGGGTACTGAGCCAACTGACATGACCGACCACCGGAGGCCCGCGTGACCGCAGCCACCATCGACGCCGACCTGCCGCCCGAGCTCGAGGGCGCGGTCGCGCAACGCCTCGAGCGCGCCCGATCGGACGACGTCATCGAGCGCATCCGCGCCCACGACGGGACGCTGTGGGCGCCGGCCGGCACGCCCGAGGTCACCGACCGGCTCGGCTGGCTGGACATCGCCGACCGCATGGCGGCCCAGCTCGATGACCTCACCGCGTTCGTCGAGGAGGTTCGCGCCGACGGATACACCGACGCGGTGCTGCTCGGCATGGGCGGCTCGAGCCTCGCGCCCGAGGTCTTCTGGAAGACCTTCGGCGCGCGCGAGGGCTACCTGAAGCTGCACGTGCTCGACTCCACGCACCCGGATCAGGTGCGGGCGGTCCTCGACGACGTCGACCTCGAGACGACGCTGTTCATCGTCTCCTCGAAGTCGGGCGGGACGATCGAGACGCTCTCGCAGTTCAAGCTCTTCCACGCGCGCCAGCCCGACGGCGCGCACTTCGTCGCCGTCACCGACCCCGGCTCGGGGCTGGCCGACATCGCCCGCGAGCACGGCTTCCGGCGCCGCTTCGACGGCGACCCGGAGATCGGCGGGCGCTACTCGGCCCTGAGCATGTTCGGGCTCGTTCCCGCGGCGCTGATCGGCGCGGATCTGCCCGCGGTGCTCGACGCCGCGCGGGCGGTAGATCCCGAGGAGGGCCTGCAGCTCGGCTGCGCGATCGGCGAGCTCGCGAAGGCGGGTCGCGACAAGCTGACGTTCGTCGTGCACGACCCGCTCGCCTCGTTCGGCCTGTGGGTGGAGCAGCTGATCGCCGAGTCCACCGGCAAGCAGGGCCGCGGCATCCTGCCGATCGCCGACGAGCCGCTGGTCGAGCCGTCCGCCTACGGCGACGACCGAGTCTTCGTCCACATCGGCGACCACGCGGACCCGCTGCCCCAGTGGCGCGCCGAGGGCCATCCGGTGCTGTCGATCGCCGCGGGCGCGGCCGCGGACCTCGGGCGGCTGTTCGTCCTCTGGGAGTGGGCCACCGCGGTCGCGGGCTGGGCGCTCGAGATCAACCCGTTCGACCAGCCGAACGTGCAGGAGGCCAAGGACAACACCAAGCGGGTGCTCGACGACGGCCCGCCGCAGCTCGAGCCCGGCGACCTCGGCTCGCTCGCCGACAGGGCCACGCCGCCGCACTACGTGGCGATCATGGCCTACGTCCCCTACTCGTCTGGCTACGAGACGCGGATCGCCCGCGTACGCGAGGCGGTCGTCTCGCGGGCCGGCACGGCGACGACCTTCGGCTACGGCCCGCGCTTCCTGCACTCCACAGGCCAGCTGCACAAGGGGGGCCCGAAGACGGGGCTGTTCGTGCAGCTCTTCGAGCCACCGCAGAGCGACCTCGAGGTGCCGGGCGAGCCGTTCGGCCTCAAGACGCTGATCTCGGCGCAGGCCGACGGCGACCTTCAGACCCTCCGCGACCACGGCCTCGACGCCGTGCGCACCACGCTGGACGACCTCGAGAAGGAGCTCTCCTGATGCAGCTCGGCTTCGTCGGCCTCGGCAAGATGGGCGGCAACATGGTCCATCGCATCCACCGCGACTCGGACCACACCGTCGTCGCCTTCGACTTCAATGCGGACGCCGTCGAGACGGCGCACTCCTACGGCGCGACCGCGGCGGAGACGCTCGAGGACCTCGTGTCCAAGCTCGACGCTCCGCGCATGATCTGGGTGATGGTCCCGTCGGGGGACCCGACGGAGCAGACCGTGGGGAAGCTCGGGGACCTGCTCGACGAGGGCGACACGATCATCGACGGCGGCAACACGAACTGGCACGACGACATCCGCCGGGCCTCGATGCTCGACGAGAAGGGCATCCACTACATCGACGTCGGCACCTCGGGCGGCGTCTGGGGCCTCGAGGTCGGCTACTGCATGATGGTCGGCGGCCACAAGGACTCGGTCGAGCGGCTGGCCCCGATCCTCGACACGCTCGCCCCGCCCGACGGCTGGCACCACTTCGGCGACGCCGGCGCCGGGCACTTCGTGAAGATGGTCCACAACGGCATCGAGTACGGGAT
>JAXDHR010000231.1:0-56331 GCA_034664425.1 Solirubrobacteraceae bacterium
CGTGAGCCGCGGCCTGCTGGTGATCGGGGCCGACCTCGCGGCCGACGCATGCGGCACCGCCGCACAGCTGGCCGACGCGCTGCGCACCGCCGGCGAGGATCCCGCCGAGGTCGCCGCGATCGCCCTCGCCGGCGACCGCGCGGGCCGCGCGGTCGCCGCGGTTCACGCGCTCGCCGGCCGCGCGACCCCGCACACCGCCGCGGCGCACGAGGGTGCCAGGATCGATCCCGGCGCGCTCGTCTCACGCGTCCGTGAGGCGATCGGCGCGCGCACGGCGGTCGTCTCGGCCGCCGGCGGGCTGCTCGCGCCGCTGACCGTCCGCTACAGCACCCGCGACCTCGCGCGCGAGCTCGAGCTGCCGGTCGTCCTCGCGGTGAGCGCGGCGCCCGACCTGGTCAACGTCGCGCGGCTCTCGCTCGAGTCGGCGCGCGCGGCCGGGATCGCCGTCGCGGCGATCGTGCTGACGGGCTGGCCGGACCCGCCAAACCGCGTGCTGCTCGACGAGCGCCGCCTGCTCGAGACGGTGGCGCCCGTGCCGGTCCTCACGCGCCCCGGCGAGCGCGGCTGGGATGCGCGCGCGTGGCTCGACGCCCGCCCGGCCGGTCCCCGCGCCGAAGTCGCCGCAGTCGCCGCAGCCGCCGCAGCCGCCGAGGGCGCCGAAACCGCGCCCGCGGCCCGCGGAGAGATCGCGCTCGATCCCTATCGCGCCTGGGAGCCGCAGCCCGCCGGCGACCCGCGCGAGACCCCGCGACCGCGGATCATGGCCGCGATCGAGGCGATCGTCGAGGCCGAGGGCCCGATGCGGGCGAGCCGTGCCTACGCGCTCTACAACCGCGCCGCGGGCGGGAGGAAGCTGACCACGATCGCCCGCGCGCCGCTGTCCAGCGCCGCCTACTGGCTCGCGCGCGAGGAACGGCTCGTGCTCACGCCGGCGGACTCGATCCCGTGGCAGGACGACGACCTGCTGCGCACGCCCGACACGCCCGCCGTCCACGTCCGCGAGCTCGGGCCGCGGACGCTCGAGGAGGTCCCGCTCGACGAGATCGCCGAGCTCATGCGCCGGCTCGCCGGGACGGGCGCATCGGGCGAGGCGGCGCTCAAGCGGGGCGTCCTGCAGGCCTACGGTCTCGTGCGCCTGACGACGCGCGCCGACGAGTACCTCGGCCTCGCCTGCGGCCTGCTCGCCCAGGACTAGAGGGTCGCCAGCGCCTCGGGTAGCCGCCGCGCATCCTCGAACAGCGTCTCGCGCAGCCCCGGCGAGCGCAGCGCGGCGGCCGGGTGGTACATCGGGAACAGCGCGCGTTCGCCCGCCTCGACGACCTGCCCGTGGAGCTGCGTGATCTTGCCGCCCGGCTGGAAGTGCACGAGCGCGTGGCGCCCGAGCGTGACGACGAGCTTCGGCTCGATCAGCTCGAGCTGGCGCTCGAGCCACGGCATCGAGTGCGCGACCTCGTCGGCCCGCGGGTCGCGGTTGTTCGGCGGCCGGGCCTTGAGCACGTTGGTGATGTAGACCGCGGCGCGGTCGAGCGATGCCTCGGCGAGCAGCTCGTCGAGCAGCTTGCCGGCACGGCCGACGAACGGCCGCCCCTGCTTGTCCTCGCTGGCGCCGGGCGCCTCGCCGAGCAGCAGCACGTCGGCGTCGGCGGCGCCTTCCCCGGGCACCATCTGCGTCGCCGTCTCGCACGGCTCGAATCCGCAGCCGTGGTGCGCGCGGATCTCCGCGTGCAGCGCCTCGAGCTCAGCGGCGGCGCTCATCCGCAGGCCCGCCGGCAGTGGACGATCACCATCGGCTCGCGCCCCGCGAGGCGGCGTGCGGTCTCGGGCGGGGCGGCCATGGAGGCCGGGAAGCCTAGTCGGCGGCTCCCGGCGCCGGCTCGATGTGGACCACCTTCGTGTGGGTCATCTCGTCGAGCAGCTCCGGCCCGTAGCCGAAGCCGAGCCCGCTGCCGCGCCCCGGCTCGGCCGCGCCGCCGGGCGCGCCGCCGAAGACGGCATTGACCTTGACCGTGCCGACGCGCAGCTCGCGCCACGCGCGCTGCGCATTGGCCTGCGAGGCCGTCAGGACGGTGGCGGCGAGGCCGTAGTCGCTGCCGTTGGCCTCCTCGATCGCCTGCGCGAAGGAGCCGACCACGCGCACGGCGGCGACCGGCCCGAACGTCTCCTCGGTGAGCACCGGCGCGTCCCGTCCGGCACCGACGAGCACGGTCGGCGGATAGAACCAGCCCGGCCCCTCCGGCACCTCGCCGCCGGCGCGCAGGACGGCACCCGACTCGACCGCGGCGCGCACGTGGCGGTGCACCAGCGCGCGCTGGCCCTCGTCGACGAGCGGGCCCATCTCCGTGGCGGGATCCGTCCCGGCGCCGACGCGCAGCTCGCGCGCGCGGCGCTCGAGCGCGGCCAGGAACGGCTCCGCGACCGCCTCGTGGACGTAGATGCGCTCGACCGCGGTGCAGATCTGGCCCGCGTTCGCGAAGGCCCCGACGGCCGCCTGCTCCGCGGCCCACTCGGGATCGACGCCCGCGTCGACGATCAGCGGATCCTTGCCGCCGAGCTCGAGCAGCGACTTGCCGAGCCGGCGCGCGCACGCCTCGGCGATCTCGCGGCCGGTCTGGACCGAGCCCGTGTGCATGACGAGGTCGACGTCCGGGTGGGCCGCCAGTGGCCGCCCGGCGCGCGCGTCGCCATGCAGCAGCTGCAGCGCGCCGCCGGGGATGTCGAGCAGCTCGACGAGGCGCGCGGCCGACAGCGGCGTCTTCTCGGACGGCTTGAAGACGACGGCGTTGCCCGTCACGAGCGCCGCGGCGATCTGGCCGCACGCGATCGCGAGCGGATCGTTCCAGGGGACGAGGAGCGCGACGACGCCGCGCGGCTCGTGGACCATCAGGTCCGTGGCGTCCCAGGCGCCCTGCAGCGCGGCGCCCCGGTGCAGCGGGCCGAGCTCGGCGTACTGCTCGATCGCGCCGATGCCGGCGTCGACCCCGCCGCGCGAGTCGCCGAGCGGCTTGCCTCCCTCGTGCGTCTGCAGCTCGGCGAGCTCGTCCGCGTGCTCGCGCAGGCGCCGCGCGGCCGCCTTGAGCACCGCGGCGCGCTCGCCCGGGGCGGTGCGCGCCCACGCGGGCTGGGCCGCGCGCGCGGCCCGGACGGCGGCGTCGGCCGCTGCGGGAGAGCCGGCGGGGATCGTGCCGATGCGCCGGCCCGTCGCGGGGTCGAGCACATCGATGGTGTCGGCGGCGGTGCGCTCGCGCTCGAGAAGGCTCATGGCCGAGCGCTACCCGGCCATCGCGCTCCCAATCGCACCTGCTGGTACGGATCGCGTCAAGCGCTGGTCCTAGACTGTCGATGACCCGAACGAGGCACTCTCTCTCATGACCAGTGAACGCACCCACGCCTACGGACGGGTCGTCAAGACGCTGGACGACCTGGGTCCGACCAAGCTGCAGCCCGGCGAGCTGGAGCGTGTCCGCGACGCCGCGGACACGCTGATCTTCGCCGCCAGCACCGACGAGGTCCGCCCGGCCCTCGACGACGTCCAGGAGCTCGCCGAGCACCTCGTCATCACCGGGCGCTGGACCGAGGAGCGAGCCGAAGGGCTCCTACGCGACCTCGAGGCCTGCGGCCCGGTCGCGTCGATCGCCTGACCCGACCTACGCTCGCGGCTTGCGCGCCGCCCGGCGCGCAAGCCAGAGCGGCAGCGTCGACAACGTCGGCCGCTTGCCGAGATCCTGAGCGTCCTCGCGGTCGAACGCGCGCGCATAGCGGGCTGCCTGCTCGGCCGTCTCGTAGCGCTTGCTTCCGCCGGCCCCGCACCCGCGGCCACACGCCCAGTGCATGTCCGGTCCCTGCGCGCTGAAGCGCCAGCGATGGCCGAGGACGCGGCAGGCGAGCATGCCCCGAGCGTAGCCGCGGTGGGTTTCGCCGCCCTGCCGCGAGGGGATTTTGCGCTGCATGAGCGCCCATGTCGAGTTGGAGACGATCGAGACCAAGGTCCCCGGGCGGCTCGACCGGCTGCCATGGTCACGGTTTCACTGGATGGTCGTGATCGGCCTGGGGACGGTCTGGATCCTCGACGGCCTCGAGGTCACGATCGTCGGCTCGATCGCGTCGCGCCTGACCGAGAAGGGCTCCGGGCTCGCGCTCAGCACGTCCGAGATCGGCACCGCCGCGGCGTTCTACGTCGGCGGCGCCTGTCTGGGCGCCTTGTTCTTCGGCCAGCTCACCGACCGCTTCGGACGCAAGAAGCTGTTCCTGCTGACGCTGATGGTCTACATCGTCGCCACCGTCGCGACGGCGTTCTCGACCTCGGCGCTGTTCTTCTTCATCGCCCGCTTCTTCACCGGCTCCGGCATCGGCGGCGAGTACGCGGCGATCAACTCCGCCATCGACGAGCTGATCCCCGCCCGCGTCCGCGGCCGCGTCGACCTGATCATCAACGGCTCCTACTGGCTCGGCGCCGCCGCGGGCGCGCTCGGCTCGCTGCTGCTGCTCGACACGAGCATCTTCGCCGCGAACGTCGGCTGGCGCATCGCCTTCGGGATCGGCGCGGTGCTCGGCCTGGCGATCCTGATCGTCCGCCGCCACGTGCCCGAGAGCCCCCGCTGGCTGTTCATCCACGGGCGCGAGCAGGAGGCGGAGCAGATCGTCGACTCGATCGAGCGCGACGTCAAGGAGGAGACGAACGAGCCGCTCGACGAGCCCGGCGACGCGATCACGGTGCGCCAACGCAAGACGATCTCCTTCCGCGAGGTCGCCCGCACGGCGTTCAAGGTCTACCCGCAGCGCACGATCCTCGGCTTCGCGCTGTTCATCGGGCAGGCGTT
This sequence comes from Solirubrobacteraceae bacterium, assembly GCA_034664425.1. GTDB lineage: Bacteria > Actinomycetota > Thermoleophilia > Solirubrobacterales > Solirubrobacteraceae > DATBDM01. Next base: position 4,818 of record JAXDHR010000231.1, read on the forward strand.
CATCTACAACGCCGTCACCTTCGACCTCGGCTCGATCCTCAGCGAGTTCTTCAAGATCTCCTCCGGCAAGGTGCCGCTCTACATCGCGCTGTTCGCCGTCTCGAACTTCCTCGGCCCGCTGCTGCTCGGACGCCTGTTCGACACCGTCGGACGCAAGCCGATGGTCGCGTCCACCTACATCGGCTCGGGTGTGGTGCTGATCGTGCTCACCGTGCTCTTCGTCGGCGGGTCGCTCGGCCTGTGGGGCTTCATGGCCCTGCTGCTGGGAACCTTCTTCCTCGCCTCCGCCGGCGCCAGCTCCGCGTACCTGACCGTCTCGGAGATCTTCCCGATGGAGACCCGCGCGCTCGCGATCGCGTTCTTCTACGCGATCGGCACCGCCGTCGGCGGGATCACGGGTCCGCTGCTGTTCGCGAAGCTGATCGCGACCGGCCACGAGGGCACCGTGGCGATCGGCTTCTACATCGGTGCCGCGGTCATGATCATCGGCGGCATCGTCGAGATCGCGCTCGGCGTCAAGGCCGAGGGCAAGCAGCTCGAGGACATCGCCAAGCCGCTGACGGCGGAGGATGCCGAGGGCGGCGCCGCCACGGCCGCCGACAGGCCGCAGCGCCGGCAGCGCAGCCCCTCGCCGCGCAGCGGCTACTCGCGCGGCATGCCGGTCTCCGCCCCGATCGAGCCGGTCGAGCTCTCGCGCGAGGTCGGCCGGATCGAGGCCGCGCTGGACGAGCACGGCCCGATGGACCGCGCGCAGATCGCGCGCGCCGTCGGCGCCCGCTTCTGGGGTCCGGGCCGCTTCCCCGCCGCGCTGCGCGAGGCGGTGCGCAGCGGTCACGCGCAGCGGCTCGGTCGCAGTCGCTTCGGGCCGCGGCGCTAACCAGGTCCTTCGGCCTCCTCGCCCGCCGGCGCCCAGCCGCCCGACGGGGTGCGCACGAGCCGGCCGGGCGGCGTGGGCTGTAGCGGGTGCACCTCGGACGCCTGCAACCACCGCGCGATCCGCCCGGCAACCAGGTAGACGACCACCGGGACGAGGAAGAACGCGCCGCGGAAGAGCCAGATCTGCGTCTCGTAGCGGATCTCGACGGCGAGGAACAGCCGGTCGCTCGCGCCGCCGAAGAAGACGACCGCGACCCAGGCGAAGACCGCGGCGCCGATCGCGGTCCGGCGCGGGTTGTCGCGCGGGCGGTCGAGCAGGTCGTGGCGGCGGGTGTCATGCGTGATGAAGCGCTGCTCGAGCCACGGCCATCCGTACAGGAAGGCGAACACGGCGGTCGGGAAGCCGACGCCGCCGAAGAACGGGTTCGGCACGAGCGTCTTGCCCCAGACCACGATCTCGACGGGCGGCATGATCCGCAGCGCGCCGATCAGCCAGCCGAGGTACCAGTCCGGCTGCGCACCGTTGGAGCCGATCCCAGGCTCGTACGGTCCCCACTCCCAGATCGGGTTGATCTGCACGAGCCCACCGAGCGCGAACAGCAACGCCGCCGTGATCAGGAGCACCCCGAGCGAGCGCAGCGCGTATCCGGGCCAGGTCGGCGTGCCGATCACGTTGCGCTCGGAGCGCAGCGGCCCCGGGAACTGCGAGTGGCGGGTGCGGATGATCAGCGCGAGATGCACCGAGATCAGCACGGCGATCGCGGCCGGCAGCAGGAAGACGTGGGCGATGTAGAGCCGCGACAGGAAGTCGTGGCCACCGGGGAACTCGCCGTCCCAGACCAGGTGCGCGAAGTCGCCGCCCACGATCGGCAGCGACATCGCGACCGCGTAGGCGATCGCGAGCCCCATGCCGGAGAGCAGGTCGTCGAGCAGCGAGTAGCCCGCGAAGCCCTCCAGCAGCGCGAGCCCGACGAGCGTGACGCCGATCAGGTAATTCGGCTCGCGCGGCTTGCGGAACGCGCCCGTGAAGAAGATCCGCAGCAGATGCAGCGTGATCGCCACCAGGAACACGTCGGCCGCCCAATGGTGGGTCTGGCGCATCAGCAGGCCGGCCGGCACGTTGAACGAGAGGTTCATCGCCGACGCGTAGGCGAGCGAGACGTCGCGACCCTCGAGCAGCGCGTAGGGCCCGTGGTAGACGGTCGTCGCATCGCTCGGGTCGTAGAACAGCGCGAGGAACGTGCCCGTGGCGACGAGCACGATGAAGGCGTAGAGCGCGAGCTCGCCCAGCATGAACGACCAGTGGTCGGGAAAGACGTAGCGCAGCGTCTTGCGCGCGAGCACGGCGGCGCCCGTGCGCTCGTCGAGGAAGCGCAGAGCGCCCTCGCCGGTCATCGCCGCCCGCTCGCGCTCACCGCGCGTCATCCCCGGACCCCCCACCACGCGGGCCCGATCGGCCCGGAGAAGCCCCCACCGGCACGCAGCTCACGCGTCCCCGGATCGATCAGCAGCGGCAGCTGCGGGAGCGGCCGGCCCGCCGGCCCGTCCACGACCTGGCCGCCGTCGCGCGTGTCGAAGACGGAGTAGTGGCACGGGCAGGCGAGGCCGGGCGGCTCCGAGGTCTGCTGGTAGAGCGGCGAGCGGTAGAGCGCGACCGCGCAGCCCGCGTGCGTGCAGATCTTCGAGAACGCGAGCAGGCCCTCCGGTGCCCAATCGCGGCGCTCGGGCGGCAGCTGCAGCTTCGACGGGTCGTCGCGCACGACCACCACCGGCGAGCCGAGCTCGCGCAGGTCGGCGCCCTCGGGGTACGCGGTGGCGAACGAGCCCGGCGTGATGTCGTCGGCGAGGATCGGCTCGCCCTGCTCGTCGACCAGGCGGCGGCCACGATGCCACGGCGTCTGGGTGATCGAGTCGCCGACGGAGGGTCCCAGCGAGGTCACCGGGGCGACGACCGCGGCCGCGAGCGTCGTCCCCGCCGCCGCGCCGGCGCCGAGCAGCAGCCGCCGCCGTGACACGCCGCGGCCTGTATCGCGCAGCGTGCGGCGCACGGGCGGCACCGCCTCCGGATGCGCCAGCCGCGGGCGCTCCTCGATCGCCTGCTCCTGCGGCACGACCCGCTTGGACGCGTAGGCCAACGCCGCGCCCATCGCGGCGAGCGCGCCGCCGAGGCTGGCGCCGAGCAGCTGCGTGTGGTGCGGCAGCCCGAGCAGGATCGCGATGAAGGCGATGGCGCACAGCGCGGAGAGCCCGAAGAGCGCGAGGGTCAACAGCTCCGAGCGCGCCGTCGCGACCTCGTCGCGCCGGAAGACGTGGCCCTCCTCCGGGCCGCCCTCGTCGATGCCCTCGACGCCGCCGTGCAGGTCGTCGCTCATGCGCGCTCCCCCACGAGCCGCAGTACGAGCACCAGCGCCGTGCCGGCCAGCAGCCATGCGATCATCCCCTCGGGCACCGGCCCGATGTTGCCGATCCCCCAGCCGCCGCGGTCGTCGAGGTGGCGCGTGGTCAGCACGTAGCTGGTGATCGAGTCGAGCTCGTGCTGGTCGATCTGGCGCTGGTCGAAGCGCGGCATCAGGTACGGGCCCACCCGCACCGCCTCGGCGATCTGGGTCGGCGTCGCCTGCCCGAGTGCGGGAGCGATCCCCCCGGGGACGATGCCGCCGCGCGCGGTGATCGCGTGGCAGCCAGCGCAGGACTCGCCGAACAGCTGCTGGCCGAGCGCGGCGTCGCCGCGCTCGGGGTGGACGGTCGGGATCGGCGGCCCGCCGAGCGAGGCGACGTAGGCGACGAGCGCACGCCGCTCCCCGGCGGTGTACTCGAGGTGGTCGTTGCGATCGGGCTGGCGGGTCGGCGACGAGAGCGGCATCCGGCCCGTCGACAGGTAGAAGTCGGCCGCGCGCGCGCCGACGCCGTGCAGCGTCGGGCCGAGCCCGTTGATGCCGTTGGCCTGCTCGCCGTGGCAGTACCCGCAGCCCGAGACGAAGAGCGCTCGCCCCTGCGCGATCAGCGCCCGGTCGCCCGGCGGCGCCGGCGTCGAGGCGCCACCGCTCTGCGCGCGCGCCGCCGGCTGCGGACCCGCCCACAGCACGAGCGCACCTGCGGCGCACAGCAGTGCCGCGACCGCGAACGCGCCGCACCTCACGCGGCACCCACCCGGGCGTCCTCGATCGCCTCGCGGCGGCGCTGGCGCGCCTCCTCGGTACGGACCGCGCCGACGACGAGGACGAGCGTGGCGACGAGCATGGTCAAGGTGCCGCCCGTCCACATGATCGAGGCGGCCACGCGCTGGTCGGCGAGCGCGCCCGGCCCCGCGTAGGCCGCGTAGCGCAGCGGGCCGGTGAGCATCCACGCGCCGAGCAGCCCCATCACCGGCATCGAGGCCATCAGCCAGGCGATCCGCCCGACGGCACCGGGGCGCACCGGCAACGGGTCGGCGCCGACGAGCGGCGCCCAGTAGAGCAGCGCGGCCCCGAGGTAGGCGAGATGCTCCGCCGCGTGCACCGCTGGTTCGCGCAGCGCGAGCTCGTAGAGCGGTGTGAGATGCGTGCCCAGCAGGACGGCGGTGAGCGCCGCCCAGCCCGTTGCCGGGTGGACGAGCAGCCGCGTGACGGGCGCGTGCATCGCACGGACGAGGACGCGCCGCGCGTGCGGCCGCAGCGCGCGCAGCGCCAGCGACACGGGCGCGCCGGCCGCGAGCAGCGGCGCCGCCACGAGCGTCAGCAGCCCGTGCTGGACCATGTGGCCCGAGAGCCGCGCGTCGGCCCAGCCGTCGACCGGCCAGCCGAGCGCGGCCGTCGTCACGATCACGCCGGTGGCGAACAGCGCGCTGCGCGACCCGCGCCAGCGGCGGGCGCGGCGCACCCCGAGCGCGTACAGCAGCGCGGCGGCGGCGCCGAGCGCGAGCGGTCCCGGGCTCACGCCCGCCCCCGCAGCTCGCGTGCCAGGCCGGCCAGCCCGGCGACGAGCACGCCCGCGCCCATCGCGAGCAGCCACGGGCCCACCTCGACGCCGACGAGCAGCGCGGCGAAGCCGACGGCGGCCAGCACCGTCGGCAGCGACCCGGCGTCGACGGCCTCGGTCGGGGGCTCCGCGTCGCCCCGGCGCATGGCGAGCAGCGCCACCATGAACACGGCGATCCCGGCGCCGCCGAGCAGCAGCACGTCCACGAGGTCGATCTCGCCCGCGAAGGCGCCCATGTAGGCGGTGTGGGCGAACAGCATCATGGCCCACACCCCGGTCCAGAACCAGCCCGAGTGGATGGCCCGGCTCACGCCGGCGCCTTCTCGCGCAGGTCGAGCAGCGGCGTGTGCGAGCGCACCGGCGGCAGCGAGTCGAAGTTGTGCGCGGGCGGCGGCGAGCTCGTCCACCACTCGAGCGTCTGCCCGCCCCACGGGTCGGCGGGCGCCGGCTCTGCTTCACGCCGGAGCGAGCGCCACGCGTTGAGCGCGAAGACCGCGAGCGCGACCGCGATGATCGCCGATCCGATCGTCGAGATGAGGTTCAGCGTCCCCCAGCCGGCGTTGCCCGGGTAGTTCGCGACCCGCCGCGGCATCCCGTCCTGGCCGAGTAGGAACTGCGGGAAGAAGGTCAGGTTCGAACCGAGCGCGAACAGCCAGAAGTGCCAGCGCCCGAGCCGCTCGCCGAGGAACCCGCCGGTGATCTTGGGCCACCAGTAGTAGAGCCCGGCGAAGAACCCGAACACGCTGCCGAGCAGCAGCGTGTAGTGGAAGTGCGCGACGATGAAGTAGGAGTTGTTCTGCTGGGCGTCGAGCGTCGACGAGCCGACCCAGACGCCGGTGATCCCGCCGATCAGGAACTGGACGACGAAGGCGAGCGCGAACAGCATCGGCACGGTCAGGCGGATCGCGCCGCCGCGCAGCGTGCCGACCAGCGAGAGGTACTCGAGGCCGGCGGGGATCGCCAGCAGCGTCGAGGTGAGCGTGAAGTAGCGGACCGCGACGCCGTCGATCGTGAGCATGTGATGCGCCCAGACGCTCATCGACAGCGACGCGAACAGCAGCACGCCGAAGCCGAAGGCCTGATAGCCGAACAGGCGCCGCGAGGAGAACGTCGGGATCACCTCGGCGACGGCGCCGAGGAACGGGAAGAACATCACGTAGACGACGGGATGCCCGTAGAACCAGAACAGATGCTGGTAGATGATCGGCCCGTCGGGGCCGTCGAAGATCCCGCCGTACTGGCGCTCCCACCACAGCAGTCCCATCAGCACGACGAGCACGGGGAAGGAGAAGAGCGCGAGCAGCACGGTGGCGAGCATCGTCCAGCAGAACGGCGGGATGCGGCGCATGGTCATCCCCGGGGCGCGGCGCGTCAGCAGCGTCGCCATCACCGCGCCGGCCATGCCGATCTCACCGAGCGTGGCGAGCAGGACGCCGAAGATCCAGAGGTCGGTGGCGCGGCCCGGCGAGTTGACGCCGTCCGACAGCGGATCGAAGCCGACCCAGGTGACGTCCGGGCCGCCGCCGTGGACGAACATGCCGAGCCACATCGTGATCCCGCCCGCGATCAGCAGCCACCAGCCCGCGAGCGCCCAGCGCGCGCCCGCCAGGCGCGTCGCGCCGACCTGCAGCGGGACCAGGTAGATCCCCATCGCCAGCGCCAGCGGCGTGACGAACAGGTAGATCATCGTCGAGCCGTGCATGGTGAACAGCTGGTTGTAGGTCTCCTTGGAGACGACCTGCATGCCCGGCCGGGCGAGCTCGGCGCGCATCAGCAGCGCGAGCACGCCGCCGGCCGCGAAGAAGAACAGCGCGGTGAGCCCGATGCGGACGCCGAGGCGCTTGTGGTCGAGGCTCACCGGTGCGCCCAGGCGTCGAAGGCCGCGGGCGAAAGGATGTGGACCTGGAAGCGCATGTCGCTGTGGCCGAGCCCGCAGAACATCGAGCACTCGCCGCTGTCGATCACGTCGGGCCGCGGGAAGGTGAGCGTGAAGCGGACGTCCTTGGCCGGGAAGAGCTGGCGCTGGAAGCGCATCGACGGGATCCAGAACCCATGGGTGACATCGAGCGAGGTCGCCTCGAAGTGCACCGCCCGGCCCGCCGGCACGGTGAGCGCCGCCGGCACGCCCGGGCGCCCCGCGACGCTGATCCCAAGGGCGGGGTACTCGAAGCGCCAGTTCCACTTCGCCCCGATCACGCGGACCCGCACGTCGCCGCGCGCGACCGGCGAGGCCTTCGCCGCGTCGATGCGGCCCTGCTCGTGGAAGCTGACGATGACCAGCACGGCGACGATGACCGCGATCACGGCCGCGTACCCGGCCTCGAAGCCGTGTGCCTCGCTCGGACCCCGGGGCACGCTGCGGCGCCGGCCCGTCCACGTGAACCAGGCCACGGCGCCGACCACGATGACGAAGACCGCGACCGCGATCGGAGCGTACACCGCAGCCGTGCGGTCGTAGACCTCGCCGGTGTCGACCCCGAGCACGCCCATACCCGTCCGCCTCAGTGCGCGGCCGTCATCGCGGGCAAACGGCCCGGGTCAGCCCGGTGACGCGACGATGTCGGGCTGGCCGCCCGTGAAGCCGTCCTCGGGCGGGTCGCCGGTCAGCACCCAGGAGCGCCCGGAGCGGAGCAGCCGGCCCTGCTCGGAGAGCCGCGTGAGCGCGCCCGAGACGGAAGGACGGCGGGCGGCGGCGAGGTGACTGAGCAGCTCGTGGGTCAGCGGCAGGTCGAGGTGCACGCCATCCGGGTGCACGCGCCCGTAGCGATCGGCCAGCTCCCAGAACAGCATCCACAGCCGGTCGTCGAGCCGGGGCAGCTGCACGATCGCCATCGAGGTCGCGAGACGCTGCGAGCGGGCCAGCGCGCGGCCCGTGAGGCACCCGCCGGTCTGCGGGAACGGCGCCATCCGCGACGCCCACGCCAGGTCGAGGACGGCGACGCGGGTGGCGACCATCACCCGCCAGGTCGTCTCGAACGGCAGCGAGCCGGTCGCGTGGCCGTCCGTCTCCCACGGGCGCAGCAGATCGCCGGCGCCGAGCAGCTCGGCGCCGAAGCGGCCGTCGAAGCCGACGCGCCGCACGAGCAGGCCGTCGAGCACCAGCAGGCCGAAGCCGCCGCGCACGTGCTCGGCCTCGCCTGCCGCGTTCCACTCGCCCGGCGGGACCGCGACGACCGCCGCGACGCTCGCTGAGCGCGCGGCCTCGAGCCTCGATCCCGGCAGGGCTCCCACGAGGTCGGGGTCGAGGTCGGCGACGATGGCGCGCGCGGAACCCATCTCTGGTGAGCTTCCTTCCCCATGTCGAGCCCGTACATGCCCTCCACTGCCCACCTTGCGCTATTGGGTGATCGGCGCACCGCAGCGCTTGTCGACGACGGCGGCGCGGTCCGCTGGCTGTGCTTGCCCAGATTCGACTCCGGAGCGTGCTTCGCGAGCCTGCTGGACCCGGCCGGCGGCAGCTGCGAGGTGGGCGTCGACGGCGATCCAGAAGGTGCGCCGGAGCGCCGCTATCTGCCGGGCACGCTGGTTCTGGAGACGACGCTCCGCCACGCCGGCGGCGAGGCCCGCCTGCTGGACTGCCTTGTCGACGACGGCACCGAGCGCGGCGAGGAGCGACTGCTGCTGCGAATCGTCGAGGGCGTCAGCGGCGAGGTCCCGGTGCGCGTCCTCGTCGCCCCGCGCTTCGACTACGGGGTCGTACGCCCATGGATCCGCCGCCACGGCGAGCACCGCTGGTCGGCGATCGGCGGCGATGACGGGCTGCTGTGCACCTGCGACGCCCCGCTGGAACCCGACGGCCGGCACGCGCTGCGCGCCCGCGCGACGGTGCGCGAGGGAGAGCGCCTGCGGCTCGCGCTCACGTTCCGCCGCCCCGCCGACCTCGAGGCCGACGACTCGGCGCCCGGCCCGGACGCGCTCGACGCGGCGCTGGCGGCGACGATCGAGCGCTGGCGCGCGTGGACGGACGGCGACGTGCATCCGCACCTCGAGGGCGCGCACCGCTCCGCGCTCGCGCTCAAGGCGCTGACCTACGCGCCCACCGGGGCGATGGTCGCCGCGGCGACGACCTCACTTCCCGAGGGCCACGACGGCGAGCGCGCCTGGGACTACCGCTACAGCTGGATCCGCGACTCCGTGATGGCCTCGCGCAGCCTCATCGAGCTCGGCTACGAGGAGGAGGCGGACGCCTTCCGGCGCTTCATCGAGCGCAGCGCGGCGGGCAGCGCCGAGGACCTGCAGGTCTTCTACGGGGTCGGCGGTGAGCGGCGGGCGCCCGAGCAGGCGATCGACGGCCTGCGCGGCTACGACGGCGCCGGCGTGAAGGTCGGTAACGGCGCCGCGACGCAGCTGCAGCTCGACGCGTTCGGCCACCTGCTGGGCCAGAGCTGGCGCGCCCATGAGCGCGGCCGCTCGCCCGACGCCGACTACTGGCGCTTCATCGTCGACTGCGTCGATGCCGCCGCGCGCATGTGGGAGCAGCCCGACAACGGGATCTGGGAGTGGCGCGGCGACGGGCGCCATTTCGTCTACTCGAAGGTCATGTGCTGGGTCGCGTGCGACCGCGGGCTGCGACTCGCCGAGGCCTGCGGGCGCGAGGCTCCGGTCCGGCGCTGGAGCGAGACGCGCGACGCGATCGCCGCGGCGGTCGACGCGCAGGGCTACGACGCCGACCGCGGGACGTTCGTGCAGGCCTTCGGGCTCCCCGACCTCGATGCCGCCGTCCTGCGCCTGCCGAGCACCGGGTTCCTCGCCTACGACGACCCGCGCATGCTCTCCACGGCCGATGTGCTCGCGGAGGCGCTCGAGGACGGCGGCCTGCTGCGCCGCTACGACGGCGACGATGGCCTGCCTGGCCGCGAGGGGGCGTTCCTGGCCTGCACGTTCTGGCTCGCGGAGTGCCTGGCCGGCCAGGGACGACTCGACGAGGCGCAGGCGTGGTTCGACCGCGCCGCGGCCACCGCCAACGACCTCGGCCTGTTCTCCGAGGAGTACGACGCCGCGGACGGCCGGATGCTCGGCAACTTCCCGCAGGCGCTCACCCATCTCGCGCACATCGAGGCCGCCCTGGCGCTCGCGTCACGCCGCTGACCGTTCTCACCGAGTCGCGACGGGCGGGGGTACTCGCATCGCATGGCCGACTCCGTCTCCAGCTTCCTCCTGCGGCGCCTGCACGAGCACGGCATCACCCGCATCTACGGCTACCCCGGCGACGGGATCAACGGGCTGCTCGGTGCCTTCCACGGCTTCGACGGCATCGACTTCATCCAGGCGCGCCACGAGGAGCTCGCCGCCTTCATGGCCTGCGCGCACGCGAAGCTGACCGGGGAGGTAGGCGTCTGCCTGGCGACGTCCGGCCCCGGGGCGATCCATCTGCTCAACGGCCTCTATGACGCCAAGCTCGACCACGCCCCGGTGCTCGCGATCGTCGGCCAGCAGCCGAGCATGGCGCTGGGCGCGAGCTACCAGCAGGAGGTCGATCTCCAGGTTCTCTTCAAGGACGTCGCCGGCGAGTACCTGCAGCAGATCATCAACCCGGCGCAGACCCAGCACGTCGTCGACCGCGCGATCCAGATCGCGCGCACGACCCGCTCGGTGACGACGATCATCATCCCCAACGACGTGCAGGAGGCCGAGCACGCCGAGCCGCCGCGCACGCACGGCGCGACGTTCACCGGCGGCGCGATCCGCCGGCCCCACGTCGTGCCGCATGACGAGGAGTTGCGCCGCGCCGCCGACGTGCTCAACGCGGGCGCCAAGCCGGCGATCCTCGTCGGCGCGGGCGCGCGCGACGCCTACACGGAGATCGAGCAGCTCGCCGACGTGCTCGGCTGCGGCGTCGCCCGCGCGCTCAACGGACGCGACGTGGTGCCCGACGACGCGCCGTGGGTGACCGGCTCGATCGGGCTGCTCGGCACGAAGCCCTCCGACGAGATGATGGAGAACTGCGACACGCTGGTCATGATCGGCTCGAGCTTCCCGTACTCGGAGTGGCTGCCGAAGCCGGGGCAGGCGCGCGGCGTGCAGATCGACCTCGACGCGACGCGCCTCGGTATCCGCTACCCGATGGAGGTCAACCTCTGCGGGGAGTCGCGTGAGACGCTGCAGGCGCTGCTGCCGCTGCTCGAGCGCAAGGCGGACCGCTCCTGGCGCGAGCACCTCGAGCACGAGATCGCGCGCTGGTGGGAGATCGTCGAGGCCGACGCGATGCACGACGCGAACCCGCTCAACCCGCAGCGCGTCCTCTGGGAGCTGTCCTCGCGGCTGCCCGACGGTGCGATGGTGATGGCCGACTCGGGGTCGGGAACGAACTGGTTCGCGCGCCAGCTGCGGCTGCGCCGCGGCATGCGCGCGGCGCTCTCGGGGACGCTCGCGACGATGTGTCCCGCGATGCCCTACGCGGTCGCCGCGAAGTTCGCCTACCCGGATCGCGTCGCGGTCGCCATCGAGGGCGACGGCTCGATGCAGATGAACGGCATCAACTCGCTGATCGACGCCGCCCGCTACTACGAGCGCTGGAGCGACCCGCGGCTGGTGTGCTGCGTGCTGCACAACAACGACCTCAACCAGGTCACCTGGGAGCAGCGGGTGATGGAGGGCGACCCCAAGCTCGAGGTCTCCCAGGACCTTCCCGACTTCCCCTTCGCGCGCTACGCCGAGCTGCTCGGGCTCGGTGCGATCCGGGTCGACGCCCCCGATGCGGTCGGGCCTGCGTGGGATGCGGCGATGGCCGCCGACCGGCCGTTCGTGATCGAGGCGATCACTGACCCGGAGGTCCCGCCGCTGCCGCCGCACATCCGCTTCGAGCAGGCCAAGGGCTTCGCGACCTCGCTGGCCAAGGGTGGCTCGGATCGCGGTGAGATGATCAAGCAGTCGCTCAAGGGCAAGCTCGAGGAGTTCACCAACCGGTGACCGCGCCGGTCGAGCACGTCGGAGCCGTCGTCCGGACGCTGGCGACCGACCGGCCCGAATCCGACGGCACGCTCGCCTGGGACTCCACCACGATGGTGATCGCGGAGGTCCGCGCCGGCGGCGAGACGGGCATCGGCTACAGCTACGGCGACGCGGCGATCGCCGCACTGATCGACGGCACGCTGGCCGGCGTCGTGCGCGGCATGGATGCGCTGGCACCGGGCGCGGCGTGGGCGGCGATGACGCGCGCGGTGCGCAACTCGCTCGCCTCGGGGCTGTGCGCCTACGCCATCTCGGCAGTCGACGTCGCGCTGCACGACCTCAAGGCGCGCCTGCTCGGCGTGCCGCTCGCCGATCTGCTCGGGCGCTGGCACGAGGGGGTCGAGATCTACGGCTCCGGCGGCTTCACCTCCTATCCCCTCGACGCGCTGCACGCGCAGGCCGAGGGCTGGATGGAGCTCGGCCTGCGGCGCGTGAAGATCAAGGTCGGCCGCGACCCGGCCGCCGATGCGGCACGCCTGGACGCCGTCCGCTCCGCGATCGGCGCCGACGTCGATCTGATGGTCGACGCCAACGGGGCCTTCACGCCCGCGCCGGCCCTCGCGGCCGCGCACGGGACCTACGCCGAGCGCGGGGTGAGCTGGTTCGAGGAGCCGGTCTCCGCCGACGACCCCGCCGGCCTGCGCCGGGTGCGCGACGGTGCGCCGCCGGGCATGGCGATCGCGGCCGGCGAGTACGCCTCCGACGTGTTCGGGATGCGACGGCTGCTCGATGCGGGTGCCGTCGACGTCCTGCAGGCGGACGTCACCCGCTGCGGCGGGGTCACCGGTCTGCTGCGCGCGGACGCGCTGGCCAAGGCCCACAACCTCCCGCTCTCGGCGCACTGCGCGCCCGCGGTCAGCGCGCACGTGCTCGCCGCCTGCGAGACCGCGATCCACATCGAGTACTTCCACGATCACGTACGCGCCGAGGCGGCGGTCTTCGACGGCGTGCCCGAGCCCGCCGGCGGCCGCCTCGTCGCGGACCGCGAGCGTCCGGGGCTGGGGTTGTCGCTCAGGCGCTGACGCGCTTGTCCGCCAGCCGCTCGGCGAGCCGCGATGCGAGCGCCATGATCGTCAGCGCCGGGTTCGCCGCGCCCTGCGTCGGCATCACGCTGCCGTCGGCGATCAGCAGGTTCGGTACCCCCCACGCGCGGTGGTCGGCGTCGATCACGCTGTCCTGCGGCGAGCTGCCCATGCGGCAGCCGCCGACGAGGTGGGCGTAGCGGTCGATCGCCAGCGTGTCCTGCGCGCCCGCCGCCTCCCAGACTCGCTCGAGCACCGCCCGGCCGTACGCGATGTTCGCGCGGTCGTTGTCGCACTGGCTGTAGTCCAGGCGCGCGACCGGCATGCCGTGGGCGTCGGACTCGCCGGCGAGCGTCACGCGGTTCTCCGCGCGTGGCAGCAGCTCGCACAGCAACCCGAGCGTCGTCCAGTGGTTGTAGTCGCGCATGTAGGCGCGCAGCGCATGGCCCCAGTGGCCGTCGGCGATCACGTGCTCCGCCCACGCGATCGGCAACGGCCCGACGGTCTGGATCGAGAACCCGCGCGCGAATCCGCGCTCCCGATCGGTCTCGTAGAACTGCTCTGAGGAGAGCTCCGGTGGCGGCGCCTTGTACTGGCGCAGCGGCTCCGGAAAGCGCCCGGCCACCTGCGTCGCGCCCTGGACCATGACGTAGCGACCGACCTGGTCGGCGTCGTTGGCCAGGCCGTTCGGGTAGCGCGCGCTCGTCGAGTTCAGCAGCAGCCGCGGCGTTTCGATCGAGTAACCGGCGACGGCGATGAGCGCCGCCCGCTGGAAGCGCATCCGGCCATCGCGGTCGTAGCTGACGCCGGTGCAGCGCCCCGTCTCGTCGACCTCGACGCGGACGGCGTGGCTGTCCGCGCGCACCTCGACGCCGTGCTCGATCGCGTCGGGGAGATGGGTGACGAGCGGCGAGGCCTTCGCGTTGACCTTGCAGGCCTGCAGGCAGAAGCCGCGGTAGATGCAGTGCGGCCGGTTCCCGAAGGTGCCGTTGGGGATGCCGACCGGGCCGACGCGCGTCTCGATCCCAGCGGCGAGCAGGCCGCGGCGGGCCTCCTCGGCGGCGCCGGAGATCGGGTGGGCCGAGTGCGGGTAGCGGTGCGGGTCGCCCCACGGCCAGTCCTGGCCGGCGACGGGCAGCTCGGACTCGACGCGCTCGTAGTGGGCCTTGAGGTCGTGATAGCCGATCGGCCAGTCGGCGCCCACGCCGTCGCGGCTGCGGACCTCGAAATCCGACGGATGGAAGCGCGGCGTGTAGCCCGCGTAGTGGATCATCGAGCCGCCGACGCCGTGACCCGAGTTGTTCTTGCCGAGCTCGACCGGGTCCTCGCCGCCAATCACCCGGTCGGCGTTCCAGAACAGGTGATGCTGGCCGGCCTCGTCGGAGACCCAGTCGCGGTCGGGATCCCAGAACGGCCCGGACTCGAGCACGACGATCCGCCAGCCGCGGCGAGCGAGCCGCTGGGCGAGCGTCGAACCCCCCGCGCCGGCGCCGACGATCAGCAGGTCGACCTCGTCGGTGTCGGCGTAGCGGCGCATGCGCGCCGCTCCCGGGATCCCCCGCGCGTGGACGTCGAGCAGGAAGGCGGAGTCGTTCTCGCGCGGGAAGCGCGCGCCCTTGAACAGCCGCCGCCGGTTCTCATTCATCGACAGGGTCCTGCTCGAACGCCTCGCGCGCCTCGTAGGGCTCGCGCCCGCTCGGGCCGGCGTGCAGGCGCATGTAGCCGCGCGGGTAGGCGGGTCCGCCGAAGCCGATCTCGTTCCATGCCCACGGGTGCGAGTAGAACGCCGCGAGCGCCCCGCGCGTCACCACCGACCAGGCGCGCGCGACGTCGACGCGCTCCCAGGAGCCGCCTGCCAGCTTGCCCGCCGCGAAGCGGCCGACGACGTCGTGCTGCGCGGGCTCGGAAGCCGCTGAGAAGTCCCCGCCCGCCGCCTCGTCGAGCCCCGCGGCGACGATCCGCCAGGTCTCGTCGTCGCGCGGCATGCCGGCGTAGCGGTAGCCGTCGAGCTTGCCGGCGTGCAGCGTCGCGTCGACGAGCTCGAGCACCGGAATGCGCGGCTCGGCGTCCTGCGCGAGCAGGACGTCGAGGAAGGCGCGCAGGCAACGCGCCTGCGCGGAGCTGAAGAAGCGCACCGGCGGAACCTTCTCGACGCGGTCGAGGACCACCCGGCGCGTCGTCTCGTCCCAGTGCGCGGCGTTCTCGAGCACGTCGTAATCGGGGTAGCGGCCGTGTCGCTGCGGCGTGATCCCGCGGCGCTGGCGTGGCAGCTCGCTGGGATCGGCGGGCTGCCCGTCCGGACGGTTGTGCGGCAGGTGCCCCGCGTCGCGCAGGCTGCGCGCCACGGCTCAGCGCTCCCGGCGCGAGAGTGCCGCCGCGACCCCGATCGCGCCGACCATCGCGAGTGCCCCGGGCGCCAGCGCCGGCGGCCCCATCACGAGGTTGTAGGTCGGCTCGCGCAGCCCGCCCGGCTTGCGCCAGGCGCCGCGCAGATGGAAGTACACGCCCGCCGCACCGTCGAGCAGGAACAGGGAGGACAGCGCGGGCAGCACGGTCGTCGCCGCCCGCTCGGAGACGACGCCCGCCGCGCCGGCGGCGCTCAGCGCGGGCGAGAGGAAGACCGGCGTCCACATCCACTTGTTGCCGAAGGACCCGCCGTAGTGGTTGACGTAGATCTCGGCTCCGAGCGGCAGCGCGCTCGCCGCCGTGGCGGCCGAGAGCAGCTTCTGCGCGCGCCCGTGGCGGAAGTCGCGCAGCACTTTCGCGGCGCCGCGGCGCCGTCTCACCGCCGCACCTCGCGGACGGCGGCCGCCGTCGCCGCGGCGAGCCCCGCGGCGGTGCCGGCCACCGCGCCGCGGTGCATGTTCAGCCACAGCTGCCCGCTGCGCGCGTGCGCCTTGCCGTCGAACATCCCGTGCGCGCCCGGATCGCCCGGCGGCGGCTCGTAGAGGTTGTCCACGCGCTTGGAAGGGTCGATCGGCTCGCCCGCCTGCTGGGCCTTCTCGTTCGAGCGGCCGAGATAGCGGTCCATCAGCCCCGACACGAACTTCTCGCCGAGGATCGTGTAGACGGTCGGCAGCCCCACCCACAGCTCACGGCGCGGGTGCTCCGCCGCGTACGCGACGGCCCGCGCGGCGACCTCGGGCTGGTAGATCGGCGGCACGGGCTGGGGATGACGGTGCAGGCGCGTGCGCACCCAGTCGAACTGCGGCGTGTTGTGGCCGGGAAGCTGCACGAGGCTCACGCGCACGCTCGAGCCGTGGTGGTAGAGCTCCGCGCGCAGCGAGTCGAGGAAGCCCTTGATCGCGTGCTTGGCGCCGCAGTAGGTGGCCTGCAGGGGGATCCCGCGGCGCGAGAGGGCCGAGCCGACCTGCACGATCGTGCCGCGGTCACGCGGGAGGAAGCGCCGCAGCGCGGCCTGGGTGCCGTGCACGGATCCGAGGTAGGTCACCTGCGTCACCCGCAGGAACTCCTCCGCGGTGGTGTCCGGGACCTCGGCGAGCACCGCGGTCATTGCCACGTTCACCCACACGTCGATCGGCCCGAGCTCGGCTTCGATGCGCGCGGCGGCGCGCTCGACCTGTTCGGCGTCGGACACGTCGGCGACCGCCACGCAGGCGCGCGGTCCGGCGCGCCGGACTTCGGCGGCGGCCGCCTGAAGGCGCTCCTC
This sequence comes from Solirubrobacteraceae bacterium, assembly GCA_034664425.1. Classification (GTDB taxonomy): domain Bacteria; phylum Actinomycetota; class Thermoleophilia; order Solirubrobacterales; family Solirubrobacteraceae; genus DATBDM01. Next base: position 21,294 of record JAXDHR010000231.1, read on the forward strand.
GCCGCGGGCGATCAGCCCGACGTGGGCGCCCCGCGAGGCCATCTCGCGCACGACCGCCCGTCCGATGCCGGCGGAGGCGCCGGTGACGGCGACGACCTTCCCGTCGAGAGACATGGCGCCGTCATGCCCGCTCCCGGACCGGCTCAAGCAGCGCCGCTCATCTCCGGTGCGACGCGCAGCGCGAGCAGCGCGAGATCATCGTCGAGACGACCGCCCTGGGCGTCGCGAATCCGCCCGGCGACGCGCTCGACGACCTCCGCCGCCGTGCAGCCGGCGCAGCCCGCGAGCTCGACGCGCAGCGCGCCGTCGCCGAGCACCCCGCCGCCGACGCGCACGTCGGTCGCGCCATCGGTGTAGAAGAGCACGACGTCGCCGGGTGCGAGCAGCGACTCCGTGGACTGCAGCATGGGCGAGTCGACCGCGCCGAGCAGCGTCCCCGGCGGCGTCAGCTCGTCGATCCCGCCCGCGGCGCGCAGCGCGAGCGGCGGCGGATGCCCGGCCGCCGTCGCGACCATCCGAACGCTTCCGCCCTCGGGCACCAGGCGCGCGTAGAGGACCGTGCAGGTACCGGCGTCGCGGTCGAGCAGCACCTCGTTGAGCAGCTGCAGGTTGTGGACCGGCGAGGAGTCGAGCATCGAGGCCGTGCGCAGCGTGTAGCGCGCGAGCGACGTCAGTGCCGCCGCCTCGGCGCCCTTCCCGGCCACATCGCCGACCAGGACCGTCCAGAGGCCGGGCTCGGACTCGAAGAGGTCGTAGAAGTCGCCGCCGACGTCGTTGGCGTCGCCCGCCGGCAGGTACCCCGCGGCCGCTTCGATGCCGGGCAGCGTCGGCAGCGCCGGCGGCAGCAGGGATTGCTGCAGGGTCTGCGCGATCGTCGAGCGCTCCGTGTGCAGGCGGGCGTTCTCGAGGGCGAGCGCGATGCGGTCGGCGAGCGCCTCTCCGAGCAGCACGTCCTCCTCGCCGAAGCGCCGCCCGGAGCTCGTCTGGCCGAGCAGCAGCGCACCCAGCCGGCGGCCGCCCGCGCTGACCGGGACGACCATGATCGAGCGCGGTCCCAGTGCGCGCAGTCGCTCGCCGTGCTCGGGCGCGGTCGCGATGCGGTCGAGCATCGCCTCGTCGAGCTCGAAGGTGGCGACCGAGCGGCCGCTGCGCATCGCCTCGCCGACGCCCTGGGCCACGCTCAGCTGCGGGCCGAAGCGCTGGTTGAGCTCGCGCATCAGCGTGGCGTGGTCCGGGTCACGGTGCGCGAGGCCCGCGACGGAGAGCCGGCCCGCCGGATCGAGCAGGTGGAGGACTGCGAAGTCCGCGAAGGTCGGGACCGCCACCCGCGCCGCGGTGGCGATCGTCTGCTCCCAGTCCAGCGAGGCGGCGAGCGCGTCGCCCGCGGCGGCGACGGTCTCCGCCCGCCGGCGCGCAGCCTCGGCGTCGAGGCGGGCCTGGTGCTCCCGGTCGAGCAGCCGCTGGCGCAGCTCGTCGAGGCGGCGCCTCGCGCTCACGTCCTGCACCACGGCGCCGACGCCCACGACCGTCCCATCGGGGCCCGGCAGCGGGTAGTAGGACACCTCGCGGTGGTGCTGCTCGCCGGGGCGGCCCGGCCGCTCCCCGGAGAGCTCGAGGCCCAGCACGGGCTCGCCGGTGCGCAGCACCTCGCGCAGCAGCGCGACGATCCGCTCGCCGAAGGCGCCGGTCATCACCTCGTCGACATGCCGGCCGAGGTGCTCGTCGCGCGTGAGGCCGTTGAGCTCGGTGCCCGCGTCGTTGATGCGCACGTATCGCAGGTCGCGATCCCAGAAGGCCATGCCGACCGGCGCGGTGTCGAAGACGACGTCCAGCAGCGCCAGGGTGGCCTCGGCCTCGGCCGCCGCGCGCCGCTCGATGGTCGTCTCGACCACGACTGCGCCGACACCCCGCGCGCGGCCGTCGGCGTCCGCGACGGGATACAGGTTCACGCGCCACGAGCGCCGCTTGCCGGGTGCGGCGGCGGTCTGGCCCTCGACGTCGATCGCGCCCGACGGCGTGCGGGTCTCGAGTACCCGGCGCATCGCCGCCTCGAGCCCCGCTCCAGTCTCGTCCAGCACCTCGGCGACCGTGCGCCCGATGTGGGCGTCGACCGGGCGGCCGTTGATCGCGGCCAGCGCGGCGTTGATGCGCTGGTAGCGCAACTGCGAATCGACGAAGGCGAGCCCGACCGGCGCCTGCTCGTACAGCGCATCGAGCAGTGCGAGGCGATCCTCCGGCGATCCCTGCGTGAAGACGGTGTCCATTGCGGCGGGCCCCGCGGGAACCCGCGGGCGGACCAGTGTAGGTGCCGTGCGGTCGCGCGGGTAGAAGGGCGCCATGGAGATCCTCGTTGCCGGCGGACACGGCCAGATCGCGCTCCGCCTCCTGCGCCAGGCGGCCCGGCGCGGCCACCGCGCCCGCGGGCTGATCCGCAATCCGGACCACGCCGCCGACCTCGAGGCCGCCGGCGCCGAGCCGGTCCTGTGCGACCTCGAACGCGACGACCCTCGCCCGCACATCGGCGCTGCCGACGCGATCGTCTTCGCCGCCGGCGCCGGTCCCGGCAGCGGGCCCGAGCGCAAGCAGACGGTCGACCTCGGCGGTGCGGTGAAGCTCGTCGACGCCGCCTCGGCGCTGGGCGTCGCGCGGTTCGTGATCGTGTCCTCGATGGGCTACGACGCACTCGAGAGCGGCGATCCCGCGATGCGGCCCTACTACGAGGCCAAGCGCGACGCGGATGCCGTCGTGCGCGCCAGCGGGCTCGACTGGACGATCGTCAAGCCCGGCCGGCTCACCAACGAGCCGGGCAGCGGGCGCATCGACGCCGCGCGCCGGCTCGGCCGCAGCGGGGACGTCCCGCGCGACGACGTCGCGCTGACGCTCCTCGAGTGCCTCGACGCCCCGAACACGATCCGCGCGGAGTTCGAGCTGCTCGCGGGCGACACGCCGGCCGCGGCGGCCGTGCGGGCGCTCTAGCCGGCGGCGAAGGTGGCCAGCCGCTCGCGCGCGCCCTCGCGTACCGGTTCGCCGTGCGCGAGCAGCAGCGCCGCGAACTCGTGCTCGCGCGCGAGCCGCGCGAAGGCGTCGCGCAGCCCGGCGCGGACGGCCTCCGGGTCGTCGCCGAGCAGCGAGTCCTCGAAGAAGCCGAACGCGCCGCTGCGGCCACGGATGACGGCGTCGGCGAACGCGAGCGCGCCACCGCCGCCGTCGATGTGGATCGCCGTCTCCTCCGGCGTGAGCACGCCGACCTCGAGCGCGGTGATGCCCGGCGCCAGCTGGTCGCCGAACGCGAAGCCCCGGACCTCCTGGTCGGGCGCGAACTCGTGCAGGCCCGCCTCGTGACAGTGCACCGAGGCGCCGAAGCGCTCGCGATAGGCGTCCGCGTGGCGGTAGTGGTGGCGGTTGGTGAGCACGACACGCCGGATCTCCTGGTCGCCGAAGGCATCGAGGCCCTCGGGCGGCACCATCGGGTCGAGCACGGTGCCCGAGGGCGCATGCAGGTAGGAGTGGACCTCGGTGCCGATCGTGTCGCGGAAGGCCGTCCAATGGTGCAGGCCGGAAAGGATTTCGTCCGTGCGATCCCACATACCCGGTGGCGCCACGGGGAACGTGCCCGCGGCCGGCGCGCGCGGGCACGCCCCGGCGTAGCATCGCGGTCGTGGCCGAGGCGAGCTGGGTGCCGGCGGGGACGCCCGGCTTCGGGCTGGAGAACCTCCCCTACGGCATCGTCGCGCCGGCGGGCGGACCGGCGCGGCCCGCGGTACGGATCGGGGACCACGCCCTCGTGCTCGAGACCCTCGCGGCCGCCGGCTTGCTCGACGGCGTGCCCGTGCGCCGAGCGGCGCTCTCGGCGCCGCGGCTCAACGCGCTGATGTCCTGCGTGCCAGAGGCGTGGGCGGCGCTGCGCGCGCGACTGCAGGAGCTGCTCGCCGACCCGGCCGACCGTGCGGGCGCGGCCGTCGCGCTCGTGCCGCTCACGGACGTCGAGGTGCGGATGCCGGTCGCGATCGGCGACTACGTCGACTTCTACTCCTCGCTCGAGCACGCCACGAACGTCGGGCGCCGGTTCCGGCCCGACGGCGATCCGCTCCCGCCCAGCTGGCGCCACCTGCCGATCGGCTACCACGGCCGCGCAGGTTCGGTCGTCGTCTCGGGCACCGACGTGCGCCGTCCCTGCGGGCAGCTCGGGCCGGGCGCGTTCGGGCCGACGCAGGCGCTCGACCTCGAGCTCGAGCTCGGCTTCCTGTGTGGTGGCCCGGGCACGACGCCGGGTGCGCCGATCGCCGCTGGGGATGCCGTGCGCCACGTCTTCGGCTTCGTGCTCGTCAACGACTGGAGCGCGCGCGACCTGCAGCGGTGGGAGTACCAGCCGCTCGGCCCCTTCCTCGCAAAGTCGTTCGCGACCTCCATCTCGCCCTGGATCGTCCCGTTCGCCGCCCTCGAGCCCTACCGCGTGCCGGGACGGACGCAGGATCCCGAGCCGCTGCCGTACCTGCGCGTCGCCGGCGACTGGGCGCTCGATGCGGCGCTCGAGATCGAGGTCGCGGGAACGGTCGTCTCCCGCGGCAACGCGCGCGGGCTGTACTGGAGCGTGCCGCAGCAGCTCGCGCACGCGACGGTCAACGGTGCCCCCGTGCGTGCCGGCGACCTGTTCGCGTCGGGAACGATCTCCGGCGCGGAGCCCGGCAGCGAGGGCAGCCTGCTCGAGCTCGGGCACGGCTTCCTCGCCGACGGCGATCGCGTCGTGCTGCGCGGGTGGTGCGGCGAGCGCGCCCGTCCCGCGCTGTCCTTCGGCGAGGTCGCGGGGACGATCCTGCCCGCCGGGTCACAATGAACCGATGTCGCGCTCGCCGCTGCACGACGTCGGGGAGGATCCCGACCCGCGCCTGACCTTCGCCAACGAGCGTACGTTCCTGGCCTGGAACCGCACGGCGCTCGCGCTGATCGGCGGCGGCGTGGCGGCGGCCCAGCTGCTGCGCTTCGACACCGCCGCGGTCCGGATCGTAGTCGGCCTCGTGCCGATCGCCCTCGGCGCGGTGATGGCCGCGGTCTCCTACCGGCGCTGGGAGGCCAACGAGCGCGCGATGCGGCTGCACCAGCCGCTGCCCAGCAACGCGCCGCCGCGCTGGCTGTCGCTCGCGCTCGTCGGGATGGCGCTCGTTCTCGCGGTGCTGGTGGTGCTCGATGCCTCGTGAGCGCTCCACGCCGCCGCCGCAGGCGAACGAGCGGACGGCGCTCGACTGGCAGCGCTCGAGCCTCAGCCTCGGAGTCATCGCGGCGATCCTGCTCGGCCACGCCGTCCACGAGCATCAGCCGGGAAGCGTCGTCGTCGCAGCGGTGCTCGGAGCGGGCGGCGTCTGGGTCGGGCATCTCGGCCGCCGGCTCTACCAGCGGCGGGCTGCGAGGCCGCAGGATCCGGCCGTCGGCCCGCTCGCGACGATCACGGCCGTGACCTTGCTCGCCGCGCTGCTCGCGGCCGTCCTCGTGCTTGTCGGGACGCGCGCGTGAGCGGCCGCGTGGTGGTCGTCGGCTCGGTCAACGTCGACCTCGTCGTCACGCTCGATTCGCTGCCGCGACCCGGCGAGACGGTGATGGGCGGCAGCTTCGCCCGCCACGGCGGCGGCAAGGGCGCCAACCAGGCGGTGGCGGCCGCGCGGCTCGGGGCGGCGGTATCGCTCGTCGCTGCGGTCGGGCGCGACGACCTCGGCGACGCCGCGCTCGAGGAGCTGTCCGACGACGGAGTCGACGTGGCTGCGGTGGTCCGCGTCGACGAGCCGACGGGCGTCGCGCTGATCACCGTCGACCGCGCGGGGGAGAACGCGATCGCGGTCGCCTCGGGGGCCAATGCTGCGCTCTCCGCGGACGCCGTGACGGCTGCGCTGCGCGAGCGGCTCGACGGGCCCGCAGGCGTCGTGCTGCTCGGCCACGAGGTGCCGGAGGCCGCCGTGCTGGCGGGCGCGCGCGCCGCTCGCGACGCCGGTTGGACGGTGCTGCTCAACCCCGCGCCGGCGCGCGCGGTGCCCGATGCGGTGCTCGCACTCGGCCCGCTGCTGACGCCCAACGCCGACGAGGCGCGCGCGCTCAGCGGCGAGGCCGACGTCGCGGCCGCCGGCCGCGCACTGGCCGGGCGGAGCGGGGCGCCCGTGCTCGTCACCGTAGGGGCCGACGGAGGGTTGCTGTGCTCGGACGGGGATGTCGCGCGGCTGCCCGCGCCCACGACCGATGTCGTCGACACGACGGGCGCGGGCGACACCTTCAACGGCGCGCTGGCGGCAGAGCTGGCGGCGGGCACCCCGCTGCGCGCCGCGGCCGAGCTGGCGATCCACGCCGCTGCGAGCTCGACGGCGAGCGCGGGAGCGCGAGCCGGAATGCCGCGCCGCGACGAGCTCGCCGCGGGACGCGGCTGAGATGGCGCCTCGGCTCGGAGTTGTCGCCCGGATCGCGGCGCAGGCGGGCGCCGCGGGCGTCGCCGTCTGGGCGGGCTGGGTCGAGCCGCGCCGGCTCGTCGTGCGCCACGACGCGCTCGAGCTCGCGCACTGGCCGGCGTCGCTCGACGACCTCAAGGTGGGCGTGATCGCCGACATCCACTCCGGCGTGCCGCACATGGGCCGCGACGCGATCGCCCGCGCGGTCGCGCGGCTCGCGGCCGAGGAGCCGGATCTGGTGCTGCTGCTCGGCGACTACCTCGACGGCAGCCCGCTCTTCGGCGGCCGGCTCGCGCCGGAGGCGGTGGCGAGCGAGCTGGGGCGCCTGCGCGCGCCGCTGGGGACGATGGCGGTGCTCGGCAACCACGACTGGGTGGGCGGCGGCCACCGCATGTGGGTCGCGCTCGAGCGCAACGGGATCACCGTGCTCGAGAACCGCGCCGTGCCGGTCGACGCGCGCGGCACGCGGCTGTGGATCGCCGGGCTCGCCGACGTCCGCCACCGCCGCGCCGATCCCGAGGGCACGCTCGCCGACGTCCCGCCCGGCGAGCCGGTGCTGGTCCTCTCCCACGACCCGGACGCCTTCCCGCACGTCCCGGAGCGCGTCGCGCTGACGCTCGCCGGCCACCTCCACGGCGGCCAGGTGGCGATCCCGCTGCTGCGCCGTTTCGTGCTTCCCTCCTGGTACGGCGAGCGCTACGCCCGCCGCCACGTCGTCGACGCCGGCCGCCGCCTGTACGTCTCCTCCGGACTCGGGACCAGCGGCCTCCCGGTGCGGCTGCTCGCGCCGCCGGAGGTGGCGGTGCTGACACTGCGCTCCCTGCCCGCAGAACCCCGCAGGTAGAGGGCGAGTGTCACGCGCGCAGGCTTCGAGCGTGACCACGCGCGCGACGTCGCGCATGCGCTCGCCGGCTGGACGGTCGCCCGCTTCACCGGCCGCCGGATCGCCAGGGCGCCGCTGCGCGTTCCGGCGGAGCTCGGCGGACTGCTCGCCCCTCAGGCGCTGAGTACACCCTCCTGGGCGAAGATCCGCCGCAGGATCGCCAGCGACGAGGCGTAGGTTGAATCCATTCCGAAGTACGACAACCCGCGTGCGCCGAGCGTGCGCGCCTGCGTGTAGGGCGTGTCAGAGGCGTAGTGGATGATCCCGTAGTCGATTGGGAGCTTCGCGAAGTTGACGGCCTCGCCGACGGGGTGGCGGTCGACGTCCGCGATCTCGTAGACCGCGCTGCAGAACGGGCCGGCCTCCATCTCGACGACCGTGTACGCCTCGCGGTAGTAGAAGTCGAGGTACTGGCGGTTCTGCAGGAACGTGCTCTTGACGGTCACCGCGCGCTGGTTGTCGAGGCCGGATCCGAAGCGCAGGAACGGCGCGATGTCGTTGAACGAGAACGCGTTGTCGAGCCAGTACGTCGAGCCGGAGTGCTCGTCGTGGATGACGCTCGAGATCAGCACGTCGCCGACGTCGGCGTTGAGCGTCGCCGCCTTGCCGAGCACGTAGACGCCGCGCAGCATCTCCGTCCCGACCGCGACCTCGCGCAGGATGTTGTAGGCGGCAAGGCCGAGCGGGTACTCGATGTTGATCACGACGCCGGGCGAGGCGGCAAGCCGGGCGGCGTCGACCGCCCCGAGTCGCGGGTCGAGCTTGGCCGGATCGAGCCGGTCGAGCTCGATCACCTGGGCCGAGACCCGGAGCGCGTTGCTCGACGAGATGTGCGAGACGCCGACGGCGCGCTCCTCCGCGGCCCGATGCTTCCAGGCCTCGCTCTCCTCAGGCTGCGCGCCGTAGTAGAGCGGCGCGCTGTAGTAGAGGAAGTTCTCCCACGATCCCTCCGCGCGGCCCTCGCGGAAGCGCTCGAGCTCCTCGCGCAGGTAGTCGGGGCCGCTCGTCTCGACGTGGGCCACGATCTCGACCTCGCGCGAGCGCGCCGTCGCGGTCACGAGGTTCACGAGCGAGTGCGTATTGGAGGAGACGAAGTACACGGGCCGGTCGGCGAGCCCCTGCTCGGCCAGCCGCGCGCCGATCGGCGCGAACCAGCGCCGGGTGACGCGCGCGTACCCGACGTCTGAGCCGCCGAGCATCCGGATCCGCAGGTTGAGCTTGCGCGAGCCCACCTCCGCGAGGAAGGTCTCGAGGTCGCCCCAGTCGTGCTCGATGCGGCGCCAGTCGTCCTCGGCGCCGCCGAACTGCTCTGCGGCGGTCAGGGTGTCGATGGCCTCGTTCGGGCGCAGGGCCGCGTGCAGCTTGTTCCACTCGACCTGGTAGGCGACGAGCGTGGGGATCAGGTCGTCGAGGTCCGAGCCCGAGGCGAGCAGCACGGCCATCATGCCCTCGCCGGAGTCGAACCACCAGCGCCGCCGGGCGGGTGCCTCGACCGGCTCCCAGTCCTCGAGCGGGCCGATGCCGGCGCGGCGAAAGGCGTGCGCCTCTTGACCCAGGGCGATCACGGTCGCCCGCCAGATCCCTGCCGGCAGCCGTCGCATCGCGTACAAAAAGGCGCCGAGGTCGAGCTCGCTGGTCGCCGCCAGGGGGTGCAGGCTCGAGTTCATCGAGCGGTGCGACGGCTCGAGCACGCGCAGCAGCGTCTCGCCCGAGGAGCGCAGCAACGTCGTGTACGTGCGGTGGTAGAGCTCGACCTCGTCCGACACCTGCGACGTCGACTCGCGGGCCAGTCCGTGAGCCGGGGCGCTGGGGACACGAAGGCGGGGAACGGCCACGAGGCCACGCTACCGCACCTTGCCCGCAAGCCCGTTCGCCGGTGCGTGTCCATGGGCACACTCACTTGTCGTAAGCGCGCTAATCTTAGTCATGCACACTGAGATCTTCCCTGAAGAAGGACCCTTTACAGCATGTACGAAAGCCCGAGCACCCATCCGCAGGCCGGCGTCCCGGTCTGCGACCGCTGCGGCGAGCGCCCCGGCCGGGTCCGGATGGTCTTCGCCAACGGCGCCCAGCGCGGCGAGGCCGTGCTCTGCGAGCAGTGCGCCGCCGGCGTCATGAGCGCGCGCGGCGAGCTCTCGCAGTCTGGCGCCGCCCGGCCGCAGGGCGGGCAGTCGCAGACGCCCGCGCTCGACGAGTTCGGCCGTGACCTCACCGGCGACGCCCGCGAGGGCCGCATCGATCCGGTGATCGGCCGCGACCACGAGATCGAGCAGACCGTCGAGATCCTCGCGCGCCGGCGCAAGAACAACGCCGTGCTGATCGGCGAGCCGGGCGTCGGCAAGACGGCGATCGTGGAGGGCCTCGCCCGCCGCGTCGCCGAGGGCGACGTCCCGGAGACGCTGCGCGACGCGCGCATCGTGACCATCGACCTCTCCGGCATGATCGCCGGAGCGCAGTTCCGCGGTCAGTTCGAGCAGCGCTTCAAGGCCGCGCTGCAAGAGGCCGTCGAGGCGGAGAACGTCGTCCTGTTCGTGGACGAGCTGCACACGATCCTCGGCGCCGGCAACGCCGAGGGCGCGATGGACGCCGCCAACATGCTCAAGCCGCTGCTGGCCCGCGGCGAGCTGCGCATGGTCGGCGCCACCACGCTGTCCGAGTACCGCAAGATCGAGCGCGACGGCGCGCTGGCGCGCCGCTTCTCGCCCGTGATGGTCGATGAGCCGTCCGTGGAGGACACGGTGGCGATCCTGCGCGGCCTGCGCGGCGCCTACGAGGACCACCACGGTGCGCTGATCGACGACGCGGCGCTCGAGGCCGCGGCGCGGCTGGGCGACCGCTACATCACCGAGTACCACCTGCCCGACAAGGCGATCGACCTCGTCGACCAGGCCGCCGCGCGCGTGAAGCTGCGTGCGGGTGGCGGGACCAGCGAGATCGACCGGCTGCGCGAGCGCGCCGAGCACATGCGCGCTGAGAAGCAGGCGGCGGTCGACGCCGAGGCCTACGAGGACGCCGGCAGGATCAAGCTCGAGCTCGACGGCCTCGAGGCCCGCATCAACGCGATCGTGGACGGCGGCGAGGCGGGTCCGGCCGTCGTCGGCGAGGCCGAGGTCGCCGCGGTGGTCGCGGCGCGCACCGGCATCCCCGTCGGCGAGCTGGTCGCAGGTGAGCTCGCGCGCCTGCAGGAGCTCGAGGGCGACCTGCACCAGCGCGTGATCGGCCAGGACGAGGCCGTCGAGGCCGTGGCGGACACGATCCGCCGCGCCCGCGTGGGCCTGTCCGAGGGCGACCGCCCGCTGGGCTCGTTCCTGTTCCTCGGCCCGACCGGCGTCGGCAAGACCGAGCTGGTCAAGGCGCTGGCGGAGCGGCTGTTCGCGACCGAGAAGTCGCTGGTCCGCCTCGACATGTCCGAGTACCGGGAGCCGCACACGGTCGCCCGGCTGATCGGATCGCCGCCCGGCTACGTCGGCTACGGCGACGGCGGCCAGCTCACCGAGCCAGTCCGGCGCCGTCCGTACTCCGTCGTGCTGCTCGACGAGATCGAGAAGGCCCACCCCGAGGTCTGGAACGTCCTCCTCCAGCTCATGGACGACGGGCGCCTGACCGACGGCGAGGGGCGCACGGTGGACTTCACGAACACCGTGCTGGTCATGACGTCGAACCTCGGCGCCGGTAAGGCGCGCCGTGGGATCGGCTTCACTGCCGGCGAGCCGGCCGCCCAGGACGGGCGCATGCTCGAGGCCGCCAAGTCGGCGTTCCTGCCGGAGTTCATCAACCGCATCGACGAGATCGTCACCTTCGAGGCGCTGACCGCCTCGCAGGTGGAGCGGATCGCCGGCATGGTGGTCGAGCGGATCGCCGCGCGCCTGTACGAGGAGCGCGGGATCGAGCTGACCGTCGCGCCCGAGCTCGTCACGCGGCTGGCCGCCGACGGGTTCGACGAGCAGTTCGGCGCACGCCCGCTGCACCGCCACGTGCGGCGCACGCTCGAGAAGGAGCTCACCCGCGCGATCCTCGCCGGGGAGCTGCCCGACGGAGCGCGCGTCGAAGCGACCGGCGACGGCGACGCCATCACGCTCCGCGTCGACGCGCCGGTCCCGGCGACGGCGTAGATAAAGGGGCCTGGCCCCTTTAGATGCCGCATGGGGTCAGATCCTCTCTAGCTGGAGAGGATCTGACCCCGTTTGTTGTCTGTTTGCGTCTGCCTTCTCAGTCGACGCCGGCGGGCGCGACGCTGCGGATCCACTCGCGCAGCTCCGTGTCCGCCACGCGGGCGTAGACGCCCGGCTTGCCCGGCCGCGCGCAGCCGTCGCCGTAGCTCGTCGCGCCGACGACCTTCAGCTCGCCCGTGGCCGTGTGGCCGAAGAGCGGGCCGCCCGAGTCGCCCTGGCAGGTGTCGGTGCCGCCCTGCGAGTAGCCGGCGCAGACCATCGTGGTCGCGTCGAAATCGCTGTAGGCGCCGCCGCAGTAGGCGTCGGTGGTCACCGGGACGCTGGCCTCTTGCAGCGTGTCGGGCAGGTCGCCGCCCTCGCTCGTCGTGCCCCAGCCGACGATCGCCTCCGGCGTGCCGGCCGTCCACAGCGAGCCCTCGCTCGGGCCCGCGACCCTCGTCGGCGTCACCGGCGCGTTCGACGCCAGGTGGATCAGCGAGATGTCGTGGCCGGACGTCGCGAGATAAACCGGCTCGACGACGACCTTGTCGGCGGGGACGAGCGTTCCCTGGCCCGACCGGTTGGAGCCGACGCGGACGTCGATCAGCGCTGCGGGCCAGCCCGCGGGGCTGGCGACGGCTGCGCCGGTGACCGAGCCGCAGTGCCCGGCGGTCAGCACCCAATCGGGCGCGATCACGGTGCCGCTGCAGAGGAAGCTCTTGCCGAACGTGATCTCGGCCACCTGCGGATAGGCGCCCGGGGCCGTGTCATGGCCGCCGACGATGGCCTGCGAGGGGGCTGCCACGCAGGCCAGGCAGCCGAGCGAGGCCGCCAGCGCGATGATCATCCTTCTCGAGCGGGTCATGGCAGCGTCAAACGCACGCGGCGGCCGGAACTTGCGCAGACGGCCGCCACCGTGCACTAGCTTCCGGCGCGATGCGCCGCTCGGGTCCCCTCCTCGCCACCGTCGCCGCCGTGCTCGTCGCCGCCGCGCCGGCCCACGCCGATCGCGGCTCGCTGTACCGCGGGCCCGGCCCGCGACCCGGCCCGGCCGTGCTCTACGCGAAGCCTGCGCGGGCGCCGCAGCTGACCAACGCGGCGCCGTTTCGCGCGAAGCCGATCCTCGTCTCGGGCGCGAGCGCCTACCGGCGGGGCGAATTCCTCTACCAGGACTTCCTGTACGACGACCATGGGGCGCGGCTCACGCCGGATCCGGGCGATCCGAGCGCGAGCGCGAACACGTTCTCCAAGCCGAACGGCACCTACACATACCCGACCGATCCGGTGTACGGCGCCAATGCCGCCGACCTCGTCGAGCTGCGCGTCAAGCCGACGGCCGGCGCGACGCTGTTCCGCCTCACCCTCAACACGCTGCACGACGCGGGCAGGATGGCCGCGACGATCGCGATCGGTTCCTCCGCGACGCCGCGACCGTTCCCGTTCGGCGCCAACGCGACTGCCCCGGCGCAGCTGTTCCTGACGGTCCACGGCACGACCGCCGACCTGCGCGACGCGCTCACCGGCTTCGCGACCGCGGGCGCGCCGCCCACCGCCGCAGTCGACGCGACCCGGCGCCAGATCACGGTCTCGGTGCCGCACTCGGCGTGGAACCCCGGCGCGAGCACGATCCGCCTCGCCGCGGGCGTCGGCCTCTGGAACCAGGCGGCGAACCGCTACCTGATCCCGGGCGCGGCCGCGACGGCGAGCACGCCCGGCGGCGCGGGCGTCGATCCGCTCGCGCCCGCGTTCTTCAACGTCGCCTTCCGCGGCGCAGAGCCGCTGCCGGACATCTCGAACACCGCGAGCGTGATCGCCGACCCGCGCTGGTGGCGCGACCAGCTGCAGGGCAACGCCCTGCGCACCGGCGACCTGTCCTCCTTCCACGCCGACGTCGACTTCGGCAAGCTCGCGGCCGGCACCGCCGACGAGTCGCAGGTCCCCCGGACGGGCGCCTTCGACCGCATCCTCGCTTCCGCCTACGAGCCATCCCAGGGCGTCGACTTCACGAAGGCGTGCCAGTCCTCGGCCGGCTGCGAAGGCGAGCTGCGCGGACAGCTGCAGCCATACGCGATCTACGTCCCGAAGGGGACGGGGAAGCACCGCCGGCGCGGGCTGACGCTGCTGCTGCACTCGCTCGGCGCCAACTACAACCAGTTCGCCGGCTCGCGCAACCAGTCGCAGTTCGGCGAGCGCCGGACGGGACACGTGGTCATCACGCCTTCCGGCCGCGGCCCGGACGGCTGGTACTACGACCACGCCGGCGCCGACACGTTCGAGGTGTGGGCCGACGTGGCGCGGCATTACCGGCTCGATCCCGCGCGCACGACGATCGCCGGCTACTCGATGGGCGGCTACGGCACCTACAAGTTCGCGTCGCAGTTCCCCGACCTGTTCGCGCGGGCGCAGCCGACGGTCGGCCCGCCCGGCCTCGGCGTCTGGGCGCCGCCGAACGCGCCCCAGCCCGGCGGCGACCAGTCGCTGACCTACCGCCAGCTCGCCTCGCTGCGCAACGTCCCCTTCCTGATCTGGGACGGCGTCCAGGACGAGCTCGTGCCCTACCCGGGCCCGGTCAAGCAGGCGCAGGGCTTCGACGACCTCGGCTACCGCTACGAGTTCGACTCGTTCGCCACGGCGGAGCACCTGACGCTCGCCGCCAACGACCAGTTCGCGCCCGCGGCCCGCTTCCTCGGCAACCCGAAGGTCGAGCGCAACCCGCCGCACGTCACCTACGTCCGCAACCCGACGATGGACTTCGCGAAGGACCGCACGACAGCCGACCACGCCTACTGGCTGTCGGCGATCCGGCTGCGCGTCGGCTCGGGCAGCGCGCCGCTCGGCACCGTCGACGCGCGCTCGCGCGGCTTCGGCCGCGGCGACCCGCCGGTGCACGCGCAGGCGCGCGGCACCGGCACGCTGGCGCCCGGGAACCTCGGCTCGCTCGCCTACACGTCGCAGAAGGGCACGTGGGGCAAGGCGCCGCGGATCAAGCGCGCGAACGTGCTGCGCATCCGGCTGCAGAACATCCGCACGGTCACCGTGCACCCGAAGCGCGCGCGCCTGAGCTGCCACGCGAAGGTCAAGCTCCGCTCCGACGGCCCGGCGAGGGTCAAGCTCGCGGGCTGCCACCGGACCGTGCGGCGGCGCTAGACCTGAGCTAGAAGGCCGGGCCGAACTCGTCGCGCAGCCGCTGCACGGCCCGCATCTCGCGGATGGCGTCGGACACCTCGGGCGCGCCGGGCGCGCCGGCGCCGAGCAGCTCGGGCACGAGCCGGCGGCGGACGAGCTCGCCCGCCACCGCGTCACAGCGCTCGGCGCCCGCGCCCGGCCGCGACGAGACCGTGCGCGCCAGCTCGTCGTCCTCGAACAGCAGCCCGACGCCGTCGTCGGCCGCCCAGCCGCCGGGCAGCGTGCCGCTGCGGATCGCGTCCAGCCACACCGGCAGCCGCTCGGGCTCGCCGTCGGCGTGCACGGTCAGCGAGCCCTTCAGCAGCCCGAGCCCCGCGATCGTCTCCGGCGGCCCGCTCGACCGCGTGACGCCGCCCTCGAACCAGCACATCGCCCCCGCGCTCAGCCCCGCGAGCACCACGCCGCGGTGCCAGGCCAGCTCGAGGATCCGGTCGAGCCCGTGGGCCTGCCAGATCGCCAGCAAGTTGCGCATCGAGCCGCCGCCGATGTAGAGCACGTCCTGCTCGAGCAGCACGTCCTCGAGCGGACGGCGATCGCCGTGCAGCCGGAACAGCGACAGGTGCCCGGCCCGGCAGGCGCGGTCGCCGAAGCGCGAGTGGAAGGCGGTGATCTGCGCCGTGGGGTCACCAGAGGCGGTCGGCATGAACAGGATCCGCGGCTCTCGTGCGGGCACCAGCGAAAGGATGAAGTCGTCGAGCGCGGCGTTGTCGGGCTCCATCGTGAAGCCGCCGCCGCCCATGGCGAAGATGCGGCGCGGGGCGCTCACGCCACGGCCGGCTCGGCGGCGTGCGCTCCGAGGTACTGCGTCTGCAGCGGCGTCTCGACGACGTCGTTGCCGATCGGCTCGACGCGGTACGCGTGCGCGTGCGGGCGCGACGTGACGACGCCGGCCAGCTCGGTGCCCCTGAAGTGCAGCGCGGCGCCGTCGTCGGCCGCGTAGCCCGGCAGCATGCCGTCGCCGACGAAGCGCGTGTACTCCTCGCGCCGCTGCGGCTCGGCGTCGTAGTGCACGCAGTTGGAGTGCGGCAGCAGGCCGAGCCCGCGGACCCGCCGCGGCGCGCCGTGGAACGCGGTCAGCGACTCCGCGAACCAGCACAGCGATCCCGCGGAGGGCCCGCACATGATCACGCCGCGCCGCCACGCGCGCCGCAGCGCCTGGTCGAGGCCGTGCGCGCGCCAGGTGCCGAGCAGCGAGACGACGTTCCCGCCGCCCACGTAGATCAGGTCCTGCGCCAGGAGGTGCGCGGCGATGTCGCCCTCGACGGCGCCGCCGCCGCGCTCGCGCCTGAACAGCGAGACGTGGCTGGCGTCGGTCCGGCACGCGAAGTGCCGGTAGAAGCGCACGACGTAGTGGTCGGCATCTCCGGAGGCCGTCGGCAAGAAGCACACGCGAGGCCGCGCGACGCCGGTCAGCGACAGCACGTAGTCGTCGAGCAGGGGGTTGCCGGCCTCCATCGAGAAGCCGCCGCCGCCGAAGGCCACGATCTGCGGAGCGCGTGCCATGGCGCCATCTTCGGGCCGCTCTGCGGCCCCCGGTATGGACCGGTGGCGAAGATCGCGCCGCCAGGCTGCGCCGCAAGGCCAGTTCGGGCGCGTTCCCGCTGACGCCCGGATTCAGTATCCCCGGACCGGTGCCGATGACGAGGCTGTGGACCTTTGGATCCCGACGTCCTTCGTCCTCGCCGCCGCCAGCGGGGTGGGAGCGCACCTGCGCGCCACCCGCGCGGTCCGCGCCAGCGGACGCGAGCAGCGCCGCCGCGCCGACGCGTACCTCGAGATCGCCGAGGTGCTGATGGTCGGCCTCGACACGGAGGGCCGCGTGCGCATGGCCAACCGCAAGGCGTGCAAGACGCTCGGGCGCAGCGAGCGCGAGCTGCTCGGCGCCGACTGGTTCGACGCCGCCGTGCCGCGCCACGAGCGCGAGATCGGCCGCGCGGCGCTCGCCTCGCTCATCGAGGGCGACGTCGAGGTCGTGCGCGAGTACGAGATGGCCGTGCTGGCCGCCGACGGCTCCCAGCGCCTGATCGAGTGGCATCACGCCGTGCGTGTCGACGAGAGCGGCCATGTGATCGGCACGCTCAGCTCGGGCCTCGACATCACGGAGCGCCGCGCCGCCGAGCAGCGGCTGGCGCGCGAGCAGCGCGACCTCGGCGGACTGCGGCGCCTCGCGCAGGCCGTCGCCTCCCAGGACGACGCCCGCAACAGCGTCGTGCGCTCGATCACCGAGCTGACGGCTTCCGTCTTCGCCGCCCTCTGCGAGCTCGAGCCCGAGGGCGAGGCGTTCGCGATCACCGCCGCGACCCGCGAGTCGATGATCGGCGAGCGGATCGTGATCGGCGACGACGAGCCTTCCGGCGTCGTGCGCGCCTTCCGGACGCGCTCGCCCTTCTTCGTCGGCGACGCCCGGGCACACCCGGCCACCAGCCCGCGCCTCAGCGAGCTGGCGCGCGGCCACTCGTTCCTCTACCACCCCGTCGAGGTCGCGGGCCGGGTCGCCGGCGTGCTCGTGGTCGGCTGGGCGGAAGACATCGGAAGCCCGCATTCGCGCGAGGCCGACCTCGTGGCGCTCGCCGCCGACGAGGCGGCCGTCGCCCTCCAGCGGCGCATGACGATGCGCGAGCTCGAGGAGGCGGCGCTGAGCGACGCCCTGACCGGCGTCGCCAACCGGCGCGCGTTCGACCGCGGGCTCGCCAAGGAGCTCGCCCGTGCGCGGCGGTCCAAGCAGTCGTTCTCGCTCGCGGTCATGGACCTCAACGGCTTCAAGGCGCTCAACGACGCCGCGGGCCACGAGGCGGGCGACCTCGTGCTGCAAGCCGTCGCGGGCGCCTGGATCGGCGAGCTGCGCATCACGGACACGCTGGCGCGGCTCGGCGGCGACGAGTTCGCCGCGCTGCTGCCCGACTGCGGGCCGGCCGACGCCCCGCTGGTCGCCGCTCGGCTGCGACGCGCCGTTCCGCACCTCGCGGGCGCCGGCGTCGGCATCGCGGTCTGGGACGGGATCGAGGACGCGGCGAGCCTGCTGCGCCGCGCCGATCAGGCCCTGTACACCGACAAGGCGCGCCTGGCCGCCGACCGGCTCCAGGATCCCGAGCGCCTCGCTGCGCTGGAGGCCACCGGCCTCGGCCGCGGTTCCTCGCTCGCCAAGCTCGACGAACTGGCGCGCACGGTCGCAGGGGCGTTGCACGTGCCCGTCGCCACCGTGACGCTCGTCGACGGCCGCCGCGAGGTGTTCGCCGGCTCGTGCGGCCTGGACGCGGACGTCGCCGAGGAAGGCGCCCCGCTCTCGCACTCCTTCTGCCAGCACGCGGTCACCACAGGACGGCCGCTGGTCATCGCCGACACGCGCGAGAGCCCGGTCGCCGCCGGCAACCGCGCGGTCGAGGAGCTCGACGTGATCGCCTACGCCGGCGTGCCGCTGATCGACCGCGACGGCCACGCGCTCGGCGCGCTGTGCGCCATCGACCACGCGCCGCATGACTGGGGCGAGGAGGACCTGCTCGTCCTGCGCCGCTTCGCCGAGCGCGCCGTGCTCGAGATCGAGCACGCCGCGCGCGCCGTGTCTGCTCCCTGACCGGGTCTGCCATCCTCTGGGCATGAGCGACGTCGCTGACCTCAGCGCTCGCCTCCAGGCGCCGGCCGGCATCGATCTCCCCGCCGCCGAGGATGCCGCGCGGCGGTTGCTCAGGGCGCTGGGCGCCGACCTCGAGGACGAGAGCCTGCGCGAGACCCCGCGGCGCGTCGCCGCGTCGCTGGCCGAGATGCTCACCCCGAAGCCGTTCGAGGCGACGACGTTCCCCAACGACGAGGGCTACGACGAGCTGGTGATCGCCCGCTCGATCCCCTTCCACTCGCTGTGCGAGCACCACGTGCTGCCCTTCTTCGGCGTCGCGCACGTCGGCTACCTGCCCGGGGAGCGGATCATCGGGCTCTCGAAGCTCGGCCGCGTGGTCGAGATGTTCGCGCGCCGCCTGCAGGTGCAAGAGCGCATGACCGTCCAGGTCGCGCGCTGGCTCGAGGACGTGGTCGCCCCGCGCGGAGTCGGCGTCGTGCTCGAGGCCGAGCATCTGTGCATGTCGCTGCGCGGCGTGCACAAGCCCGGCACCCGGACGGTGACCTCGGCCCTGCTCGGCTGCGTGCGCGACGACGCGCGCACGCGCGAGGAGTTCCTGCGCCTGACCCGCAGCCTCGCCGACGAGCGCTAGCGGCGTGGCCGACGTCAGCATGGGCGAGGCCGCGCGCGCGATCGGCGTCAGCCTCGACACGTTGCGCCGCTGGGATCGCGCCGGCAAGCTCGAGACCGTCCGCGACGCCCGCAACCGGCGCCGCGTCCCCGAGGCCGAGATCGCGCGCCTGAGCGGTCATTCCCCGCGCAAGCGGGCCGGCGACGGGTTGTCGGCCCGCAACCGCTTCCCCGGCATCGTGCGCTCGGTCGAGGTCGCCGGCGTGATGGCGCTGGTGGAGATCGAGGCGGGTCCGCATCGCATCACCGCCGCGATCACGCGCGACGCCGTCGAGGAGCTGGGCCTCGCGCCCGGCAAGCGCGCGACGGCGGCGGTCAAGGCCACGTCGGTGATGGTCGAGACCGACGCGGGCGGCGCCGCGTAGCTCGATGCCAAGATAGGACGCATGCCGACCCCGCCCTCCGCTCGCAGCGTGAAGATCTCCGACGACGAGCGAGGGGGCTGGTCCTCGGATCGTCCCCGTCGCCAGGGCGCCGGGCCGGCTCGCCCCGCCGACGTCTCCGTGCGCTCGACGGTGCTCAAGCCGACCGATCGCCTGCGCTACTCGCCGGGCAGCCTGCTGCTGGTCGCCGCTGCGGACCCCGCCCAGAGTGACCGCTTCGTCGAGCGCCTGGTCGAGGATCGCTCCGCGCTGCTCTCGCTGGCCAAGGTGCGGCGTCTGCTCGCAGGCCGCGTCGCCGACGACGAGCTCGACGCTCGCGCGGCCGACCTGCTCGACGCGGCGGTCGCCAAGCGGCTCGGCGCGAGCGAGACCGTGGTGATCCCGCTCGAGAGCCTCGATCCCGGCGAGCGCGATCGCTACGTGCGTATCGCCGCCCGCGCCGAGCGCCCGCGGCATCTGATCCTCCTGGACTCGGCGCCGGCCCAGACCAGCGACGACGAGAAGGCCGCGCTGGGCGAACTGCGCCGCAACCTGATGGCCGGCGATCTCGGCGCGGAGGGTTTCCACACCTCCCTGCGCCTCAGCGGTCCGACGGTCGCGGAGGTCAAGAAGCTGCTGTTCCGCCCCGCCCCGCGCGACGACTGATTCGCCCCCGCGCTCAAGCGCGGCGCCTCCCGGGTCGACCACTCGTAGGTGGACCTGCTCCGCGCGTTCGTGCTGCTCTTCCTGGCTTCGGCGGGTCTGCTCGCCCTGCTCGTGACGCTGATCGCCGGCCGCAAGACCCTGCGCGATCGGCGCGAGACGGCCTCGCTACGTCGCCGCGACCGCCTTCGGCACGCGCTCGACTCGGGCCATCCGCGCAGCATGCGGCGCGCATTCGGCGCGATCGGCGACCGCTCGGCGGAGGTCGACCTCGCCACCGTGCTCCAGGAGCCCGGGCGCGCCGGGCGCGACAGCCTCGCGCTCGAGCGCGAGGTGCGCCGCTCCGGTCTGCTGCGTCGGCTCGAGCGCAACCTGCGCTCGCCTCATGCCCCGACGCGCGGACGCGCGACGCTGATCCTCGGCCACCTGCGACTCCCCGGCGGCGTCGAGCGGATCGAGCGGATGCTCGACGACCGCGATCCAGACGTGCGCCTCGTCGCGTGCACCGGCCTCGCGATCGCGCGCGTGCCGGAGGCCGTGGACGCCCTCGTGCGTGCGCTGTCGCGCCGCCGCCTCGCGCCCGAGCGGGTGATCGAGCGCCTCGGCCAGCCGTGGGCCGTCGACACCCTGCTGGCCGCGCTCGTGCGCCTCGACGCCGAGGGGGAGCGCCGCTCGGCGCCGCGCATCGGCATCGCCCGCGCGCTCGGCGTCGCCGGCGACGCGCGCGCCGAGCCCGCGCTCGTGCAGCTGCTCGGGAACGGGTCGGTCGAGGAGCGCATCTCCGCCGCCCGGGCGCTCGGCTCGGTCGGCGGCGAGGCGGCGAGACCCGCGCTCGAGCTCGCCCTCGGCGATCCCGAGTGGGCGCTGCGCGCCCAGGCCGCGAAGGCGCTCGGCAAGATCGCCAGCGCGCACTCGGTGGCGGCCGTGGAGGCCGTGCTCGACGATCCCGCGTGGTGGGTGCGCGCGAACGCCGCGGCCACGCTGCGGGTCCTCGGCCCGCCCGGCCGGGCGGCGCTCGAGCGCGCGCTCGAGCACGAGGATGCCTACGCCCGCGACCGCGCGCGCGAGGCGCTCGCGATGGACCGGGTGGCACCGGCGGCGTGATGAGCACTGTCCACTCCATCTTCCAGGCCGTCTTCCTCGCCTACTTCGTCGCGCTCAACGCGGCCTACACCGTGCTGCTCGCGCTCGGGTCCGGGCAGGTCTCGGACTGGGTGCGCCGGCGCCCCCTGCGCGACTTCCGCGGCGTCAGCGCGTCGCCGCTGTCGCTGCCCGTGACGCTGCTCGTCCCCGCCTACAACGAGGAGCCGGTGATCGTCGACTCGATCCGCTCGCTGCTGGCCTCGCGCTACCGCGAGCTCCAGGTGATGGTCATCAACGACGGCTCGCTCGACGGGACCTTCGCCGCGCTGCAGGAGGCGTTCGCGCTCGTCGAGGTCGATCGCGTGCCGCGCGCCCGGCTCGACTCGGCGCCGGTGCGCGGCGTCTACGCGTCGCCGCACGATGACCGGCTGGTCGTGGTCGACAAGGACAACGGCGGAAAGGCGGACGCGCTCAACTGCGGCATCCGCTTCGCGGCGTACCCGCTGTTCTGCGCGATCGACTCGGACACGATCCTCGACCAAAACGCGCTCGCGCGGCTCGTGTGGGCCTTCCAGGCGCAGCCCGAGACGGTCGCCACCGGCGGCATTGTCCGAATCGTCAACGGCTCACGCTTCGACGGCGGTCGCCTGAGCGAGGTCCGCACGCCGCGCTCGCTGCTCGTCAACGTGCAGATCGTCGAGTACCTGCGCGCGTTCCTGGCCGGCCGGGCCGGCTGGTCGCGGCTCAACATGCTGCTGATCATCTCCGGCGCCTTCGGGCTCTTCCGCCGCGAGACCGTCGTCGACGCGGGCGGCTACGACACCACGACCGTCGGCGAGGACGCCGAGCTGATCGTGCGCCTGCACCGCCACTGCCGCGACGCCGGGCGCCCGTACCGCATCAGCTTCGTCGCCGACCCGATCTGCTGGACACAGGCGCCGGAGCAGCACCGCGTCCTCAGCCGCCAGCGCGACCGCTGGCAGCGCGGCCTGCTGCAGACGCTGTGGCGCCACCGGCAGATGATGGGCAACCCGCGCTACGGGCGCATCGGACTGGTCGGGCTGCCGTTCTTTTTGATCTTCGAGGCGCTCGGCCCGGTCGTCGAGGTGCTCGGCATCGTCTATTGCGCCGCCGGCGCGTTCGCCGGCTGGATCGATCCGGCCGTGTCGATGGTGATCTTCGCGCTCGCGTTCACCTACGGCCTGGTGCTCTCGTTCGGCGCGTTGCTGATCGAGGGCCGGGCGTTCGCCCGCTATCCCGACTGGCGCGACCTGATGCGGCTGATGGCGGCGGCGATCGTGGAGAACTTCGGCTATCGCCAGTGGCTGTCGCTGGTGCGGGCCAGGGCGATCGCCTCGTTGCTCAAGCCGGACCACGGCTGGGGCGAGATGTCACGCACGACGTTCGGCGAGCCGGCGGTCGAGCAGGCGGCCGGGCTGATGGTCGCGTCGCTCGAGCGCGAGGCACCGCCGCTCGTCGAGGACGCTCCAGCGCCGGCCGCTGGGTCTACGCCGCGGGGACCCGAGCCGCGGCCTCGGCCGGCACTGCGCTCGCCCGCTCGCGTGGACGCATGAGCGCCAGCGCGGCGACGCCGCAGGCGGCCGCGCACAGCGCCATCGCGACGAAGTTGTCATGCAGCGCGCGCAGCGTGGGCGCACCCGCGCCGAGGATCCCGACCACCACCGCGACGCCGATCGCCATGCCGATCTGCCGCGACATGTTGAGGATCGCCGTGCCCGTCGACAGGCGCGCCGGGGGGAGCGCCGCGGAGGCCACTCCGAACAGCGTGGGCTGGGTCAGGCCGACGCCGGCGCCCGACAGGAACATCGCCGGCACGAACGCGCCGGCGTAGCTGGGCGTCGCGCCCAGCCGCAGCCGCCACCACACCGAGGCGACGACGAAGCACAGCGCCCCGAGGGCGACGACCGTGCGCGCGCCGACGCGCTCGACGAGCCGGCGCGACACGAAGGAGACGCCGACGACGGTCGCCGGACCGACCGCGAGCTCGAGACCGGCGCGGAGGTTCGAGTGGTCCCACACCTGGGTGAGGAACAGAACGCCGTTGAGCAGCATCGCCCCGAAAGCGACGAAGAACAGCACCATGACCACGTTGGCGGCGGCGAACGAGCGCTCGCGCAGCAGCGCGAGCTCGAGCACGGGTGCGGGGTGGCGGGCGCAACGGCGCAGGAAGACGAGCCCGAGCACCAGCGCGGCGACGAAGCAACCGAGCACGCGATCGCTCCCCCACCCCCAGTTCGGACCCTCGACGATCCCGAGCACGAGCCCGCCGACGGCGCCGATCAGCACCAGCACGCCGGCGAGGTCGGGCAGTCAGGACCACGCGCCGATCGCCAGCGCGCGCTGCTCGGGCGGGAAGGCGGGCAGCAGCAGCGCGAGCGCCGACGGCACCATGGCCGCCGCGCCGACGGCCTGCACGACGCGCCCGCCGACCAGCACGCCGAGGCTCGGCGCGGCGGCGCAGACGATCGACGAGGCAGGCGGCGAAGACGATCGCGTAGGCGTCGAGCACCCAGGCGAGCGAGGACGTCGTGCTGTCCGGGAACGCCGCCTGGATCGACGGGAAGGCGATGTTGACTATGAAGAATCGAGCTGGGCGACGAACGTGCCCGCGCAGACCACCGCGAAGACCAGCCAGGGACGCTCGGATCGAGGCATGACGCCGGACCGTGGCAGGTCAGTCTGTTGACCGTACTTACTAAGGGAGATGCCCTATGCTGACGCCATGCTCAAGCGCGACTACGAGACGCAGGTGTGCTCGATCGCGCGCTCGCTGGAGATCGTGGGCGAGCGCTGGTCACTGCTGATCGTGCGCAGCGCCTTCCTCGGCGTGCACCGCTTCGACGACCTCCTCGACCACCTCGGCATCACCCGCTCCGTGCTCACCGCACGACTCCAGCGGCTGGTCGAGGAGGGCGTGCTCGAGCGCGTCCCCTATCAGCAGCGCCCGGTCCGCTACGAGTACCGCGCGACGGCCAAGGGGCGCGAGCTGTGGCCGGTCCTCGCGCACCTGCTGCGCTGGGGGGATGAGCACTACGCCGGGCCCGACGGGCCGCCGCGCATCCTCGAGCACCGCGACTGCGGCGGCCATCCGGACGGCCACCTCATCTGCGACCGCTGCGGCGCGCCGCTCGCCTACGAGGACGTGCGCGCGGGGAGCGGTCCCGGCGCGGTCACGAGCCGCTGAACGACTGCGTGCCGATCGCGGCCGGTAGCGCGAGCGCGTCGGCGTCCGGCGAGCCGGGCGCCGCGGTGTAGACGATCAGCCGCAGGTCGGAGCCCATCACGATCGACTTGCGGTCAGCCGAGCGGCGCGTGAGCGGCCGCCGACGAGCTCGGCGCCCGCTTCGTGCAGCTCGACGTGACCGACGAGGCCAGCGTCACCGCGGCGGCCGACACCGTCGCCGCCGCCGACGGCCTCGACGTGCTGGTCAACCACGCCGGGATCTCCGGCGGCCCCGTCGGCGTCGACGACTTCGATGCCGCGCACCTCGCGCGCGTGCTCGACATCAACCTGCTCGGCATCGTGCGCGTCACGCGCCGAGCGCGTGGAGTCGAGTCTGACCTCGCTCGCCTACTCACCCTCGAAGTCGGCGGTGAACATGCTCACCGCGCAGTACGCCGCCAAGGCGCTGCCCGAGATCCGCGTCAACGCGGTCGACCCCGGCTACACCGGCACCGACTTCAACGGCCACCGCAACACGCAGACGGTCGCCAAGGGCACCGACGCGATCGTCGCGATGGCGCAGATCGGCGCCGACGGCCCGACCGGGACCTCCACGGACCGCCACGGCGTGGTCCCGTGGTGAAGGGCGGATAGCCACACTTTCCAGCTGCCCTCGGCGTCCGGCGCTGCCGGATCAGCCGAGCGCGGCGGCGATGCGGCGGTGCGCCTCGTCACGCAGCGCGGCCACCGAGGGAAAGCCCGCGGGATCGAGCGGCTCGAGCACCTCGACCTTCGCGTGCACGTGCTCGCGCAGCACCAGGCTGCCCTTGGCGAGCGCGCGGCCCGTGCCGTGCACGGCGATCGGGATCAGCGGGACCCGGTGCTCGACCGCCAGCTCGAACGCCCCGTCCTTGAACGTCTGCAGGCGCCCGTCGCGCGACCGCGTCCCCTCCGGGAAGAGCATCACCGCCGAGCCGGCGCGGATCAGCCGCGCGCAGTGCTCGAACATCGCGACGACCGACACCCGGTCGCCGCGCACGAGCGGAACGTAGCCGTTGAGCGTCATCCCCCAGCCGATGAACGGGATCTTGAAGTTCTCCCGCTTGGAGACCCACTTGTAGGGCCGGTAGAGCCCGAACAGCACGAGGATGTCGATCAGCGAGCTGTGGTTGGCTACGAGGACCGCGCCCCCGCTCCACGGGATCCGGTCGCGGCCGGTGACCGCGAGCGTCCAGCGCGGGTTGACGAACACGAAGAAGGTCGCCCAGAAGCATGAGTACAGGTGGACCAGCACGCGCCGGCGGTCGAACCCGGCCGTCAGTGCCCAGACGACGAGCAGCCCGGCGAAGAAGAGCGGGCAGGTGAGGACGATCGCCGCCCAGTAGGCGGCCGACCAGAGCGCCAGCAGCACGGGCAGATCATTCCACGGGCGGCGCGCGGCGGGCGGAGGCAACCGCGTCTCGGAGAGCCGGTCGGATTGTCGGCACTCGAACCCTGGCCGCGGAACCGCTTCCACGCCGCGCTAGCCTGCGAAGCGGTACGCAGGCCCGCCACCGTGCGCGGCGGCGAGCACGTTCCCCAGCCAGCACCTGCTGCGAACGCATGCTCGAGGCCCACCTCCCACAGCGCCAGCCGGCGCGACAGGACCCGAGCGCCGCCCCACGGATGGCGCCGCTGATCGACCTCGATCCGGATCTCGCCGCGCTGCTGTCCCCGACGAGCGCCGAGATGGCGCGGGTGCAGCTGCACGCGCGCGTGGCCCGGCTTGCGAAGGGTGCGCTGAGCTTCCGTCCCGACGAAACCGTGACACCGTCCGCCCGCCATCTCGGCCTGCTGATCGTCGACGGGCTGATCGCCGCCGAGCTGCTCGCCCGGGACGTGGTCAGCATCGAGCTGCTCGGGCCGGGCGACCTCGTGCGGCCGTGGCAGCCCTTCGGCGACGAGGCCCTGCTGCAGGCCGACGTCCGCTGGAGCGCGCTCTCGGACACCCGGGTCGCGGTGCTCGACCAGCGGATAACCGCGCGACTCGGCCACTTCCCGGAGATCTACGCGGTCCTGATCGAACGGCTCACGGCCCGCGCGCAGCGGCTCGCTGTGACGCAGGCGATCTGCCAGCTCAACCGCGTCGATCAGCGGGTACTGACGATGCTCTGGCACCTGGCGGGCCGCTGGGGCCGCATCACGCCGCACGGCACGCTGGTGCCGCTCGCGCTCTCGCACCGGATGCTGGGGCAGCTCGTCGGCGCCCGCCGGCCCACCGTGTCGACGGCCTGCGGAGATCTCGCGCGCCGGGGTGAGGTCGTCCGTCAGCCCGACGGCACGTGGCTGCTCGCCGGTGAGCCGGTAGGTGCGCCCGACGGGCGCAGTTCGCGCTTCGTCGCGCCGCGGCGACGGGTCATCCGGCCGCTCGAGGACCAGGACCGCCACGCGCCGGCGGTGCTTGGCGGGGCGGACCTCGCGGGCTCCTAGCCGGGCCAGGACCGACAAACTCGGACCGCTGTAGCGTGTACGGGCACGCATGCGGACGGCTTCGGGACGATGGTCGGCATCAACGTGAGCGACCTCGGGGCAACGATGGCGCGCTACGCGGCGGTCGTCACGTGCGCCGGCCTGCTCATCGGCGGCTGCGACACCGGGTCCGCGGGGGCCGGCCCCGCGCCGCGCTCGACGACCGCCCCGCTCGCGACCGCGTCCGGGCGCTCGCGCACCCGCATCAAGAAGGTCCTCGCGATCGTCGAGGAGAACCACAGCCTCGCGCAGATGCGCGCCGGCATGCCGTACCTCTACGGACTCGCGCGCCGGTACGGGTACGCCACCGATTACCACGCCATCTCGCATCCGTCGCTGCCGAACTACCTCGCCATCGCCGGTGGGTCGACCTTCGCGGTGCACGATGACGCGTCGCCCACGGCGCATCCGATCCACGGCGCGTCGATCTTCGGTCAGGCGCTGCAGGCGGGGCGCAGCGCCCGCCTCTACGCGGAGTCGATGCCCGGGCGCTGCGCGACGGCGCCCGCCTCCCCGTACGCCGTCAAGCACGGGCCGTGGGCCTATTTCGTCGACGAGCGCGCGGCGTGCCGCAAAGGGATGGTTCCGTCCGGAACTCCCGCCAGCGGCGCGCTCCAACGCAACATCCGCGCCGGGCGGCTGCCGACGGTCGGCATGTTGGTCCCCAACCTCGACCACGATGCGCACGACGGCAGCCTGGCCGCGGCGGACGGGTGGCTGCGCGGCTGGCTCCCACGGCTGCTCCACGGCCGCGACTTCCGCAAGGGACGGCTCGCGATCGTCGTGACCGCCGACGAGGACGACGGATCGAATGGCAATCGCGTGCTCACGGTGGTGCTCGCGCCGGGATTGGCGCATCGTGTCGTCGCGACGCCGCTGACGCACTACTCGCTGACGCGCTTCTACGACGACGTGGCGCACACACCACCGCTGCGCGCCGCTGCGGGGGCCACGTCGCTGGCACGGGCGTTCGGTCTGCGGGTCGCACGGGGCCGGTGAGCGGCCCGACTCCTTCGGATCCGGCGCCGTCGGTGCTCAGCCCGGCGCGTCGGCGGCGGCTTCGCCCTTCCGCGGCTCGAGGGCGAACGCCTCGATCGCCATGTCCGGATCGATGTGGTTGTCGCTGAAGAAGGCGATCACGCGACGGCCGGTGATGTTCTCGATGCCGGCGACGAGCTCCGCTCGCATCGTCGCCTGGTAGGCCTTGCGCGTATCCAGCACGCGCGCGGACTGACCGTCGCGGACCAGGCTCTGCTCGCCCCGGGTCAGCGTGTCCCAGAGCACCACGGTGATGAGATCGTCGTCGACGTGCGCCCGCGCGCCGGTGGGCCCTCGGCCGGTGTACTCGCGGACGAGCCGAACGACGTGATTGGAGATGGCTGCGGCGCGTGAGCCGCCGCTCGCCTGGCCGACTTGTGGACTCGACACCCAGTCCCCTCCTTCTCGCCCCCCTACACGGTCCGGGCGCGCGAGAGCGGGAGGGAGACGGTTGAGATCCGTCCGCGCGACCCGCGTTTTCCGATCGTGCCCGCGAAGCGGTCCGGTCGAGAACTCACGTGCGGAGAATCCTAGTTCATCAATCCCCGGAGGCGCTGCGCCCGGCGCGTGGCCGTTTGCCGACGCTCGCGCTGGGACAACCCCGCAACGGACGGCCGCGGCCTCTAGGGCATTCGGTTCGCCCGGCCGGGCACGTCAAGGACGCGAGGACCATGCGGTGGCGGCAACGCTTCTGCACGGGACTCGCGTCCGCCTGCCGTATCAGCCTCGCCGACGCAAGGCGCGTGGGTTCGTGAACGTCAGCCGGTCGCGGACGCCGCAGACGTCGAACAGGCGAGCCACGACCCCAACGCCATCGATCAGGTGGATGTCGACGTCCGAGCGCCGGGACTGTCGGAGGATCAGGCACAGCCCGGTCGAGTCCATGAAGGTGAGCCGGCGGAGATCCAGGACGAGGGTCTCGAAACCGGCATCGACGAGCCCATCGATCGCGGCGCCGAGACGGTCGACGGTCGCAAGGTCCAGTTCGCCCTCCGGAATCAGGATCACCCGGTCGCGGTCCGGCTCGACCTCGACGTTGAAGGGCGTGCGCGGCTGCGGCGGCGCGGGCTGAAGCGGCATCGGTGGTCGGCGCGGGCTTTCGAAGGTCGTCATGGATCTCCCGATCATGGGCTGGCAGATCGGGGCCTGCGAAGCGTCGCTGCACGACGAACCGCCTGCCGTCCGTGTCCTTCGACTCGCCGAGCACCGTCGAGGCAGCTGGCGCGACGGCCATGATTGTAGGCGTCGAAGGACGCCGTGGCCACTGAGGGCGCCATCGCCCATCGCGCGGGTGCTACGGTGGAACCGCACGAGGGTCCAGTCCGGTCCACGACCGACTCGGGTTCGACGTAGCTTGCTGCTTCTCTCGACGCCTTCCCGCGCCGACCTGGGGTTGGTCGGGGACGGAGAGCCAGCGCGAGCCTTCGGGGGCCGGGCGAATCCGGCTTGTCAGCTGATCGGCCCGTTGCGGCCGGCGCGACACATCACGGTAACCTTGGGGGGCGCCACGCTCTCTGGGGTCCTCCTGCTTCCTCTGCCCTTGTCCGCGCTCCCACCAGAGGAAGACGGAAGGCGGCTCTCTTGACCGAGATCCCCCAACAGCAGGCCCCCTCACCGCTGAACGCGGTATCGAACGCGCTGGTCGCACTGCACAAGGAGCAGTTCGGCCGCGGCCCGACCAAGGCACGGACGCACTTCGCGGGCCCTGACGCCATGGTGTGCGTCCTGGAGGACGCGCTGCTTCCGGCGGAGCGCAAGATGGCCGCGACCGGCGAGTCCCAGCGCGTTCGCGAGACGCGGATGGCCTTCCAGGTCGCGACCGCCGCCGACTTCGTGGGTGCCATCGAGCGCATCCTCGGCCGCGAGGTGGTGGCCTTCGGCAGCGCGACCGACGTGGAGCACAACATCGTCTTCGAAAACTACGTCTTCGCACCGGCGAGCACCAACGGCGACAGCGCGTTAGGGCCACGGACGGCTGGGTAGACTGGGGGTTTCCAGGGGGCGTCACTCGTGGCGGCGGCTCGACCGGACCCATACGGGCCGGATCTTGCAGCGCTTCGTCTGACCTTCCATTTCATCCGTTGGAGACTCGTCCGCCCGCCGCACGTCGACGATGCGGCAGGGGATCCAGGGAGGCTCGCGGCGATGCCGCCAGATGAGTTCGAGGGAACCAGCGGACCACTCGCCGCGCCCGATCGCGGCGTCGGCTTCACCGAGACCCGCGTACCGGTCGACGTGCGGGCCGCGGCAGCCGCCAGGACCCTCGTGGCCCGGATCCTGCACGGTCTCGTCGACGACGACGTGCTCGGCAATGCGCGGCTCGTCGCCTCGGAGCTCGCGACCAACAGCGTGCGTCACAGCGGCGCGAGCGCGGACGCCAGCATGGTGATCCGCCTTGATGTCAGCCCGGCGAGGGTACGCCTGGAGGTCGAGGATCCCGGCGTCGCGGACTCGATCGCGATCGGCACGCCCGACCAGGGGGGCGGCGGAGGCTTCGGGCTCAACCTCGTGCAGCTGCTGAGCGACGTCTGGGGGCACGACCGCGGTCCCGGCGGTGGGATGCTCGTCTGGGCTGAGCTGGCCTGCTCCCCGGCCGCCTCCAGGCATGCCGCCGGCTGACGCCGTGCGGCGCTAGATCTCGCCGTATCCGGGGTAGCTCGCGCCTGGTCCCAGTGCAGCACGGTGAGGAACGACGCCGCCATCAACGAGACCACCTCGAGCAGCAGGCCGAGCAGCGCCGGGACGCCGCCCTCGGTCATCTGCAGCGCGTGGATGACCGACTCCTGCGTCCCCGCCGTCGTCTCGATGTTCGTGCGGCGAGAGCTTGCGCATGGCCCGGGAACATGCTCGCGGATGACCTTCAGCCGAGGCGGGCTCTCAGGAGCTGCTTTCCCTGGTCGGCGCCCTTGCGGCTCTCGCCCTGAGCGCGCCGGAAGAACTCCGCGAGCTCGCCATCGCCGTCGCGCTCGGCATCCCCGGCGTACGTCTCCAGCCGCAGAACGTTGCTCAGGCACTGCTCGACGAACCAGATGATGTTGTAGTTCTTGTCCTTGGTCCCAGTGACCTGTCCAGCCTCCTCCGACATGCCCGGCTCCCCTCGGTTGTGAGTGCCTTGCGTCTACTCCTCGGGCGACGCGGAGGCCAGTCCCGGGCGACCTCCACGTCAGCACTCCGACCGTCGAGCGTGGGTTCAGCGGCTGACTGCCCGGCGGCGAACGGCGAGTGACGCGGCAGCGAGCAGGGCGGCGATCACGGCCACGACGAGCGCGGCGATCGCGAGTCCGTTGCTCGAGCGCTTCTGGACCATCGTGGTCGCGGTGGGTGTGCTCGACTGAGCCGAGGTCGGTCCCGAGTTCGCGGCCTGCCCCGCGCTCGCGGGCGGCCCGGCCTCGCCGCCCGCGACATCCTCGACGACACCGCCCTTGGCGCTCACGTCGATCGTCGGAGCCGGCTGGGGCGAATCGGGCGTGCCGATCCAGCGCACCACCTTGCCGTCGGAGTAGGTCTGCACCGTCTTGAAGGTGAGCACGTCGCCGGCCTTGCCGGGCATCGCCACGGCCAGCGGCAGCTCGAGGAACTGACCCGGCGGCAGCTTGCCGCCGGTGAGGTCGATCTCCGAGACCTCGCTGGTGATCGGACCGTTGTCGCCCTGCACGGGCTTGCCGAGCTTCTTGGTCTTGGTCGAGAACTTCCAGCCGGGGGGCGGCGCGGCGGAGACATCCAGGAAACCGGGCGGCATCTGCACGGCGATCCCGGTGGTCGCGGTGTTGTCCGTCTCGTTGGGCACGCTCAGCGTGATGGTCGCGTTCGCACCGGCGGGCACGACGTTGGGGTGGATGCTCACGTGTGCCTCGGCGACAGCCGGGAACGCGAATGCGCCCCCGACGGCGGCAGCCAGGATGGCGGAACGGCGGTGCATCGGTCGTCCTTTCGCAGAAGAGTGAAACGTGCAGCGGCCGGCGCGACGGCGCAGCATCGATGGAGCGGGTTGGGCTCGCAACTCGGGGAGTCGCGCCGGCGGCTTCAGCCGGCGACCGGCTCCGGGGGCGGCCGAACCGCGAGCGAGCGGCCGAGGAGCAGGCCGCCGCGCGCGGTCGCCGTGCGCGCGCGGCCGCTCCCACACGGGCGCCGGGCAGCGACGCCCGATCCGCGCCGGCGTCCATGGCGGCGCGCCGCGAGCACGAGCCGCTCGATCTGCTCCTCGCCTACATAGCGGCCGAGCAGAAGCAGCACCAGCACGGCCGCCGCGGGGCCGAAGGCGATCGCCGCCGAGCTTCCGGACGCGGTTCCCGCGAGCAGCAGGACGCCGCACGCGGCGAGCGCCAGCCGCGTCGCGATGGGCGAACCCGCGAACGAGGCCGGGAGGCCGCGCGTCACCGGACCGGGACCGAGAGCCGGGCGACGTACTCGTCGAACGTCGACACTCGGACGGTGACCGTCAGGCGCCAGTCGCCCGCGACGCCGAGCGTGCCGCTGGCGATGTAGTGCCCCGGCCCGGCCGGGCTGACGTTCATGGCGATCGGAGCGATGCCGCGCGCCGGAAGCGCGGCGGTGATCGTGACCTGCTTGGCGCTCGTGAACTCCGCACCGGTGTGATGGTCGAACAGGTAGAGGTGGATCTGGTCCGGTCCGACCCGGGCAGGGTCGACCGTGGCTTGAAGGTGCGCCGGGCCGATGTCGGCCTCGCGGCTGACCGGCCCGCTCGAGACGGCGGTGGAGGGCGGGTATCCGGCCAGCGCACCGGTCACCCCGAGCACGACGACGGCGATCGCCAGCTCGAGCCGCAGCGTGCGGCGCAGCAACACCCCGGCTCGCACCGGATCATGCGCCATGCCGCGAAGGGCGGGAAGGATCCGCGCGCGGTTCTCCCAGCCGAGCCGTACGAGCACCGCGAACAGCACCATCTTGATCAGCACCGCTCGACCGAACGCGGTGTGCACGAGCGCGCTCACCGACGCGACCTCGACGATCCCCTGCACGATCCCGGAGGCCAGCAGCACCGCGAAGGCCGCGCCCGCGAGCGTCGAGAAGCGGCTGACCACGGCGACGAGCAGCGGCGCGCGCTCTTCCGTCTCGAGCCGGCGGGTCGCGCGCCTGAGCACGAGGACGAGGACCGCGATGCCGCCGAGCCAGACCGCCATGGCGGCGACGTGCAGGACGTTCGCCGGCAGCATCAGCCAGACGGGAGCCTGGACGCTGGCGTGCCCCGCGAGCGCGGGAAGCAGGGTCAGGAGGCAGAGCGGCGCGCCGAGCGCGATCAGCCCGCGGCGCGAGCGAGGCAGCGCGAGCCCCGTCGCGCCGACTGCCGCGGGGCGGAGCACCGGGACGCTCGCACGCGCGAACAGGACCCCGGCGCCGGCGATCAGCCAGATCGCCAGCGAGGCGGCCCACGCGA
Source organism: Solirubrobacteraceae bacterium (assembly GCA_034664425.1). Lineage (GTDB taxonomy): Bacteria > Actinomycetota > Thermoleophilia > Solirubrobacterales > Solirubrobacteraceae > DATBDM01. Next base: position 54,412 of record JAXDHR010000231.1, read on the forward strand.
AGCCGAAGCGCGTCGAGAGCACGTCCCGGATGACGTCGGTGCGAACCGCCGACCACAGGGAGCTGCCCTCGCCGACCGCCCCCTCGAGCCCAATCGCGAGCAGGGCCGAGACGATTCCGGCGCCGGAGGCCGCGAACAGCAGAGTCCGCGTGCCCGCGGCGAACGCCGCGGTCGCCGCGGCCCAGCGCGCGCCGCCGCCCGCGACCTCACCCAGCGCGGGCAGCCAGCAGACGAGCAGGAACGCCGCCGTGCCGAGCGCGAGGGCGATCGCGCCGTACTGGACGGCCCGTACGACCGAGAACGCCGTGGCCGTGACCGGCCCCGAAGACTGGCCGCGCAGCAATGTGGCGACCGACGCCCCGCTCGCGGCCCCGGCGCCGATCGTGAAGGTGAGGCCGCCGGAGACGGGATGCGAGTCGGCGGAGATCACGTGGTAGGTCGCGGTGTAGTCGCCGTCGGGCAGGTGCGCCCGCATCCGCACCGCGACGTCGGCGCCATGGCCGCCGGGATGGAACGCCGCCCCTTGTTGGACCTCGTGCCCGCGCGAGTCGAAAACCTTCACCGCGCCGAGCGACGCGTCCACCGGTTCATCGAATCCGAAGGAGACCAGCGCCGGCGCGCGGGCCAGCTGGGCGCCCCGCTGCGGAAACGTGCGTTCCAGCATCGCGTGCGCCTCCGCGGACCGGGGAAACAGCGCGCCGGCCGCCGCCGCGAGCACCGCGAGGATGAGCAGCCGGCGGGTCACCAGGCCTCCGCGGACGCCTCCGGCCGCTCGCTGCGCTCGCCGTCCGGCATCCGCCGACGCCGAACCGCGAAGACGCCCAGGCAGGCCGCGATCAGCAGCGCCGTGATCCCGATGATCGTCCCGAGCGGGACGCTGCCGCCGGACAGCGGCACCCACGTCAGCGTGCCGGAGATCTTGCCCGGCGTACCGCCGACCGTGATCGGCACGCGCCAGTCGAAGATGTGCGTGCGCTTGGCCTTGTCCTTCAGCTGCGGCGGGTCCTGCGTTCCCATCCAGTGCATCCGGTGGTCGTGCCACTCGAACCGTCCGGACCGCGACTCCGTCTGCCAGTGCGGCGTCGCGGGGAGGCCCTTCGGAACGGTGGCCGTCGCCGTCCGATCGCCGTTGAGGTAGTACGCCGGCGAGTTCGTGTTGACCTGCACGGTGCGGTCGGCGAGAACCCTCGCGTAGGGCTTGTCGTCGTAGCCCATGATCACCACGGGCTTCCCGCTGAAGTTCTCCATCAGCAGGCGGTCGTCGAAGTTGAGGACGGACAGGCGCAGGTTCTTGGTCGCCGGCGTGACGTGCGTCACGACGGAGCGGTAGTTGGGATTTCCCTGGTGGGCCAGTGCCGCCGCAGGCGCTCCGAGAAGGATCAGCGCCGCGGTGACACCACCGATGAGGCTCCGCAACCGGACCTCCTTGAGTGGCTGGATGGGCGGGGCTCGGCAGCGCCGCGTCGCCGCACTCCACTCCACAGTGCGCGCGACGGCGCGAAGGGCGGCGTTCCTCAGGCGGCGGCCGCGAGGGCGGGCGGCCCGCGCAGGTGTCGCGCGCCCCGGGCGAGCATCGAGGTCAGCGCACGATCGCGGCCATGCGACCAGGTGCGCCGCAACGGGCGCCGGCGCGCTGAGCCTGCGCCCAGGCGCGCGAGTATGCGCGCCTCGCCGATGAAGCGCCCGCTCACCAGCAGGCCCGCGACGATCGCGAACGGCGCCGCATCGAGGGCGAGATGCGCGAGCCCGGTCGGCCCCTGCAGCACAGCGACCGCTGTGGCCACGGCAACGGCCGCAGTCACGAGCGCGAACAGGATCGCCCGGTTCCGCTTCACGCGAGGGGAGCATAGTGTCAGGCGGGTCTACGCGCGAGCAGGCACGGCCGAGCAGTCTGCAGCTCGAACCGCTGGAGCACGCGAC
>JAXDHR010000232.1:0-25480 GCA_034664425.1 Solirubrobacteraceae bacterium
TCTCGCCGTTCCTGCTGCGCGACATCCTCGACCACGCGCTGCCGGAGAACAACGACAGGCTGCTGGCGTGGCTCGTCGGCGGCATGATCGCCGTCGCGGTCGCGGGCGGCGTGCTGACCGTCGCCCAGACGTGGCTCTCCAACGTCGTCGGGCAGCGCGTCATGCACGACCTGCGCGCGCAGGTCTACCGCCATCTGCAGCGGCTCTCACTCGCCTTCTTCACCAAGACGCGCACGGGCGAGATCCAGTCACGCATCGCCAACGACATCGGCGGCGTGCAGAACGTCGTCACCAACACGGCGACCTCGATCGTCTCCAACGTCACCACCGTCATCGCGACGATCGTCGCGATGCTGCTGCTCGATTGGCGGCTCGCGCTGTTCTCGCTCGCGATCACGCCCTTCTTCGTGCTGCTCGCGCGACGGGTCGGCGCCGAGCGCCGCCGCATCGCGACCACGCGCCAGGGCGCGATGGCGGACATCTCCTCGCTCGTGCAGGAGTCGCTGTCGGTCTCGGGCATCCTGCTGGGCAAGACGATGGGCCGCGGGCCGGCCCTGGCCGACCGCTTCGAGACCGAGTCGGAGCGGCTCGCCGACCTCGAGGTCCGCTCGCGCATGGCCGGCCGCTGGGTGATGTCGTTCATCCAGACGTCGTTCGCGGTCATGCCGGCGCTCGTCTACCTGTTCGCCGGGCTCGCGCCGGGTGCCGCGTCGATCGGCACGATCGTCGCCTTCACGACGCTGCAGACACGGCTCTTCTTCCCGATCCAGTCGCTGCTCGGCGTCGCGGTCGACATCCAGAGCTCGGGGGCGCTGTTCGAGCGCATCTTCGAGTACCTCGACCTGCCCGTCGACCTCGAGCCGGGCGCGCGCGAAGCGACGAGCCTGCGCGGCGAGCTGAGCTTCGACGACGTCTGGTTCCGCTATGAGGACGAGGGCGACGAGGACGAGCCGGGCTGGACCCTCGCGGACATCGACCTCACCGTGCCGGCCGGCTCGACGCTCGCGCTCGTCGGCGAGACGGGCTCGGGCAAGACCACGATGGGCTACCTCGCCGCGCGGCTGTACGACCCAGAGCGCGGCGCCGTACGCCTCGACGGCACCGATCTGCGGGAGTTCACGTTCGCCTCGCTGACCGACGCGATCGGCGTCGTCTCGCAGGAGACGTACCTGTTCCACGCGTCCGTGCGCGAGAACCTGCGCTTCGCGCGTCCCGAAGCGAGCGACGAGGACGTCGAGGCCGCCGCGCGCGCCGCGCAGGTGCACGACACCATCGCCGCGCTGCCCGAGGGTTACGACACGGTCGTCGGCGAGCGCGGGTTCCGCTTCTCCGGCGGCGAGCGCCAGCGGATCGCGATCGCGCGCACGATCCTGCGCAACCCCCCGGTGCTCGTCCTAGACGAGGCCACGAGCGCGCTCGACGTGCAGACCGAGCGTGCCGTCGGCGAAGCGCTCGACGCGCTCGCCGCCGGCCGCACGACGCTGGTCATCGCCCACCGGCTCTCGACCGTCCGCGACGCCGATCGGATCGCGGTGCTCGACCGCGGGCGCGTCGTCGAGACCGGCACGCACGACGAGCTGCTGGCCGGTGGCGGCCGCTACGCGGAGCTCGTCGCTCGCGACAGCGGACCGGTTTCCGGATCATACGTACGCTGACCCTGATCCTTCGCCGTCCGGGCACGCCCTACGCTGGCGGCCGATGACCCGTCTCGCCGAGTCCCTTCGCCGGCACCGTCCGGGCGCGCCGATGCTGGTCGCCCTGCTCGCCCTGTTCGTGGCACTCGGCGGCCCGGCGCAGGCCGCGCGCGTGGTCAGGGGGGTCACGGCGACGCTCGCGCGCGGCAGCGTGACGTCCAAGCAGGTCAGGGACCACTCGCTCCATGTCTCCGACCTCTCGCGCAAGACGGTCCGCAGACTTCAGCGCACGCCGCGCGGCAGCGTGACCGAGAGCCGGCTGCACAGCGGCGCGGTCACGCCCGGCAAGCTCGCGAAGGGAGCGGTGCGCTCGACGGCGATCGCCGACCGCGCCGTCCGCGGCGGGGACATCGGGCTCGGTGCGGTCGGCAGCCTCGAGGTGGCCGACAACAGCCTCACGGGCGCAGACGTCGCCGACGGCGGGCTCAACGCCAGCGACATCGGGCGCTTCTGGGGGCACTTTACGATCTCGATCCCGACTGTCGCCGCGTACAAGTGCTGGCACGGCGACCCGGTCGGGCTCGCCGCCGAGCGCTCGAACTCCGACATCGCCGGCGACGTGATCACGATCACACCCGGGCGGATGTGGCCGGACGACGCGAACAGCGCGGGGACCGGCTCGGCGCTGGCCTTCACCGCGCATGTCTCGACGACGCCCAGCCGCTTCACGATCATCGCGTGCAACCCGACCGGCACGGCGATACCCGCCGTGGCGACGAGCGTGCCGTTCAACTACATCATCGTCGACGTTCCCTAGACGTACCGGCGCGCCGCGCGCTCGGCGGCCGCGCCGTAGCCGCCGCCGAACAGCACGGCGTGGACGAGCAGCGGGAACAGCTGCCACAGCGCGACCCGCTCCGCACGCCCGTCGGCGAGCGGCGCGCGCTCCTCGTAGGCCGCGAGGAAGCCGGGACCGGGTGAGCCGAACAACTGCAGCATCGCCAGGTCGACCTCGCGGTGCCCGCCGTACGCGACGGGGTCGATCAGGTGCGGCCGGCCGCCGCTCCAGAGCACGTTGCCGCTCCAGAGATCGCCGTGCAGGCGCGCGGGCGGCTCGGGCGGACCGGCCAGTTCGGGCAGGCGCGCGCAGACGCGCTCGACCGCCGCGACGCCGTCCGACGACAGCGCCCCGCGGTCGGCCGCCGGGCGCAGCAGCGGCCGCAGGCGCTGCTCGGCGTAGAACGCCGGCCAGTCCTCGCGCGGGTCGTTGGGGAGCGTCAGCGGCCCGATGCGCATCACCGTTGGTGCCCCGAAGGCGTTCGCACCGGCCTGGTGGATCGCGGCAAGCCCGCGTCCCAACGCTTCGGGCTGCCCTCGTCCGCCCTCGTCGAGCCAGCCGAGCGCGAGCAGCCGGGGGCCGCCGCCAGCGCCCGCGTCGCCTTCGGCGACCCCGAGGACCTCGGGAACGCAGAGTCCGTCCGCGGGCTCGCCGAGCCAGCGCAGCCCGGCCGCCTCGGCGGTGTACTCGCCGCGCGGCGCGTCCTCGCGCGTCTTCACGAACGCGCGGGTGCACCTGCCTCGCGCTGCGCGCTCGTCACCGCTTCGCTCGTCGAGCTCGACCCGCCAGGCGTCGTTGATGTCCCCGCCGGCGATGCGGGTCGCCGCGTACGCCGCGCGCCCTGTGGCGGCGTACAGGGCGTCCGCGAGCGGGCCCGGAAGCGTCACCGCGTGGCGCGCAGCTCGTCCAGCAGGCCCCGGCAGGCGGCCTCGACGAGGTCGAGGACCCGCTCGAACCCCCGCTCGCCGCCGTAGTAGGGATCCGGGACGTCGAGGTCTCCGGCGTCGGCGGACGCGGGGTCGAACTCGCGCAGCAGCCGGACCTTCTCGGCCGCCTCCTCGTCGGGTGCAAGCGCCAGCAGCTCGCGCAGGTTCTCGCGGTCCATCGCCACCAGCAGGTCGAACGCCTCGAAGTCGGCGGCGGTGACCTGGCGAGCCGCACCCTCGAGGACGATGCCGCGCCGCCCAGCCGCCTCCGCCGCGCGCGCGTCCGGTGGCTCGCCGGCGTGCCATCCGCCCGTACCGGCCGAGTCGATCTCGACGGCGTCGTCGAGCCCGGCCTCGCGCAGCAGACGACGCATCACCCCCTCGGCGGTCGGGGAGCGGCAGATGTTGCCCATGCAGACGAAGAGGATGCGCATCGGGCGACGAGGATAGGCGGCGCAGAAGAGGCGGCCGCCGCGCCGAGTCCGGTTTGCCGTCTGCGCCCCGAAGCCAGCATGAGCGGAGGTGAACCCGCTGCTGCTCCCCACCTCACTCGCCAGGCGCGCGCTCGACGACCTGTCCGAGATCGCCGATGCCGCGCGCCGGCTGACGTCGCTCGAGTCCGGCGTCCTCGGTGCCCTCTCGCGCTTGGAGGGGCAGCTCGGCGGCCTGCGCGGCGACCTCGGTCCGATCGGCCAGCTGTCCGCAGTGCGGGAGGCCGTCGAGCCGCTCAGCGATCAGCTCGACGGGCTGCATGCGGAGATGGAGTCGCTGCGGGGTGAGGTGCGGCCGATCCGCACCATCGAGGACGTCCACCGCGCCGTCGAGCCGCTCCGTGGCCAGCTCGACGGTCTGCGCCAGGAGCTCGCGGCGCTGCGTGAGGAGGCGAAGCCGATCGCGGAGATCAGCAGGGTGCGAGAGGGCATCGAGCCGCTCGACGAGGACATGCACGCGGTGCGCGTATCCGTCGACGACCTCGAGCCGCTCATCCGCGAGGTCAATCAGCGACTCGAGCGGCTCGACGGGCACATCGAGACGCTGCGGGACGACCTGTCGCCGCTCGGCGACCTCGCGGACAAGCTGCCCGGCGTCGGGCGCCGCTAGCTCATGCGCTCGACGATCATCGCCTGGCCCATGCCGCCGGCGACGCACATCGTCTCCAGCCCGTAGGTCCCCCCGAGCGTCTGCAGGTCGTTGATCAACGTCGTCATGATGCGCGCGCCGGTCATGCCGAACGGGTGACCGAGGGCGATCGCGCCGCCGAACGGGTTGACCCGGTCGCGGTCGATCCCCCACTCCTGCAAACACGGGACGACCTGCGCGGCGAACGCCTCGTTGAGCTCGACGACGTCGATGTCGTCGATCGACATGCCCGCCTGGGCGAGCACGGCCTTGACCGCCGGGATCGGGCCGAGGCCCATGTACTCCGGACGGATCGCGGCCACGGCGGAGGCGACGATGCGGACCTTCGGCTCGAGGCCGAGCTCCTTCGCGCGCTCCTCGGACATCACGAGCACCGCGGCGGCGCCGTCGTTGAGCGGGCACGCGTTGCCGGCCGTCACCGTGCCGTTCTCGGGGTCGAAGGCCGGCTTGAGCTCGGCGAGCTTCTCCATCGTCGTGCCGGGCCGCGGGCCGTCGTCCTTGGTGACCTGGGTGCCGTCGGCGAGCGTCACCGGCGTGATCTCGGCGTCGAAGTGGCCGGCGTCGCGGGCGGCGACCGCGCGCGACTGGCTCGTCACAGCCCATTCGTCCTGCGCCTCGCGGGATACGTTGCAACGCTTGGCGACGTTCTCGGCCGTGAGTCCCATCGGGATGTAGACGTCGAACGGGTCGCCCTCGGATCCGTCGAGGCCGGGGTGGGCCGAGTAGGGCTCGTGCGCCGGGAAGCGCGAGACGGCCTCGACGCCGGCGGCGATGTACTGGTCCCCTTCGCCCGCCTTGATCGCGTGGAAGGCCATCCGGATCGTCTGCAGCGACGAGGCGCAGAAGCGGTTGACCGAGGTGGCCGGGACATGATGGTCGATGCCCGCCAGCAGGCCCGCCTGACGGCCGACGTTCTGTCCCTGCTCGCCCATCTGGAAGCCGCAGCCCATCATGATGTCGACCGTCTGGGAGAAGTCGACGCCGGGATTGCGCTCGACCAGCGCCTTCAGCGGCACGGCGGCGAGGTCGTCAGCGCGCACGTCCTTCAGCGAGCCCTTGGCCGCACGACCGATGGGCGTGCGGATGGCGTCGACGATGACGGCTTCAGACATGGGAGCTCCGGTTCTCGGGTACGCGGGCGATTGACTCGTCAGTCAATTCTACCCGCGGCCGAACCTAAACGGGGCCTAAACGGGGCCTGGCCCCGTTTAGCGGGCGCTTAGGTGGGTCACGGCCTGCGCCGCCGCCCTGGCTCCCGCTGCGAGCGCCTTGGCGGGAGCAGCGCCGGCGAGGCGGGCGGTGAGCAGTCCCGCGGTGAAGGCGTCGCCAGCGCCTGTCGTGTCGACCACCGGCGCCGGTACCGCCGGCACGTGCTCGCTGCGCTCGCCGGCGGTCCACAGCGCGCCGTCGGCCCCGAACGTGACGACGACCTCCTCCGCGAGTCCGAGCAGCGCCGCCGGATCGTCGGCACCGGTGAGCGCGCGCAGCTCGTCGGCGTTGCAGCGCAGCAGGCCGAACCGCACGTCGCCGAACGCGCCGGGGGCGAGCAGTGCCGCCGAGGAGGCGTCGAGCGACGTGGTCATGCCGCCAGCGCCGGCGAGTGCGACCGCGTCGAGCGCGGCCGCCCGCGAGCCGTCGCGCAGCAGCGCGTAGCCCGCGACGTGCAGGTGCGAGCCGGCGGCCACGAGATCTTCTGGGAGGCGTGCCGGAGCGTTGTTGGCGCCGGGGTCGGGGAGCATGCTGCGCTCGCCGCCGGGCTCGACGATCACCACGCACGTGCCGGTCGCGCGATCCCGATCGACCGCGGCGCGCACGTCGACGCCCGTCCGCGCCAGCCCGTCGACGGCCTCGCGGCCCGCCGCGTCGTCGCCGACGCGGGCTACCAGCGCCACCGACCCGCCCAGCCGCGCGGCCCACCACGCGACGTTCGCTCCCGCGCCGCCGCCGGTGATCCGCACGCGTGCCGGGGTGTCGCTGCCGCGCGCGAGGGGTCCCGACGCCGCGGCGACGACGTCGACCATGACATCGCCGAGGACGACGAGCGTCACGCCGCCGCGGCGGCGATGCGCGCCGCGAGCGCCGCGTTGCGGCGCACGAGCCGGACGTTCACCGTGAGCGACGCGCCCGCGGTCTCGCGGTGGAAGAAGTCGAGCAGGAACGGCGTCGCGTCCTTGCCGCGCACGCCGCCGGCGGCCGCCGCCGTGAGCCCCGCGGCGAGCACGCGGTCGTGCATCACGGGGTCGAGCTGCTCGGAGGGTGCGAGCGGGTTGGCGACGACGATCGCACCATCATGGCCGACGCTCGCGCGCGCCGCCATGATCGCCGCGACCTCCTCCGGCGCCTCCACCCGCCACGGCACCGGGAAGCCGGAGTCCGCGAGGTAGAAGCCCGGGAAGGCATCGGTGCCGTAGCCGAGCAGCGTCACGTTCAGGGTCTCGAGGCGCTCGAGCGTCGCGCCGACGTCGAGGATCGACTTCACCCCGGCACAGACGACGACGATCTCCGTGCGCGCGAGCCAGCCGAGGTCGGCGGACTCGTCCCAGCTCTCGCGGGCCTCGCGGTGCACGCCGCCCAGCCCACCGGTGGCGAAGACGCCGATCCCGGCCCGCGCCGCGAGATGCGCCGTCGCGGCGACCGTGGTCGCGCCCATCCCGCCGCGGGCGCAGACGACGGCGAGGTCGCGCACGCCGCACTTGTCGACGTCCGCGCGCGTCGCGACCGCCTCGAGCGCCGCGTCGGAGAGCCCCACGTGCGGCTCGCCGTCGACGATCGCGATCGTGGCGGGCACCGCGCCCGCCCCGCGCACCTCGGCCTCGAACTCGCGCGCGACCCGCAGGTTGTCCGGCCGGGGCAGGCCGTGGGAGATGATCGTGCTCTCGAGCGCGACCACGGGACGGTGCGCGGCGAGCGCGTCGGCGACCTCGGGATGGATCCGCATGCAGGCGTGGACCGTACAGTGGAAGGAGCCATGTTCCTCTCCCGCCACAAGACCGAGCTGCGCGACGCCGGGGCCACGCTCCCGGGCCGCGACCAGCCGCTGCCGGTGCCCTCACGCCACGAGGTCCTCGGGACTCCCCTGCAGCCCCCGTTCCCGGAGGGGTTCGAGCGTGCCGTCTTCGGCATGGGTTGCTTCTGGGGCGCCGAGCGCGTCTTCTGGACCGCGCCGGGCGTCTACACCACCGCAGTCGGCTATGCCGGCGGCCAGACCCCCAACCCGACCTACGAGGAGGTCTGCTCGACGCAGACCAACCACGCCGAGGTCGTGCTGGTGGTGTTCGATCCCGGCGAGACCTCCTACGAGGCGATGCTGAAGCTCTTCTGGGAGAACCACGACCCGACCCAGGGCATGCGCCAGGGCAACGACGTCGGCACCCAGTACCGCTCCGCCATCTACTGGACCTCGGATGCGCAGCGCGACGCCGCCCTCGCCTCCCGCGAGGCCTTCCAGGCCAACCTGGCCAAGGCGGGCTACGGCGAGATCACGACCGAGATCGCGGAGGCGGGTCGGTTCTACTACGCCGAGGACTACCACCAGCAGTACCTCGACAAGGTCCCGAACGGCTACTGCGGCCTCGGCGGTACCGGCGTCAGCTGCCCGATCGGCCTCGGCGTCGCCGGCGCCGAGGGCTGACCCCCTGGCCGAGCGCCCACCGACGTCGCGTCTGGCCCGCACGGGTCGCTTCGGCGGCCTCGTGGCGGGTCAGGGGATCCGCTGGGCGGGCACGCGCGCGGCCAACCTCGTGCGCTCGCAGGAGCGTGCGGACGCGGCGACGGGCGAGCGCGTCGGCGCGCTGGCCCGCGAGCTGGTCGAGCAGCTCGGCCAGATGCGCGGGGCAGCGATGAAGATCGGCCAGGTGCTGTCGACGATCGACTTCTCCGGCATCCCCGAGGACCAACGCGAGGAGTTCAAGGCGACGCTCGCATCGCTGCGTGACGACGTCCCGCCGCTTCCCTTCGACGCCGTCTCCGCGCTGATCGAGGAGGAGCTCGACCGCCCGCTCGAGGACGCGTTCGCCTCCTTCGAGGAGAACGCGTTCGCGGCCGCCTCGATCGGCCAGGTCCACCGCGCCGTCACCCACGACGGCCGCGACGTCGCCGTCAAGGTCCAGTACCCCGGCATCGCCGAGGCGGTCGACACCGACCTGCGCAACCTCAACCTGCTGCTGCCGATCGTCAAGCGGCTCGCGCCCGGGATGGACGTCCGCGCGCTCGCCGCCGAGCTGCGCGAGCGCATCGGCGAGGAGCTCGACTACGAGATCGAGGCACAGAACCATCGTGCGGTCGCGCGCGCCTGGCGCGGGCATCCGTACGTGCACGTGCCGGCGGTCGACACGCGGCTCTCGAGCCGCCGCCTGCTGGTCTCCGAGCTGCTCGTCGGCAAGCGCTTCGAGGACGTCAAGCGGCTCGGCGAGGAGGAGCGCGACCGCTTCGGCGAGATCGTCTTCCGCTTCTTCTTCGGCACGCTGCTGCACCTGCGCCGCTGCTCGGGGGACCCGCACCCCGGCAACTACCTGCTGCTCGACGACGGCCGCGTCGGCTTCCTCGACTTCGGGCTCATGCGCGTGGTCGACCGCGAGTACCTGGATGCCGAGCAGGCGGTGGCGCGCGCGGTCGCGGCCGGGGATGCGCAGGCGACCTTCGACACGCTCGACGCGGCCGGCTACCTGCCGCATCCGGAGCGCTTCGACCCGCAGCGCCTGCTCGAGCAGCTCGCGATCGCGGGCGAGTGGTACTTCGAGCCGGGCTACCGGCGGCTCAGCCCGGCCTACGTCGCGGATCTGGTCGAGCGCGGCTCCTCGCCGCGCGCCGCTCACTTCGAGGACATGCGCCAGATGACGCTGCCGCCGCAGGCGCTGCTGATCCGGCGCATGGAGGGGCTCGTCCTGAGCACGCTCGGCGAGCTGCGCGCCGGCGGCGACTGGCACGCGCTGGCGGAGGAGTACTTCGCCGACGCTAACCCTTCGACCCCGCTCGGCGAGCAGGACGCGGCCTTCTGGCGCGAGCGCGGTCGCTGAACTAGGCTGCGGCGCGATGCGCCGCCCGTCCCTCCTCGCCCTGGTCCTCGCGGCCGCGCTCGCGGTTCCGGCCGACGCCGCGACGACTAGGACGATCGATCTCCCGAAGCGCTTCGCGAAGGCGCTTCCGAGGGTCAAGGCGAAGACCCTCGTTCCCGTGCTGCTGGCGCAGACGATGCCCTACGACGGCGCGGGGAAGCTGTACACGTCGAGCTCGGCGCGCGCACGTGCCTGGCGGCTCGACCTCGCCGCGGCGCCGCGCTGCCACGAGGCGACGGCGTGCTTCGTCGCGGTCTTCTCGGCCCGCCGCGGCGGCTCGGTCGCCGGAGGGCGCAAGGTCGCCCTGCGCGGTGGGCGCACAGGTCACTTCCGGCCGCTGTCCTGCGGCGCGTCGTGCTCCCCGCCGTCGATCGCCTGGCGCCAGCACGGCGCCGCCTACGTGGTGCAGGCGCGCGTGGGCGGCGCGCGGACGGAGCGGCGCATCCTGGTGCGGATGGCCAACGAGGCGATCCGCCACGGGGCGCGCTGACGCGTGGCCCTGCCGATCCTGATCGACTGCGATCCCGGCCACGACGACGCGATCGCGCTGCTGCTCGCGCTGGCAAGCCCGGAGGTCGAGCTGCTCGGCGTCAGCACCGTGCACGGCAACGCGTCGCTGGCCAACACGACCGCGAACGCGCTGCGGGTGCTCGAGCTCGCCGGCCGCTCCGACGTCCCCGTCGCCGCCGGTGCCGACCGCCCGCTCGTGCGCGCCGCGCAGGCGGCCGGCGACGTGCACGGCCAGTCCGGGCTCGACGGCCCAGACCTCCCCGACGTGTTCACCACACCCGTGGCCGCGCACGCGGTCGACTTCCTCGCCGAGCGGCTGCTCGGGGCCTCCGAACCGGTCACGCTGATCCCGACCGGACCGCTGACCAACGTCGCCCTGCTGCTCGCGCGCTGGCCCGAGGTCACGCCGCGGATCGAGCGGATCGTGCTGATGGGCGGGGCGATCGCCGAGGGCAACGTGACCCCGGCGGCCGAGTTCAACGTCTGGGCCGACCCCGAGGCCGCGGCGCGCGTGTTCGCCTCCGGGCTCGACGTGACGATGATCGGCCTCGACGTCACCCACCGGGCTCTGCTCACGCCCGCGCACGCCGAGCAGCTGCGCGCCGCCGGCCGCATCGGCACCTTCGTCGCCGAGCTGCACGCCTTCTACGCCCGCTTCCACGCGGACGTCTATGCCTGGGACGGCGCGCCCGTCCACGACGCGGTCGCCGTCGCGCACGTGATCCGCGGCGATCTCGTGCGCACCGAGCGACGCAACGTCGAGATCGACTGCGCCTCCGAGCTGTGCCGGGGGCGCACCGTCGTCGACCTGTGGCGGCGCACCGGGCGGCCGGAGAACGCCTGGGTGGGCGTCGACCTCGACGGCGACGGCTTTCTCGAGCTGCTGGTCGAGCGGCTCGGCCGCGTCAGCTGATGGTGCATGAGAGCCGCTATACTTGCATGTAGCAAGCATCATGACTGCGCACGATCCACACATCGAACCGCTCGTCCGCGCCATCTACGAGCTCACCGCGCTCAAGCGGGACATCCCGCGCCTGGCCGGCTTCGACCATCCCGTGGGCCTCGTGCCGCTGGCCGCCGTCCATCGCTGCGCGCCCGCGCGGGTCAAGGACCTCGCCGAGCAGCTGCACGTCGACCTCTCCGTCGCGTCGCGCCAGGTCGCCGCGCTGGAGTCGGCGGGCTACGTCAGGCGCGAGCCCGACCCCGACGACCGCCGCTCGGCGCGCGTCACCACGACCGAGGCCGGCGACGCCGCGCTGCAGGCGGCGCACGAGCGCATCGTCGGTGTGTTCGCCACCGCCCTCGCCGGCTGGTCGGTGCAGGACGCGGAGCGTCTGACCTCGGCTCTGCGCCGGCTGCGAGCGGACTACGAGCGCGCGACCACGGGACATCCCATCAAGCACACGACTTCCAAGGAGGCAGCGTGACCGCCGCCCAGATCTCCCCGCCCGAGCGGCCGGCAATGACGCACCGCGAGGTGCTCGAGGCCATGTCCGGCCTGCTGCTGGGGCTGTTCGTCGCGATCCTCTCGAGTACGGTCGTGTCGGCCGCGCTGCCGCGGATCATCACCGAGCTCGGCGGCGGCCAGTCCTCGTACACGTGGGTCATCACCGCCACGCTGCTGGCGCTGACCGTGAGCACCCCGATCTGGGGCAAGCTCGCCGACCTGTTCGACCGCAAGCGGCTCGTGCAGAGCGCGCTGGTCATCTACGCGATCGGCTCGATCCTCGCCGGAGCATCGCAGTCGACGAGCTGGCTGATCGCCTGCCGCGCGCTGCAGGGCGTCGGCGCCGGCGGCATGACCGCGCTCACGCAGGTTGTCCTCTCCGATCTCGTGTCCCCGCGCGAGCGCGGTCGCTACATGGGTCTGCTCGGCGCCGTGATGGCCGTCGGCACCGTCGCCGGGCCGCTGCTCGGCGGCGTGATCACCGACGGCATCGGGTGGCGCTGGTGCTTCTACGTCGGCGTGCCGATCGCCGTCGCCGCGATCGTCGTCCTGCAGCGCACGCTGCAGCTGCCGCAGCGCACCCGCCGCGAGGCGCACATCGACGTCCCGGGCGCCCTGCTGATCTCGGGCGGCGTCTCGCTCGTGCTGGTCTGGGTCTCCTTCGCCGGGACGCGCTTCGACTGGCTCTCCTGGCAGACGGCCGCGATGGTGCTGGGCGCGATCGCGCTGCTCGTCGCCGCGGTCCGGGTCGAGCGCTCCTCGCGCGAGCCGCTGATCCCGCTCGATCTGTTCTCGAGCCGCACCGTCGTGCTCGCGGTGATCGCGAGCGTCGCGGTCGGCGTCGCGCTGTTCGGCACCTCGACCTTCCTCTCGCAATACATGCAGCTCGCCCGCGGCAAGAGCCCGACGGAGTCGGGTCTGCTCACGATCCCGATGGTGCTCGGCGTCATGGTCTCCTCGACGGTGGCCGGCCAGATCATCAGCCGCACCGGCCGCTACAAGCGCTTCATGCTCGCCGGCACCGCGCTGATGACCGTCGGCCTCGCGCTGATGGGCCAGCTCGACGAGCACACCAGCCTGCTGGAGCTCGGGGTGTTCATGGCTCTGGTCGGCCTCGGCATCGGCATGGTCATGCAGAACCTCGTGCTCGTGGTGCAGAACTCGGTGCCCTTCTCGGAGATGGGGGCGGGCTCGGCGCTGATCGCCTTCTTCCGCAGCCTCGGCGGCGCCACCGGCGTGTCGGCGCTCGGCGCGGTACTGAGCGCGAAGGCGAGCGCCACGATCGCCTCCGGCCTGGCCGCGATCGGCGTCCACGCCGCAGTCGGCTCGAGCTCCTCCGCGCTGCCGGACGTCTCGGCGCTCCCGGGCCCGGTGCGCGCCGTCGTCGAGCACGGCTACGGCACGGCTGTCGGCGAGATCTTCCTCGCGGCCGCGCCGATGGGCGTGATCGCGTTCATCGCGATCGCTCTGCTCAAGGAGGTGCCGCTCGGGACCGTCTCCGGCGTCGAGGCGGCCGCGCAGGAGAGCGACGTCCCGCTCCCGGAGCTCGAGCCCGAGTCCGAGCCGGAGATGGCGCTGCGCTGAGCGCTAGAGCGTCGCGGGGATCTCGCGCTCGGCGGCGGCGAGCACTGCTTCGAGCAGACCCGGGAAGCGGCCATCGAGGTCCTCGCGGCGCAGCGAGACGAGCCGGCGGGTGCCGTCGGCGCGCGTGTGGGTGAGGCCCGCCTCGCGGAGCACCCGCAGATGATGCGAGCGCGTCGCCTTGGCGATGTCCAGCTCGAACGCCCCGCACGCGCACTCGCCGGTGCTGGCGAGGGCGCGCAGGATCTGCACGCGCACGGGGTCAGAGAGGGCGGCCATCAGCCCGGGCAGGGTGATGGCGTCCGAGGCGGGTTCGGTCATCGGCTTCATGGTTCGACATCCATCGTACTACGAGTCGATGTTTGCTAGGTTTGGTTCGAGAGTCGTCGAACCAACGAACTTGTGGAGACCATGCCCCGCTTCCTGCCCAGCCTGACCGCCGCCGTCGCCTTCGGCGCCGCGTTCCCGATCGCAGACAGCGCACTGAAGCGCATCGACCCGTTCCACCTGACCGCGATCCGCTACGGACTCGCGACGCTCGCCTTCCTCACGCTGCTGTGGGCGATCGAGGGCGCCCGCGCGCTGCATCCCGGCTCCCGCCGGCGCATGCTCGAGCTGTTCGGCCTCGGCACGGCGGGCTTCGCCGGCTTCAACCTGCTCGCGTACCAGGGCCTCACCAGCTCGACGCCCCAGCACGCCGCGGTGATCGCCGCGCTGATGCCGGTCATGACGGTGTTCGGCACCTGGATGATCAGCCGCGTCCCGCCCCGCCCCGCGATCGTGGGCTTCGCCCTGCTCGCGCTGGTCGGCGCCGCGCTCGTGGTCTCCGGCGGCGATCCGCCGCGGCTGGTCGAAGGCGGTCTGAGCGGTGGCGACGGCCTGATCTTCCTCGGCGCCGCTTCGTTCGTCGGCTACACGCTGGGCGCGCGCCGCTTCGCCGACTTCTCGCCGCTGCGCTACACGGCGCTGAGCGCGGCGGGCGGAACCGTCACGATCCTCGCCGTCACGGAGGCGCTGACCTTCGCGGGTGCCGAGCACACCCCGAGCCTCGCCGACGTCGGCGCGGTCTGGTGGCAGCTGCTGTACGTCGTCGTGGTCGCCGCGATCATCGCCGTGCTCGCCTTCAACGAGGGCCTGCGGCGGCTCGGACCGTCCGGCAACGCGCTGTGGGGCAACCTGATCCCGATCGTCGCGTTCGCGATCGCCGTCGGCCAGGGCGTGACCCCGGGCGTCGGCGAGCTCGCCGGCACCGCCCTGACGATCGCCGCACTCGCAGGCGCGAACCTCGCGGGCCGCGCTCAGCTCAGCGCACGCCCGCAGAGGGCGGCGTGGGCGGCGACGCGCTCGGCGAACGCGGCGAAGTCGCGGGCGTAGAGCGACTGGGGCCCGTCGCACAGGGCCGCGTCGGGATCCTGGTGGACCTCGACGATGATGCCGTCGGCCCCGACCGCAGCCGCGGCGCGCGAGAGGGGCTCGACGAGCCGCCGGTCGCCCGAGGCGTGGCTCGGGTCGACGATCACCGGCAGGTGCGAGTGCAGCTTCAGCCACGGGATCGCCGAGAGGTCGAGCGTGAATCGGGTCGCCGTCTCGAACGTGCGGATCCCGCGCTCGCACAGCAGCACGCGCTCGTTGCCCTCCTTCAGGACGTAGTCCGCCGCCATCAGCAGCTCATCGAGCGAGGAGGAGAGCCCGCGCTTGAGCAGCACCGGCTTGCCGAGCTTGCCCGCGACCTCGAGCAGCGCGTAGTTCTGCATGTTGCGCGCGCCGATCTGGATCACGTCGGCGTGCTCGGCGATCGCGTCGGCGTGCTGGGTGTCGAGGAACTCCGTGACGATCGGAAGCCCCGTCTCGGCGCGCGCCTCGGCGAGGATCTCCAGGCCGGGCACGCCGAGCCCCTTGAAGGCGAACGGCGAGGTGCGCGGCTTGAACGCGCCGCCGCGCAGCATCGCCGCGCCGGCGTCCCGCACGGCGCGAGCCACGGCCAGGGTCTGCTCGCGAGACTCGACCGTGCACGG
This sequence comes from Solirubrobacteraceae bacterium, assembly GCA_034664425.1. Taxonomy (GTDB): domain Bacteria; phylum Actinomycetota; class Thermoleophilia; order Solirubrobacterales; family Solirubrobacteraceae; genus DATBDM01. The sequence continues at coordinate 15,146 of JAXDHR010000232.1, forward strand.
GCCGGCGATCAGGCAGAACGTGCCCTCGCCGCCGACCCGGCGCCCGTCGACGGCGAAGCTCGTCGGCTCGTGATGCGCGAGCTCGGAGGACGCCAGCTTGTAGGGCCGCGAGATCGGCACCACCCGGTCGACGCCGGCCATGCCCTCGAGGCCGAGCTCGCGCACGCCCTCCGGATCGCCGATCGCGCCGATCGCGGTGGTCAGCTCGCCCGGCATCACGAGCACGTGGACGCCGACGGTCTCCAGGCGGGCGCGGACGGCGGCGATCTCCGCTTCCCCGGCCCCGGGTGTCATCACGATCATCATCGTCGGGGAAGCCTCATAGGCCGAGCTCGCGCACGCCCAGCTCGTCGGCCCCGAGATGGTGGGCCAGCTCGTGGCGGACGGTGCGCGTGACCTGGCCGCGCAGCTCGTCCGGGTCGTGGCCGAAGTCGCGGCGCAGCGTGTCGCGGAAGATCACGATGCGATCGGGGTAGTCGTCGCGCGCGACCCCGTCGCCCTGGTAGAGCCCGTAGGCGTGCTGGCGGCGGCCCTTGTCGGAGATCACGACAGCGACGTGGTCGAGCGCGCGGATCAGCAGGTCGGGCAGGTCGTCGAGCGCCTCGCGGACGAGCTCCTCGAAGTCGTCGGGGTCGAACGGGTCAAGCGCGAGGAACTCGCCCTCGTCCGGCTCGGCGGCGAGCCCCTCGCGCGCGAGCCGCTCGGAACGGCGCACGAGCGCCTCGAACGCCTCCTCGTCGGCCGGCTCGCGGTAGTCGGCGAGCCGCCCGGTGATCGCGCCGATCACCGTGGCGAGCACGACGACCGCCGCCACGGCGACGGCCACGGTCTGCAGCATCCGCAGCGGGAACGAGGCGGAGAAGCCGCCGAGGACGGTGACGATCAGCACCGCGACGCAGAAGGCGACGAACCCGGCGGCGGCGATACGGCGGCCCGGGGACCAGCGGGCGAACATGAGTCTCAGTATGGCGTGCGGCGCTCGCGGGATCGAGCGCGCGTTTGGGTGCGCTCCGGCGAGGGGTACCAACGCGCCGTGGGCATCGGAACCTCACTCTTCCTGATCGCCGTCGGCGCGATCCTCTACTTCGCCGTGAACGCGAGCATCTCCGGGCTGTCGATCGCGACCGTGGGCATCATCCTCATGGTCGTCGGCGTGCTCGGGCTGCTGATCTCGCTGTTCATCCTGTCCTCCGCGCGCCGCAGCGACACGGTCGTGCGCGACCGCGACTACCGCTAGAGGCCGCGACGGGTCCCGCGGGCTAGAAGCCCGCGGGGTGACGCACGACGTAGCCGTCGCTCGGCCGCATCTCGGCACTCCAGCGGGGGCCGCTGCCGCCGCCGTGCCAGCCCGTGTCGAAGCGCAGTCCTGCGACGACGAGGTAGGAATGGCCCGAGTTCGCGTAGGAGGTGATCCACGTGCCCCTGCCGGCGCGGCCCCAGCTCTCGTAGCTGCTGGAGGTCAGCGGCGCCTTGACGAAGCCGCCCCCGTGCAGGGCGTAGGACTCGGAGCCCGAGCAGTCATAGCCCGTGTCCTCCCAGGTCGCGTGCCCGCCGCCGTACTTGTACGGCTTGCCGACGATGCGGTTGGCCGCGGCGATCACCGACGTGACCTGGGCCGGGGCGTTCGCCGGAGCGACGGCCGTCCCGTCCGAGTTCAGCGTCGCTCGTCCGGACGCCGGTGCTGCGGTGGGCGTGGTCGCCGGTGCCGGCGCGTCGACGCGCGTTCCCGTGCTCACCTGGCGCTTGAGGGTCCGGGCATCCGGACGGCTGACGGTGCCGTCGACGCGGCGGCGCACGTCGCTCTCCCAGACGCGCACGCTGCGCGCGGTGCGCGGGCCGAACTCCCCGTCGGTCGTGGTGCTGACGCCCACCCGGCCGAGATAGCGCTGCAGCACGCGGACGTCGTGGCCGTGCATGCCCTGGCGCAGGGTGCGCTCGCCGAACGCCTTGGCGTCGGCGCGGGCGGGAACGGCCGGCACGATCACGGCGCCGGCAACGGCACCGGCCACCACCAGTCGACTCGTCTTCACGAAGCGTTTCCTTCCTTTCGGCGCCTACGGGGTTAGCTGTCGGGCTCGCGCGGAAAGTTCGCGCTACGCCGCATCACGTCGCGGCGATTCGCCCCCGGGCCGGCAGTGCCGGCCCAATGGGTCCCCCGTTCCCCGCCGACCTGCGTCGGCCGGGGACTCGGCGTTATGTCCTCCTGATGCGCGGCGGCACTCTACCGCACGCCGCGATCGAACACGCGCCCGGTCGCGTCCCGGTTCATGGCACGAGCACGGAAGGTCGCGGCGCGCGTGAATGGACGCCGAGACACCTGCGCTAGCGTCTTGCGCGATGTCCGAGATCGACGTCAGCGTCGACGAGGTGGCGGCCCGCCGGCGCGCCGGCGCCGTCCAGCTGATCGACGTGCGCGAGACCTACGAGTGGGACGCGGGCCGGATCGCCGGCGCGCGCCATGTGGAGCTCGCCGACGTCGCCGCCCAGGCCGGCACGATCGACCGCGACGCGCCCGTGGTCTTCTACTGCCGCGTCGGCGGCCGCTCGGCGATGGCCGCGACCGCCTTCCGCCAGGCGGGCTACGACGCCTACTCGATGGACGGCGGCATCGCCGCCTGGGCCGAGCGGGGGCTCCCGCTCGAGCCCGACGACGGCGAGGTCGCGCCGCACTAGCCCTGCTGCTGGCCGGCCGCCTTCTCCTTGGCGGCATCGGGCGCGCCCGGGATCGGCTCGTCGGCCTTGTAGTCCTCGGGGTTGTCGACGTCCTCGCCCTCGATCGTCACCGAGCCGTCCTCGTGGTGCTCAAGCGACGACGGGCCGAGCTTCTTGGTCGCACCCTCGTCGTAGCCGGCGGTGCCCTCGGGGCCGCCGTAGGTCAGGTACTTGGCCTTGCCCTCCGGCCAGTCTTCGAGCTTCTCGGGCGGATCACCCTCCTCGAGCTCGTGCATCTCCTCCTTGGCCTTCTCGACCTCCTCGGCCTCGGCCTGGGAGCGCTCGTCGCCGCCCTCCTGGGGTTCCTCGTCTTCCGCCATGCCCTCACGGATACCCGCAGCGGTCGCGATCCACCACAACGCAGATCGGGCCGGTCGGCATCATGCCCACCGGCCCGATCTGAAAGCGAATCCGTCCGCGCCTCTTCCGTGAGGACTGGGGCCCAAGGCCCCGTCCGTACGCCCTCCAGACAGCCTTAATCTCTCAACGGACCGGCTGGACGGAAATCGGACATGCGTCCAGGAGTCTTCAACGTGACTGCGAGGCGACGAGCGGCTCGCGCTCGTAGACGGTCTGCGGGACTTCCTTGTAGGGCTGCTCGTCGACCTCGTCGGTCTCGTGGTAGACCGACTCAGCGTTGACAGCCCAGATGTCGTGCTTCGTGCCCTTGGTGATGTTGTCGACCGCGCGCATCGCGGTGAGCATCGAGTGGTCGGAGTTGTTGTAGCGGTGCAGCCCGTTGCGTCCGACCTGGACGAGGTTGCCGATGCCCTCGAGCCAGCCGCGGATCACCTGGACGCGCTCGCCGTAGTCGGCGTCGTACATCGGGTAGGCCTTCGGGACGCGGGTGACGAAGCCCCGCTCGACGCGCGCCGGATCGGCGAGCCCGAGCTTCGCGAGCTCCGCCTTCGCCAGCTCGACGAGCTGCTCGTCCTCCATCTCCCAGAGGTCGTCGCCCTTGAAGCAGAAGTACTCCAGGCCGACGGACGCCTTCGACTGGTCCGGGACCATCCACGGGCTCCACGAGCGGAAGTTCTGGATCCGGCCGACGCGGACCGAGGGCTCGTGGATGTAGATCCAGTTGTCGGGGAACAGGTCCTCGCCGTCGATGACCAGCGCCACGGTCAGGAAGTCGCGGTAGCGCAGTCCCTGTGCCGCGGTCTGGACGTCGCCGGCAGCCGCGGCGCCGGCCATGCCGACCGTCGCGCGCAGCGGCAGCGACGAGATCACGTGGCCGGCCTCGATGCGCTCGCCGCCCGCCTCGATCGCCACGACCTCGCCATCGCGGATCTCGAGCTTGGTGACGGGCGTGTTGAGCCGGACCTCGCCGCCGTTGGCGATGATCTCGTCGGCCATGGTCTCCCACATCTGGCCCGGACCGAAGCGCGGGTAGTGGAACTCGTTGATCAGCGACTTGATCTTGTTGTCCTTGTTGCCGAAGAACGCGGCCTTCGCGGCGGACGTGAAGGAAAGGCCCTTGATCCGCTGCGCGGCCCACTCCGAGCGCAGCTCGGTCGTCGGCACGCCCCACACCTTCTCGGTGTAGGTCTTGAAGAAGTGCTGGTAGAGCCGCTTGCCAAAGCGGTTGGAGACCCACTGCTCGACGTTGTCCTCGGACCCCTTGGGCTTGATCTGGGCCCAGAGGTAGGACAGGCCGGAGCGGATCAGCTCGATCGGGCCGAGCTTGCGGATCACGTCCATGCCCTCGAGCGGGTAGGTCAGGAACTTGCCGTTCCAGTAGATCCGCGACATCCGCGGGCGCTTGAGGAACTCCTCCTTCATCACCTCGTGCCAGAGATCGTCGACCTCCTTGACCTTGGTGAAGAAGCGGTGGCCGCCGAGGTCGAAGCGGTAGCCGTCGCGGACCTCGGTCTTGGCGATGCCGCCGACCTGGTCCTCCGCCTCGAAGACGATCACGGGAACGCCCTGCTGGGCGAGAAGGTAACCGGCGGTCAGTCCCGCGGGGCCGCCGCCGAGCACGGCGATCGGCTTCTGGGGATCCTCGCCGCCGGAGGAGGAGGCGGGGAGCTCGAAGTCAACGGATGCCATGTCCCGCACTTTGCCCGGTGCCCAGGCCTTTCCCGCGCACGTCTAAAGGCAGCTAACAGGCCTTAACCGATCGCCCGTCGACTAGCCTTGACGGACGTGCAGACGGTCACGGCACTGGAGATCCTGCTCGTCGACGACGACAAGCCGCTGCGCGACATGCTCACCCGCTCCTTCGAGCGTGAGGGGCACCGTGTGACGGCGGTGGCGGACGGCGACGCAGCCCTGGAAGCGGCCTCTGACCGGCCGTACGACATCGTGCTGCTCGACGTCGCCTTGGGCGCCGGGCCGACCGGCCACGACGTGGCGCGCATGCTGCGCGGCCGCCGCGACGTCGTGCCGATCATCATGCTGACGGCGCTCGACTCCGAGGCCGACGCCGTGCAGGGCCTCGAGGCCGGCGCGGACGACTACGTGACCAAGCCTTTCGGGTTGGCCGAGCTGCGCTCGCGCATCCGCGCCGTGCTGCGCCGCGCGCACGGTCGTGTGGTCGAAGGCCGCCTGCGTGTCGGCCCGGTGGCGATGGACCGCGACCTGCGCCGCGTCACCGTCGAGGACACCGCCGTGAAGCTGACCTTCAGCGAGTTCGAGCTGCTCGCCTGCCTGATCGCGCGCCCGGGCCACGCCTTCAACCGCCAGGAGCTGCTGCGCGCGATCTGGGGCGACAGCGCCTACCGCGACCCGCGCGCCATCGATGTCCACATCCGCCACCTGCGGGAGAAGCTCGAGCCCAAGCCCGAGGAGCCGAGCCTGATCCTCACCGTTCCCGGCACGGGCTACCGCTTCCGCGAGGCGTGACGTGACCAGCCTCGTGCCCTCCGGACTCCGCGGGCGCCTGCTGCTGGCGCTCGTGGCCACGGCGGCGATCACGCTCGGCGCCACGGCGGCGGTGGTGCTCGGCCCGCTGCGCGAGAAGCTGCGCTCGCAGAGCGTGCACAACCTCGAGGCGGCGGTACGCACCGCCCAGCCGGAGTTCCAGTCGGCGCTCGACCAGGACGCGCCGACGGTCGCGTCGGCGTCGAACACGACGCATACGCCGCGCGAGTTCGAGAACGACCTGAGCCTCGCCACGCTCGCCTCGCGCACCGCGGCCAGCGTCCTCAACCAGCGCACGGACGCGCGCGTGGTCGTCGCCGGGATGGTGCCGCTCACCTACGGCGCGGTCTATGACACCGCCGACACCGCGCCGACGTCCGCGATCCTGAACGCGTCCGAGCTGGTCCACCTCAAGGGCGAGACGGTCACCAACATCGAGGGCGACAACGTCACGATCGCCGCCCCGCTGTTCGGGGAGCGCGGCCAGGTCGCCGGCGTGCTCGTCGTCGCGCGCCGGCTGGTCGAGGTCACGACCGCGGTCGGGCAGGTCCGCAACGCGCTGCTGGCCGCGGCGCTGGTCGGGCTCGCGGTCGCGATCGCGCTGGCGATCGCCCTCTCGCGCACGTTGACCCTGCGGCTCGGGCGCCTGCGCGCCGCAGCGCTGCGGATCAGCGCCGAAGGCCCGGACGCGCCGACGCCGCCGCGCGACCGCGCCCGCGACGAGGTCGGCGACCTCGCCCGCGCGCTCGCCCGCATGCAGGAGGAGCTGCGCCGTCAGGAGGCGGCGCGGCGCTCGTTCGTGGCCACCGCGTCGCACGAGCTGCGCACGCCGCTGACGATGCTCCAGGGCACGATGGAGCTGCTCGAGGAGGATCTGCGCGACGGCGCCGACCTCAGCGACGCCCAGGAGCAGGTCACGGACGCGCGCCGGGAGCTGCTGCGGCTCTCCGCGCTCGCGGGCGAGCTGCTCGACCTCTCGCGGCTGGACGCCGCGGTCCAGCTGCGCTCCGAGCCGGTCGAGCTCGGGGAGCTGGCCCGCGCGGTGGCCGCCGAGTTCGAGCTGCGCGCGCGCGACCGAGACGTCGTCGTCGACGTCGTGCCGCCGGAGCGGCCGCTGTGGGCCCGCGGCGACCCTGACGCGGTCGCCCGCGTCGTGCGGATCCTGCTCGACAACGCGCTGCGCTACGCCCCGCAGGGCGCGCCCGTGCGGGTGCGCTGCTTCGACGCCGGCGGAAGGGTCGCGATCGAGGTGCTCGACCGCGGCCCCGGCGTCCCGGACGAGGAGCGCGAGCACATCTTCGAGCGCTTCCACCGCGGTCGCTCCGCGGGATCGGCGAGCGGCTTCGGGCTCGGGCTGGCGATCGGCCGCGAGCTCGCCGAGCGCATGAGCGGTCGCCTCGAGCTCTCGCCGCTGCGGGAAGGCGGCGGCGCGTGCTTCGTGCTGTGGCTGCCCGGGGCGAGCGTGCCCGGGGACGGCGCCGCGCCCGCTCAGCGGCGTGTCTTGACGTAGACCGTCGCCTCGAGCGGAATCGGTCCCGGCTCGGTCACCGGCGGCGGCGGCTCGGTCGAGGTGATCATGAAGCGGGCGTCGTTGGAGAGGTACTGCTCCCACTCGTAGCTGTGGATGCGCACCCGCTGTGTCCATGGCGCCCGCCATTGCCGGACGTCCGAGAAGATCGGCGAGACGAGCACGAGCCGCTTGCCGACCGGCAGCCGATCCAGCAGCGGCTTGAAATCGCGTGTCGCGCTGACGCGGTCGAGCCGCTGCGTGCCATCGCGCCAGTCGGTCACCCCGAGATCGCGTATCGGACCCGTGAGCGTCGCGAAGCGCAGCCCGGCCGGCAGGTAGTGGTGCAGGACGGGAATCTGCTCGGGCTGGGTGGAGACCACGAGGTCGCCCGGGCTCAGGCTCGGCGTGATCGCCTGCGCGACGTCGCGCACGTTGCTCTTCTGCGACGGCGCGCCGTCGCCGATTCCCATCAGGGCGACGATCACCAGCCCGGCGACGCCGAGACGGCCCGCATGCGCGAGCCCGCCCGCCGCGGCGAGCAGCAAGGGGCCCAGGCCGACGGCGAGGTACCGGTTCGCCCATGCCGGCGAGGCCTGCGAGACGAGCCACGCGATCAGCACGGTCGCCGCGCCGACGGCCAGCAGGATCAGCGCGACGCGCGCGCGCGCCTGCTCGCCGCGGGTCAGCAGCGCGCCGACGCCGGCGCCGGCGGTCAGCGCGATCACGCCCTGTGCGACCGTGCCGAGCAGCTGGCCCGGCACGCCGAGCAGCGCCGACACCGACGGCGACTGCGACCACGGCGCGCCGGTGTGCGTGACCTGGTAGGCGAAGGTCGGCACCCATGGCAGCCACAGGACGATCGCGCCGCCGAAGGCGATCAGGCCGGCGCGCAGCAGGGCCCGCCGGGTCTCTCCCTCCGCGCGCCACAGCAGTACGAGCCAGGTCGCGCCCCACGCCATCGCGAAGAACAGGCACCAGTTGTGCGTGTAGAACATCGCCGCCAGCGCGACGGCGGCGCCGATCGCCCACGGCCTGCGCTCCCGCTCCGGCGCCGCGCCGATCACCGCGCGGGCGAGGCACGCGCAGGCGACGGTGCCCAGCAGCGCCACGAGGGCGTACATGCGCGCCTCCTGCGCGTACTGGGTCATGAAGGGGTTGGTCGCCGCGAGCACCGCGGCGACCCAGCCCGCGCGCGGGCCGAAGAGGGCCTTCGCCGCCCAGAACGAGGCCGGGATCGCCACGATCGCGAACAGCAACGACAGCGTCCGCGCGCCAGGCTCCGACGTGCCGGCCACGCGCATCCAGAAGTGCAGCAGCACGTAGTACAGGGGCGGCGAGCCGTCCTGGCGCATCACTCGCGGGATGTCGGCCACCGGCCGATCGGCGATGCCCACCGACAGCCCTTCGTCGATCCAGAAGCCGATGCCCATCTCGCGGACGCGCAGCAGCAGCGAGAGCGCAGCGAGGAGCGCGAGTCCGAGGGGCACCGCGAAGCGGGCCGTCGCGATCCCACGCACTCGCACCCCCAGCGCCGGACGCGACGCGTAGGTGGCCATGGCCTCCAGCTTACCCGCGCGCCGCCGGCGTCAGCGCAGCTCGAGCGCCTCGGCGATCGCCGCGGGGACGGGCGCGGTCAGCTCGGCCGACTCGCCCGGCGTGTTCCAGGCGGCGAGCCCATGATCGAGCGCCGCGATCGGGATCGCGCAGGCGTCGGCGAGCTCGCGCGCGCGGCGCTCGAGCAGCAACTTGTCCCCTGAGACGAGCAGCCGCTTCGCGGCCTCGGTCGTCGGATCGTCGGCCGCGGCGAGGAAGAGCTCACCGGCCTCGAGCGGGTAGGTCCCGGCCGCGCCGAGACCGCTCAGCAGCTCGAAGCGCCGGCCGCGGCCGAAGCCCGGCAGGGCCAGGCGCTCGAAGGCACGCGCGAAGCGCCGCTGGGGCGTCCAGGCCGGCTCACCCGAGAGCGCTGCGGCCTGCGAGCCGGCGCGTGCCGCCCACGCGCGGTAGGCGGCGGCGGTGCCGGCGCGCTCGGGCGGGAGCTCGGGCAGCTCGCCGTCGCGCCACGCCGGCCGCTGGGCGAGCACCGCCTCGCGGAGGGCAGCGGCGCCGGCCAGCACGAGCAGGAAGGCCAGCCAGGTCGCCTCCTCGACATCGGGCTCGGCGGCGACGTCGGGATAGGGACCGGGCGGCTGCAGGCGATCGGCGGCCGTTGCCAGCGCGGCGGCCAGGCGCTCGGCGTCAGCTGTCGCGCGCAGCCCAGGCACGAGTGGGTTGCGGTAGCCGTCATCGGCGGCGCGCGCCAGGCGCCGGGTGACCACGCCGCCGGAGCGGCCCGCGCCGGTGCGCGCCCGGGCGGGCGAGCGCTTGGCGGCCGGCGACGCGCTGCTGCGCGCCGCCCGGTTGCGCGGCGGAGCCTGCGCCCGCAGCTCGGCCTCCATGTCACGCGAGCAGATCGGGCAGTTCGCGGTCAGGCGGTTGTGGCGGCAGAAGACCGGCATGCTCCGGGCGAGGACGGTAGCGCCTGCGGCACGACGATCCCGCCGAGAGACGGCCGAACTGGATCCATCTCATCGCAGCTCTCGCTTGCGGACCTTGCCCATCGCGTTGCGCGGCAGCGCGTCGACGAAGCGGATCTCGCGCGGGCGCTTGTGCGGGGTCAGCGCGCTCGCGACGTGGTCGATCAGGGCATCGGGCCGCGGCGGCTCGCCGCGCGCGACGACCCAGGCGACGATCCGCTCGCCGAGGTCCTCGTCGGGCAGTCCGAGCACCGCGGCCTCCCCCACGCCCGCATGCGACAGCAGCGCCGATTCGACCTCTCCGGCGCCGATCCGGTAGCCGCCGCTCTTGATCAGGTCGGTCGACGCGCGGCCGACGAGCCGCAGGTAGCCGTCGGGCGCCAGCGCGCCGAGGTCGCCCGTGGCGAACCAGCCGCCGTCGCGGAAGGCCTGCGCGGTCGCCTCGGGCGCGCCGAGGTAGCCGTCGAACATGCTGGCGCCGCGGACTTCGACGCCGCCGATCGTCGCGTCGTCGGCGGGCACGGGCAATCCCGCGTCGTCGACGATCCGCAGCTCGATGCCCGGCAGCGGTCGCCCGACGTACCCCGCGCGGCGCTCGCCGTCGTGGCGCACCGAGGTGATCATGAGCGTCTCGGTCATCCCGTAGCGCTCGACGATCCGCTGGCCGCTGGCGCGCTCGATCCGGTCGTGGTCTGCGGCGGGCAGCGCCGCCGAGCCCGAGACGAGCAGCCGGGCGCG
>JAXDHR010000233.1:0-5351 GCA_034664425.1 Solirubrobacteraceae bacterium
ATGGAGCCCTCCACCACCACCGGTCGCAAGGGATCGCTGAGCAACCCCGAGGTGCGCGAGGACGTCCCGGGGCACGTCATCCCGATCATCCGGCGCGAGTTCGACGACTTCGACAACGAGGCCGAGAAGTTCCTCGAGGGGCAGACTCCCGAGGACCAGTTCATCGGCTTCCGGCTCAAGCAGGGCGTCTACGGGCAGCGCCAGGCCGATGTGCAGATGTGCCGCGTCAAGCTCCCGTTCGGCGGCATCACGCCGGACCAGATGGAGATGTTCGCCGACGTGGTCGAGCGCTGGGCTCCGCTCAACAAGGCGCACATCACGACGCGCCAGAACATCCAGATCCATCACATCCCGCTGCGCGACATGGCCGAGCTGATCCGCGAGATCTCCGACGCCGGCCTGTCCACGCGCGAGGGCTGCGGCAACACCGTGCGCAACGTGACCGCCGACCCCTGGGCGGGCGTCTGCCACGACGAGACCTTCGACCCGACGCCCTACGTCGGGGCCTACGTCCGCTACTTCGTGCGCCATCCGACGACCCAGCTGATGCCGCGCAAGGTCAAGACGGCGTTCACGGGCTCGGACACCGACCGCGCGCTGACCGGCATCCACGACGTCGCCTTCATCGCCCGCGAGCGCGACGGCGTCAAGGGCTTCGAGATGCGGGTCGGCGGCGGCACCTCGATCATGCCGCGCGTCGCCCCGACGCTGATCGACTTCGTCTCGGCCGACGACGGCGAGTACCTCAAGTACACCGAGGCCGTCCTGCGCATCTTCGACCGCCAGGACTGGTTGCGCGTCAACCGCGCTCGCGCGCGCTTGAAGGTGCTGGTCGACAAGATCGGGATCGAGGCGCTGCGCGAGCAGGTCGAGGAGGAGCTCCGGGGCGACTGGGTCGACCAGCGCGACTTCGACCCGACCCCGAAGCTGTTCTTCCACGACGAGGAGGCGCACGCACCCGCCAGGCCGGCGAGCCACAGCTCGGCGAACGGCGACCTCGCCGCCTTCCGCCGCTTCCTCGACGAGAACGTGGAGTCGCAGCGCCAGGAGGGCTTCTCCGCGGTCCAGGTCAAGGTCATCCGCGGCGACCTCACGCCTGAGCAGTTCCGCGGCCTGGCCGCGATCATGCGCGAGTTCTGCGGCGGTTACGCCCGCACCACCGTGCACCAGAACCTCGTGCTGCGCTGGGTCCGCGACGAGTCGGTCTACGACGTCTGGCGCCGCCTGGCCGAGCTGGGCCTCGGCGACACCGGCGCCGACAAGATCAACGACGTCGTCTCGTGCCCCGGCACCGACTCCTGCAAGCTCGGCATCACGAGCTCGATGGGGCTCAACCACGCGGTGCGCGAGCGCATCGAGGCGATGGACATCACCGACCCGCTGACGCGCGGGATCCACGTGAAGATGTCCGGCTGCCCGAACGGCTGCAGCCAGCACCACATCGGCAACATCGGGTTCTACGGCGCGTCGATCAAGGTCGGCGAGCACACGATTCCCGCCTACGTCGCCCACATCGGCGGCAACTACGAGGGCGGCGAGATCATCTACGGGACGCGCCTGAAGGTGCGCCTGCCGGCCAAGCGCGTGCCCGAGGCCGTCGAGCGCTGGATCCGCAAGTACGAGTCCGAGCGCGACGAGGGCGAGGTCTTCAACGCCTACGTTGCGCGTGTCGGCACGAAGGAGTTCGAGGACGCCGTGCGCGACCTCGCGATGCCCGTCGAGTTCGGCCTGGAGACGATGAACGACTTCATCGACTGGAACCGCAACGTGCCGTTCCAGGTGATCCGGGGCGAGGGCGAGTGCGCGGTCTGAGCGCATGACGCTGGTCACACGCGCGCTGCCCCATCTCGAGGCGCTCGAGGCGGAGGCGATCCACATCATCCGCGAGGTCGCGGCCGAGCTCGAGAAGCCGGTGCTGCTCTACTCGGGCGGCAAGGACTCGATCGTCCTGTCGCACCTCGCGGCCAAGGCCTTCGCCCCGGGGCGCCTGCCGTTTCCCGCGATGCACGTCGACACGGGGCACAACTTCCCCGAGGTGATCGAGTTCCGCGACCGCGCGGTGGCCGAGCTCGGGCTCGAGCTGATCGTGGCCTCCGTGCAGGACTCGATCGACGCCGGCCGCGCGGCCGATGAGACCGGCCCGCGTGCGTCGCGCAACCGCTTGCAGACCATCACCCTGCTCGATGCGATCTCCGAGCACGGGTTCGACGCGGCGTTCGGCGGGGCCCGTCGCGATGAGGAGCGCTCGCGGGCCAAGGAGCGCGTGCTCTCGTTCCGCGACGACTTCGGCCAGTGGGACCCGCGCCGCCAGCGCCCGGAGCTGTGGGACCTCTACAACGGCCGCGTGCGCCGCGGCGAGCACGTGCGCGCGTTCCCGCTGTCGAACTGGACCGAGCTCGACGTCTGGGAGTACATCGCCGCCGAGCAGATCGAGCTGCCGTCGATCTACTTCGCGCACGAGCGCGAGGTGTTCGAGCGCGACGGGATGCTCTACGCCGTCTCGGAGTTCGTCGAGCGCGTCGAGGGTGAGGAGCCGTTCGTCGCGTCGGTCCGCTACCGCACCGTCGGCGACCTCACGGTGACGGGCGCCGTGCGCTCGACCGCCACGACACTCGAGGGCGTCGTCGCCGAGATCGCCGGATCGCGGATCTCGGAACGGGGCGAGACGCGCGCCGACGACCGTGCGAGCTCGGCCGCCATGGAAGACCGCAAGCGCGAGGGGTACTTCTAGCCATGCTCAGAGTCGCGACCGCCGGATCCGTCGACGACGGCAAGTCGACGCTGATCGGCCGCCTGCTCTTCGACTCGAAGTCGCTCATGGCTGACCAGGAGGCCGGCCTCGAGGACCTTGCGCGGCTCACCGACGGCCTGCGTGCCGAGCGCGAGCAGGGCATCACGATCGACGTCGCCTACCGCCACTTCGCCACGCCGCGCCGGCGCTTCGTGCTCCACGACTGCCCGGGCCACGCGCAGTACACGCGCAACATGGCCACAGGCGCGTCGACCGCCGACCTCGCGCTGATCCTCGTCGACGTCCGCCGCGGGCTGACCGACCAGTCGCGCCGGCATATGGCCATCGCCGCGCTGCTGCGCGTGCCGCAGATCACGGTCTGCGTGAACAAGATGGACCTCGCCGGCTTCTCCGAGGAGGCATTCGACGGCGTCTGCCGCGAGGTGCTCGAGTTCGCCGCCGCGCTCGACCTGCACCAGCTCGCCTTCATCCCGGTCTCCGCGCTCGAGGGCGACAACGTCGTGGAGCGCTCCGAGCGGATGCCGTGGTACGGCGGCGAGCCGCTGCTCGAGCACCTCGAGACCGCGCCCGCCGGGCTCGGTGGCGCCGGCTCTTCCGAGGCGCCCGCACGGCTGCCCGTCCAGCTCGTCATCCGCGAGGGCGAGCAGCGCCGCTATGCCGGGCGGCTCGCGGCCGGGACGCTGCGGCCGGGGGACGAGGTCGTCGTGCTGCCCTCGGGCGTGCGCTCGCGCGTGTCGGCCCTCGACGGACCGGGCGGCGGGCGCTCGGAGGCCTTCTCCCCGATGAGCGTGGCGATCGGACTCGAGGACGAGGTCGACGTCGCCCGCGGCGACCTGATCGCCGCCGCCGGCGACGCCCCCGAGGCCGCGCGCGAGCTGTCCGCGACGCTGTGCTGGCTCGGCGACGCCCCGGCGCGACCGGGCGGCCGCTACCTGCTCAAGCACACGACCCGTACCGTCCGCGCCCGGCTCGACGAGATCACCCATCGGATCGACGTCGCGACGCTCGGCCGTGAGCCGGCCGCCGAGCTCGCGCTCAACGACCTCGGCGAGGTGCGCCTGCGGCTCGGCGAGCCCGTGATGGCCGACGCCTACGCCGACGTCCGCGCCACCGGCGCCTTCATCCTGATCGACGCGGCGACGAACGAGACGGTCGCCGCGGGCATGATCGGCTAGCCGACAATCGCCGCGCGCAGGGCGCCACGGTCGCCCGGCGGCCTGACGGGCTGACGGACCGGAGGGCCGGCCGGCACGGCGGCCCCATATTGCCGGCCGACCGGCCTCCGATCGGGTTCAGGGCGATCGCTCGCCCCAGCTGTCCCTTTGAACCCCAGGGAAGGGACATCGGCTGCAACGCACCGTCTTGCGGGAACTTGCGCAAAGGAAGATGAGAGCCGTTCAGTAGTTGCCGGTGACCGCCCCGGCGCTCGGGACCCACGCGTAGGAGAGCAACCGGCGCGCGTCGCCGAGCTCGAACGTCGTCACGCTGGCGTTGCCGGGCGAGCCGAGGCGCAGGTGGTCGGCGCCGGTCACGTGCGCCGTCGCCGCACGGACGCAGCCACCGTGGCTGATCACCAGCCACGAGCCGCCCGCGGCGGCGAGCTCGTCGAAGGCGCCCGCCACCCGCGCGGCGAACGCCGCCCACGGCTCGCCGTCGGGCGCGGTGACCGGACCGCCGCGCCAGTTCGTGAGCCCGTCGACCTCGGCGTCGACCTCCGCCGCCCGGCGCCCTCCCCACTCCCCGATGTCGATCTCGCGCCAGCGCCGCTCGTAGCGCCCCGGGCGCACGCCGAGCAGCTCGGCGGTCTCGCGGGCGCGCGCGAGATCCGAGCAGAGGATCCGCTCGGGCGGGAAGCCCGTGAGATCGACCGCGTGTCCGAGCGCGATGACCTGCTCGCGGCCCTGCGCCGAGAGCGGCGGATCGAGCTGCCCCTGGAGGCGCTCCTCGGCGTTCCAGGTCGATTCGCCGTGGCGGACGATCAGCAGGCGTTCGGGCATTTGGAGCCCCATCCAAGCAGGGCGATGGACGTCAGCGCGGCCGGGCGCGGCGCCCGGCTAGCATCCGCGACCGCATGTTCAGCAAGGTCCTGGTCGCCAATCGAGGCGAGATCGCCGTCCGCGTCATCCGTGCGCTGGACGAGCTCGGCATCGCATCCGTCGCCGTCTACTCGGAGGCCGACCGCGACGCCCAACACGTCAAGCGCGCGACGGAGGCCCACCTGCTCGGCCCCGGTCCCGCCACCGAGTCCTACCTCAACGTCGACAAGCTGATGGAGGTCATCGAGGCCTCCGGCGCTGAGGCGGTGCATCCGGGCTACGGGTTCCTCGCCGAGAACGCCGCCTTCGCCAAGCGCCTCGAGGAGGCCGGCGTCACGTTCATCGGCCCGCCGGCGTCGGCGATCGAGGCGATGGGCTCGAAGACCCGCGCGCGGGAGCTGATGCAGGGCGCCGGCGTGCCGATCGTGCCGGGCACGACCGAGGCGGTCGGCACGGTCGAGGAGGCCGCGAAGATCGCCGAGGAGATCGGCTACCCGATCGCCGTCAAGGCGGCGGGCGGCGGCGGCGGCAAGGGCTTCCGTGTCGCGCTCGAGCCGGACAAG
>JAXDHR010000234.1:0-12563 GCA_034664425.1 Solirubrobacteraceae bacterium
CGACCACGCGCTGGTCGGGGGCGTGCTCGCCCGCCGCTGGAACCTGCCGCGTGTCTTCGCCTCGGCGATCGAGCGCCACCACGCCGAGGACGCGCAGGGCGACGCCGCCTACGTGCGCCTGGCGGACATGCTCGCGCACTACTCGCAGGGCTCGCCGGTCTCCTCGCCGGAGATGCTGCGCGCCGCGCGGATCATCGGCTTCGGCCCCTCCGAGCTGCGCGCGGTCCTCTACGACCTGCCCTACCCGAGCCGCGACCGGCCCCGAGCGGTCGAGCCGTGCCCGCTGTCGGTGCGCGAGGTCGAGGTCCTCCGGCGCCTCGCGCAGGGGATGGTCTACAAGCAGATCGCGCTCGAGCTCTCGCTCTCCACCAGCACGGTGCGGACGCACCTGCACAACATCTACGGCAAGCTCGGCGCGGTCGACCGCGCCCAGGCCGTGCTCCACGCCACCGAGCGCGGCTGGCTCTAGTCGCCGGCGCGTCGTGGCAGGATTGAGGACGTGCTCTCGATCACCACGAAGTCGCCGTACGCCATCCGCGCGCTGGTCGAGCTCGCCCGCGCGGGGGACGCGGCGCCCGTGCCGATCGGCGAGCTGGCGCGGCGGCGCGAGATCCCGGTGCAGTTCCTCGAGCAGCTGTTCGCGGTCCTGCGCCGCGCGGGCGTGCTGAGCTCGCAGCGCGGGGTCAAGGGCGGGTACTCGTTCGCGCGCCCTGCCGCCGAGGTCACCGTGCTGGAGGTCGTCGAGCTGCTCGACGGGCCGGTCGGCGGCGGCGCCGAGGGAATCTTCTCCGAAGCCGCCGCGGCGGCCCGCGCGGTGCTGTCGAAGTCGACGATCGCCGACGTGCTCGACGCCGAGAACCGCGCCGCGGGCGCGTACGTTTACCACATCTAGCCACGCGGCGTTTTGACCTGCATAACGGCGCGGCGATCCGCGCCGGGACCACGGGAGGACCACGGAATTGCGGAGTTCGTTCGCGCCAGCCGAGCACCAGCGTCTCGGAGCCGTACCCCGGCTCGTGCTTTTGCCTTGGGCGATCAGCTGGGTGGGCGTGCTGACGCCGCGACCGAGGGAGTCCGAGGCTGCGCGCCCGCGCCTGAGCCGCTCGTTGACCGAGCCGGCGCAGCCATCGACGACACGTCGCGGACCTCGAGCGGGTTGGCTGGGGCGGGCCTTTCCTTCGCCGCCGTAGGCGCGGGCGATGGAGCCCATGAGCCGAAGGGCGGCGAGGCCGTCGCCGGCGGCGTGGTGAAGGTCCAGCGCGATCGAGTCGCCCTCGGGGTGATGCGCGACAAGAGCGCGAACGGCCCCGGACGATCGAGCGCGAGAGTCCGGTTGAGCAGGCGTGCGCGTGCGCGGGTGAGGTCGTTGGCGCCGGGGCAGTCGAGCTCTTCGAGGTCAAGCGCTTCCAGTTCGTCGGCGATCCTCCCACTGGAGGCTCGGGTCGACGTGGGACGGTGAGCGCGAGGCACCACCGGCGCGCGGCACGAAGCGCGCGGTCAGATCTACACGTTGGCCCGCGTCCCGGCGAGCGTGTTGGCCGGGCTGCCGCAGGGCTGAAACTTGCGGGGAGCGGACTGCGGGTTCGTCCCGCAGTAAAGGTGGGAGGGCGGTGAGCAGCGTCTCCGGAACGTCCGCTCCGCGTCCACCTGACCTGCTGGCCGTCGCCTTTCGGACGAGCTGCCGGTCAGCCGTGTGCCAACCCGCTCGACTTCCGATCAGGGCGCGATACGGTGCATGAACGAGGGAGCCTTGTCCTTACGCATCACGGTCGAGCGTCCATTGGAACCGCACGTGAAACGCTGAGGCTGATCCTCCGCCACATCGCTGGAAAGTCCTTCGCTCGTGACCCGGGCGAGAGCGCGTTCCTAGGAGGCACCGCCTCATGCACACTGACCCGCAGGCAGCGACGAACGGGTCGTCATCGTCGTTTTATGCGCCGCCGGCGGGCGCGCTTGACGAGTTCGACGCCCTGCAGTCCTACCGGCGCCAGGCGCAGGTCATCGACGCGCTGAGCGCGGCGATCTCGGCGCTGCGAGTGAGAACGAGCGCGCTGAAGGTCGAGAACGCCGAGCTTCGCGCCGCACAGGAGCGCAGCCACCTGGAAAGCCGTTACCGCTCCGGTGATGCGCATCAGGTTAATCCAGACGAGGTGACGGTGCACCTTGGCCTCGACGACGCGGCGCCCGCCGTGGCACGCGTCGCGGTGGCTTGCGCCCTCCGAGCCAAAGGGGTAGCCGCTGCGGTGCTTGAAGCAGCCCAACTGGTGGTCAGCGAGCTAGTCACCAACAGCGTCCGCCACAGCGGCGCGGCCGCCGAGGAAACGTTGACACTCCGAGTCGCGCTCTCGCTTCCGGCCCGCATCCTCCGGGTCGAAGTCGAGGATCCCGGCCGGGACGGCGCAGTCGCTCCCAAGCCGCCCGACCTCGACGGCGGCGGAGGCATCGGCCTGAACCTCATCCAAGCGTTGAGCGAGCTTTGGGGCGTCGAGCGCGTCGCCACGGGCGGAACGCGCGTCTGGGCACAACTCGCGCTCGGCGTTACGACGCCGCCTGCCGCCGCGATCGACCTGGCACGCTGACACATGTCCACAACCATGCGCGAGTGGACCTTTTGCTCCTTCTGCAAGTCCTACAAGCCGTGCGTGAGCTGGTACAGCCTGTGGCGCTGCGAGACCTGCGAAGGCTGAGCCACCGGCTACGACGCGAGGCCCCGCCCCGCCCGAGCAGAGCGGCGCGGGTTCCCTGCGCCCTGGAGTGCCTGGCCGGGCGAACCTAATGCCCTGGAGGCCGGACGCTCCAAGACGAGTGTGCCCGCCGCTCGCGGGCCGAAATACGTACGACCGGGATGTCGGAGTGCATCGAAGAGGGGCGGGGTCGTCGCGAGAGCGACATAGTACGGTGGGGCCCTTGGCCGGCAATCCGCGCGCGTCGCGCTCGCCACGTCAACGCACGTCGGCCGCGCGCGACACCATGCGGCCCATGCCGCGCGGCGTGAGGTTGGAGAGCAGGGTCAGCCCCGAGCTCGCGGAGGCGATCGACCAGGCGCGCGACATGGCGAGCGTGAGGATGTGGCTGGAGCGCGCCGCCCAGGAGAAGCTTGCCCGCGACGGCGTCGAGGTGCAGCAGGCCGGCCCGCCGCTCCAGAGGGGATCGACTCCCGCCGAGCCGCCGCCCGAGCCTCCTCCGTGGCCGCGCCTTCCTCCTCCGCGGCGAACGGGCGGACGGAGGATGTCCTGATGGCCCCCGCGGAGGGGAGTGGCCCGGGCTAACCCTGGCTCAGCACGATCGCGACCACGGCCACGACCACCGCCAGAACGCTCACGCCAATTCCAACGGCGCTGAAAACCAGGTTCGCCGGGCGAGGCGATCGTTCTCCTCGGCCTGCATCCACGCCAGCGTGATGCCGTACAGCTGGGGGTCAGTCAGGTCGGCCCACCCCTGCCGCCGCACCATCTCGGCTCGGGTGGCCAGGTGCGCAAGCTGCAGGTGAGGGACCTCGGAGTCCGGCCACCCGCACTTGGCGCACGGCACGAGTGGATCGCTGCTTGTGGGTGGCGGGTTGTAGCCGGGCTGAGAGCATGGCGGGCAGTTCACCGGGCAGCTAGCGCTCATCGTTTCAGGTGGCCAGGCGGAGCCAGTGCCAGCACCGCCCTTGCCGACCTCGACTTCCAGACCGTCCCCGGCGGTGGTTTGAGAGCCGCCCGTCGCCGCCGACGCGGTCCTGTTTCGCCGGGCGGGACCAGACGGGCGGGTAGCGCGCCGTCGCGGCGGCCGAGGCCCTTCGAGGCCGGTTTCCGACCGCCCTTCGCTTCACAATCCAGTCCATGAGCTACGAGCAGGAGGCTGAGAATTGCCTACGGGTGGCCAAGGCTGCGCTGGCTGAGGCCGCCAAGGCCGAGGAGCGGCAGGTGATGTTCAGGGAGGCTCAGTTCCAGATCGCCTCGGCCGTCGTGAATGCGCTGCTGGAGATCGCGGACGCGATCCGGAGCGGCCCGAGAGCCTGACGCCGGGCAGAAGGCGAGCCATCGGGGCCCTCAAAGGCCGATCCCGCGTCGAGCGAGGTGCGGCTGCGTGGCCGACCGGTCGCGCTCGCGCAGAAGGAGTTCGCGCTGCTGCGCGCGCTGGCGACCGGACCCGACGCGCGTGTTTGCCAAGGAGGAGTTGTTGCGCGGCGTCTGGGGCTCCCGATCGCTAAGACGCGCACGGTGGACTCGCACGCATTTGCGAAAGTGCTCGACTCGAGAGGGGCCGGCGACGCCGGCGAGACGGGTTAGCCTCCGCTCAGTCCAAGTTCGGACATCACGGGTGCCGACGAGATCCCGCTGCGAGCGTCGTAAGCCGGCCGCCCGCAGGCCCGGGCGTGTCGGCCTACTCCTCCTGAGCCGGGCGAGTCAGGCGAGTCGGGCGAGGACTGGAGCTGGTGCTTCGGGGACGAGCTGATGTTCCGGCTGCGGTCGTCGTGAGCCGCGTGCTCTCAGCCGGCCGGGCGCACCAGGGGCTCGGGGCGCCGTACGACACCGCGGCCGAGCACGTCCACCGGTTCGCCCGGCGCGCAGGCGGCCATGTCGTGCGCTTCGCTGTCCAGCCGGCTGCGCAGGACGGCGAGCGCCGGTAGGCCGAGCAGCACCGGGATGCACAGGAGCAGCCCGCGGTAGGCGATCACGGCGACGGCCGCGTCGGTTGCGTCGACGCCGTAGAGCGCGAGGGTGCCGATGAGGCCGGCGTCGACGCCTCCGATCCCGCCGGGGATGGGGATCAGGCTGCCGAGCTGGCCGACGATGTAGGCGACGAGCAGCACGCCGGCCGGCGGGACGTCATTGCCGAAGGCGGCGAAGCAGACGCCGAGCATCGCGACGTCGAAGAGCAAGTAGCCGGCGGCGCCGGCCAGGATCGCCGGATCGCCCGTCCGCAACACCCCCAGCGCCTCGTTCACGCCGTCGCCGACCGCGCTCGCGGCCGCGGCGAGCCGGGCGGGCAGCGAGCGCCGTGCGAGCGCCCGCGCCAGCCGGCGCGCCGCCAGGGCGAGCGCAATCGCCAGCGCGGCGGCGACGGCGGGGATGAGGCCGAGCAGGAGCCCGGGCGATCCGTGCAAGACGCCTGTGGCCAGCGCGACCCCGCCGAGCGCGAGGAAGCCGACGTTGGCGAGGCTGGTCAGCAGGAAGAAGGCGACCGTGCGGCGCGCGATGAAGGCGGCGGGGAGACCGCCGCGGCGCAGTATCCACGCGCCGAGCGCGAGCCCACCGGCTCCGCCGATCGAGAGCACCGAGTTCGCCGCGAGCTCGGAGAGGCCAATCTCGGTGCTCGTGCGCCAGCTCATGCGCCGGCAGAACACGCCACGGAAGACGACCACATAGGCCGCGCACGACCCGAGCTGCAGGATCGCGGCGAGCACGAGCCAGGCTGGCTGGGCCCCCGTGAACCGGCTGCGCAGCGAGCCGAGGCCGGGGACGAGCACGAGCGCCGCGACGACCACGAGCACGATCGCCGCTAGGACGACCAGCGAGCGCCGCAGCCGTGACGGCGAGAACTGGTCGGGGAGCGGCTCGGTCGCGACCGCGACCGGCTCCAGGTACTCGACGGTGAAGTTCGGTCGGGCGCTCATCGAGAGAGTTCCACGGCGTCGCGGCGGTAAGGTCAAGGGAAGCTCGCGATGTGGTGCGTCACGAGACACCTGCGAGAACGCGAGTCTTGACCCCGCCGACGTCGTGGTCTTCGGTCTCGGGCACGTCGCCGGGCGGCGTGCACCAGCACGAGGCGCAGACGCAGGCCGTGACGAACGGGGCCTCGACTGCCACCGCGATGGGCGCTGTCCGCGGGCTGCGCTTGATCGCGAACGCAGCGATGGCGCCGACGGCGACGAGCGCCGCGCCGATCATCACGGCGGGATTCATGCCGTCGACGAACTGCTGGCCCGAGCCGTAGCCGCCGTTGACGGTGAACACCGCGGCCAGCACGGCGACACCGAACACGCCGCCGAGCTCGCGGATCGCGTTGTTGGCGCCGGAGGCCTGGCCTTCCTGTTCGGGACGGACGGAGGACAGGATCACGTTGGCGACGGGCGCGAAGAACAGCGCCATGCCGACGCCCGAGATCAGGAAGGCACCGATGAACTCGACGTACGGGGTGGTCGGCGTGGAGACCGCGGCGATCCACGCGAGACCGATCGCCTGCAGGGCCAGCCCGGCGCCCATCAACCGATGGCCGCCGATGCGGTCCGAGACCGCGCCGGCGATCGGCGCGACGAGCATTGGCATCGCGGTCCACGGCAGGATTCGTAGCCCGGACTGGAACGGCGAGAGCCCCTGCACGGTCTGGAAGAACTGCGAGATGAAGAAGATCGCGCCGAACATGCCGAAGAACATCAACAGGCTGGCCACGTTGGCCAGCGCGAACGTCCGGTTGGCGAAGAAGTGCATCGGGAGCATCGGATGCTCCGTCCGGAGCTCCCACGCGACGAAGCCCACCAGCAGCGTGGCGCCGACGATGAAGGAACCGACGATCCCGGCCGAGGTCCAGCCGACCTCGTTGGCGCGGACCAGACCCCACACGATCCCGACGAGGCCGGCGCTGGCCAGGGCAAGGCCGGGCAGATCGAGCCGGGACACCGGCCCGCGGCTCTCGTCGAGCCGCAGCAGGATGAGCGGCGCAAGCACCAGCCCGATCGGGACGTTGAGCCAGAAGATCCAGTGCCAGGAGAGACCGCTGACGATCGCGCCGCCGACGAGCGGCCCGAGCGCGACGGCCAGACCGCTGATCCCGCCCCAGATGCCCAGCGCCAGGCCACGCCGCGCGGCCGGCACAGAGGCAGACAGGATGGTCAGCGTCAACGGCATGACCAACGCGCCGCCCAGCCCCTGAACCGCGCGGGCGACATCGAGCGCCAAGACCGACGGCGCCAGCGCGGCCGCCGCGGACGCCGCCGTGAAGATCGCGACGCCCAGCGCCAGCAGCCGCCGGCGCCCGAACCGGTCACCGAGCGCCGCCCCGGTCAACAGCAGCACCGCGAACGTCAGCGTGTACGCGTTGACCGTCCACTGGAGCCCGCTGAGGCTGGCGTGCAGATCCTCGCGGAGCACCGGGATCGCGGTCGTCACCACGAGGTTGTCCAGCGTGACCATGAACACCGCGGTCGAGGTGATCCCGAGCGCCCACAGCGCCTTCGGCGTCATCCCAGGCCCCCTATCGGGCGCAACGGCCTCGGGCAATCCCGCCGAGCCGCTCGGCGACCGGTCGTCAGGGGCCTGGATGACGCCGCCGGTCACGACAGCCCTGGCGACGGCCTGGGCGCGATGGCGTCGCCCGCGACGGCATCGGGCGTCGGGTCCTGGCCGCCCATGTCCAGCCGGAAGGGCGGATACGCGTCGGTCATCATGCCCGCGTATGCGCCGACCCGGAACACCCAGCGGTTCATGCCCATGACGAGGTCGTAGAGGCCTCGCGGGTAGCGGCCGGCGAACAGCAGGACGATGGCGGCGATGCAGACGAGCAGGCCGATGAGGCCGCTGCCGTACAGCCAGGCGTCGTGGCCGCTTGCCTGGTTGTAGCCGGCGAACGCGCCGCCGGTGAACACGCCGATGATCAGGTAGTGCGGCAGTGCGAGCAGCCACCACTTCACGAGCACGAGGCCGCGCGAGAGCGACTGCGGATACTCGACGGACAGCCGTGCGGGGTAGTCCGGGTCGTCGGCGAGCGTGAACGGCGGGTAGCGGTCGGTGGCGAGCGCGCTGTAGGAGTAGTAGCTCACGCGCCAGGTCCAGCGCAGCACGCCGACGTTGAAGTCGAAGATCGCGCGTGGGTAGTGGCCGGTGAACAGGATCGCGAAGAACGCGATCACTGACGTGCCGAGGAACGCGATCCATAGGAAGAACAGGACGATGGCGTGCGGGATGATCAGCAGCCACTTGACGAGCCACAACCATCGGCTGAGGTGCGGCGAAAGATCGCCTTCGAGTTTCAGTGGATATGTCGCTGCGCGTTCCATGTGATGAGGCCTCTCGTTGCTTGAAGTGATGGCCGGACGGTCGCGCCTTGGCAGACCAGCGGACCTCCGACGAGCCGCAGCATGGCCATCCGTCGGGGCACCAGGCCGGACCGGTACATCAGGTAGCCCAGGATCAGCCCGTTGCCGATGCCGACGACAAAGCCGGGTCCGAGCAGGAACGTCCAATCCTTGATCGCGACCAGCGACCGGCCGACCGTGGTGAGCGTGGCCGGGTCTGAGCCGGTTCCCGCCAGATCCTGCCGCAAGGTCACGGCCGCAAGCAGGCTGAGGATGCCGACGGCGATGAAGGCGCACTCAACGACGCGAGCCGTGACGTAGCCAAGAGCGAGGGTCTCGCTTTGCCGCTTGAGGATCGGGAACAGCACGACGGCGGTGCCGATGTTCGCGATGATCAGGAGCAGCTCCGAGAACGCTCCCAACAACACGCGGGTGTCGCCGTCGCCGCCGACGATGTAGCCGGTGTGGTTGAGCACCGGGCCGTAGAGAAGAAGCGCCGGGATCGACGTGATGAAGGTGATGACGAAGAGCACGCCCACGATGCGCGCGAGCTTTCTCGTCGACGGTTCCGTCGGTCGTTCGAGCGCTGCCGCCGAAGAGCGCTCCGACGAGGAAATGGGCATGCCGGCCTCCTGCCTGTGGGTGCGGACCGCTGAGGGACGACGGGCCAACGGCCGGCTAAGAACGGGAGCCGCACAACCCCAACGAACTTCTCAGGGCGGGGCGCTAACTCGCCACAAGGTCTACCGTAGAAAAACTCATGAAGTCAAGTGCTAGAGACAGCGATCATACATGGCGGTTCGTGACCAATCACGGGCACGTCCTCGCAGCCATTGCGGCCGACCGCGACGCTCGGCTTCGAGACGTCGCGGCTGAGGTCGGCATCACCGAGCGCACCGCCGCCCAGATCGTCGACGAACTCGAGCAAGCCGGCTACCTCACGCGGTCGCGCGTCGGCCGGCGCAACCATTACGACGTCCACCTCGAGCTTCCCCTCCGCCACCCACAGCACCGACACCACACCGTCGGCGAACTCATCCGATTCCTGCAAGCACCGCCCAAGACGCACCCCAGCCGCTCCTAGCGCATACAGCCCCACGTAGGAGCGGCCCGCGCAGGGACCGTTGCGTTGGTACGACGGCGAGAAGGGTTGCGGGCGCATAACCGCCGACGACGACGAAGTGCTCTTCGTGCACCTCAGCGGAATCGTCGGTGAGGGCTTGCGATCGCTCAACGAAGGCGACCGCGTCTCATTCACGTGGCGCGGCGGCATCGTCGACCACGGACGCCACGTCGCCGAGAGCGCGCGCAAAGAGTCCTAGCTCCGACCGCTTCGTGCCACAGCCACGCTGCAAAGCGCAAGCTCGCGCCGCAAGTGGCGCCGTTCGAGTCTTGCCGAGCGATTTCGACAACGTCGGGCATCAGCCGAGCCGACTCGAGTCGGCGCTTTCCGTGTCAGTGCGCCGTGGGCCCCCAGCTGGGCCAGTTCTCAAGCGCGTTTGGCGTGTCGATGACGTGGACGATGTTCGAGCCGTCCGCATTCATGACGCAGATGTCCTGATTGAAGTGCGTCGGTGGATCGGGCAGGGTCCCCCGGTTGTCGCACATGAAGACGATCTTCGTCGCGTCCGGTGAGTACCAGGGCTTGTGCCCGCCGAAGCCAGCGGCCGCCGCCACGATGGTTTGACGCCCCGTTCCGTACGGTCGGACTTTCTGGATCGTGCCCTCGGGGCTGTTGTAGAGGATCCAGCGACTGTCAGGGGACCATGTCGGGTGCTCGGCGCCGAAGCTCCACGGAGTTAGTCGGCGAACGCGATGCTTCCCGGTCGTGCTGACGACGAATGCGGCTTGCCGTTGCCCGTTGGGTGTCGGCCTGAGCCGGTTGAACGCGATCCAGCGGCCATTCGGCGCGTACCGCGGCTCGACGTCGAAGCCGCTTCTCGCCATGATCAGGCGGTGCGCATGGGAGCCATCAGCGCGCATGACCCAGAGGCGCGTCTTGAAGCTCGACGAGCTCGGGTCCTGGCGGGAGGCGTCGAAGACGAGGCGCCGGCCGCTGGGCGAGTACGACGGCACTTCGTGGAGACCCTTGCCGTGGGTGATCACCTTCAGGTCGCTGCCGTTGCGCCGCATGGTCGCTATCTGCTCGCTCCCATCGCGCCGGAAGAAGTCAAACGCGATGCGGCGGCCATCCGGGCGCCAGTCCGAGAAGAGCCCCGGTCGCCTGCTGAGGACGCGTACGTGGGTGCCGTCCGGGCGAGCGCGCAAGAGAGGATTGCCGACCCCCGACCTCGGATGGTCATCGCGGAACAGGATCGGGCCGTTCGATCGCGGAAACGTCGCACTCGCGGAGCTCATGAGCCCGAGAACGAACGTTGTGAGGCCGGCGACGAGCAGGAGGGCTCTGCGCATGTCTAGCTCCATTCGTTGCGACCGATACAAGAACGACCCTATGCAGCCGTGCGGCTACCAGTCAAGCGAAGGTCGCGCCGCTCGCGGCACCGCCAAATCCAGGAACTTGACCGTTCGATACCGTGGTTTGACGGGCGGTCCGCACTGCTGCTTACGCCTGACAGCACAAGTCGCGGAGGCGGCCGCCGCGACCGCTTTGCAGGGCTAGGACGATCGTGAGCAGCCACGGCCGTCGGCCGCGTCTTAGTTGCGGTTGAGGCCGAGCCGCCGGTACTCGCGCAGCCAGTTGGTCGCGATCGCCTTCTGCGCGGCGGCTAAGCGCATGGTGCTGTCGCAGACCCGGCGAGTAGCTCGTTCTCGAGCTGGTCCTTCTCGCGAGACGCCGGCCGCGGGGGAGGCTGCCTCGGGGAACAGGTTGGCTCGGACGTTGGTGGCGAACGGAGCTCACGGTCGAGGCGGCGATCGCCGAGGTGCTGGGCTGCACCTGGCAGCGCTGCACCGTGCACTTCTTGCGTGACTGCCTCGGCCACGCCCGTCGCGACCAGCACGGGCTGCTGGCCGCGCTGATCCGGCCGATCTTCAACGCCGACACGCTCGCCCAGGCCCGCGACCGGCTCTCCGAAGCGGTCGCGCATCTCGACGGGCGACTGTCCAAGGTCGCGACGCTGCTCGAGGACGCCGAAGTCGACATCCTCGCCTTCTACGCGTTCCCGGCCGCGCACTGAAGCAAGCTCAGATCGATCAACCCGCTCGAGCGCTTCAACCGCGAGGTCGGCCGGCGCACCGATGTCGTCGGCATCTTTCCCGACGACCGCTCGTTGATCCGCCTCGCCAGGATGCGCTGCATCGAACAAAACGATGAATGGCTCGTCGGCCGCGGCTATCTCTCAGCCGAGTCGATCTCTCTCGTCCTCGCGAAACCAGAAGATCACACAGACAAGGAGATCAAGGAGGAGGTCGCGCAGCTCCGAGCGGCCTGAGCCGCCGACGACTTCACCGACGACACGAGCGCTCTCGTCTTACACCACCTCCCGAGACTTGACTCACGAGAACCCGGTTGATCGCTTGGGGCGGTCGATGACAGAACGGACACGGCGAGTTCTCCTGACTGCGGGTGACGGTACATGGGTCGCGTCGATGGCCGACTCTTCATCGGAAGCCGCCGAACCGACGCGGATTCGGATGCCCACCCCGCGCCAGCTTGGTCGAGCACAGTCAACGCACCGATAGAGTCAGGCTGTCGCCGAGAACTCGTGCCTCTCCGCTTGACGATGGCCGCACGTCGGAGGCGCAGAAAGAAGCCGGCGATGGCTCTGAAGCGACTTCGGCGCGAGCGGCACGGATGATCGGTCACATGTCCCATGGCCTGCTTGTCCGCGCGGCGACGCCCTCGCGTCGACATTTTCCGCGTCGCCTGGGCGGCTGGTCGTCGCTGCTCGCGCGCTGGGCCGGCGCGGGTGCCGTAGGGGTTCCGGGGCCGTCCGTCGTGGTCGATAGCGATCAGCTGGACGAGCCCGAGGCGGGAAGCAGGCCTTCTGTCGCCGAGCAGCGCGACCAAGCCGGCGAGCAGCGCGATCACGCTGCAGAGCAGCGAGACGAGGCCGGCCACCGGCGAGATCACGCTGCCGTTCAGCGTGACCAGGCGGGCGATAGAAGGGATCACGCCGGCAAGCGCCGTGACCAGGCCGGAGCCGATCGTGACCAAGCCGGCGATACGCGCGACCGAGTCGCCGACCAGCGCGACCGGGCCAGCGATGCTCGCGATGAGGTCGCCGATCGGCGCGAACAGGCCGCCGACGACCGAGATCACGCCGGCGACGAGCGAGATCACGCGGGCGACGCGCGGGATCAGGCGGGCGATGAGCGCGACCTCACCGCGCAGCGCCGCGATCAGCTCGCCGAACAGCGCGACGCAACCGCCGAACGCTCGGAGCTGCGGGCGGGTGGGGGAGTCGCCGGCGATGCCTTCAGTCGCTCAACGCGGGCGCGACGAGAGGCCGCCGCCGACCGGAGGCGAGCCTCGCAGGATCGCCGAGCCGGGGCGGGCGAGCGCTCTCAAGCAAAGCTCGATCGCAACACGGCGCTGGCGCAGCGTGGGGCGGGGGCGAGCGAGCGCTCTCAAGCAAAGCTCGATCGCAACACGGCGCTGGCG
>JAXDHR010000235.1:0-11888 GCA_034664425.1 Solirubrobacteraceae bacterium
GCGGCGAGCACGAACCAGCTCTCGTCGTCCCACAGATCCATGGCGACGCGGCAGGCGAGCGAGAGCCAGCGCAGATCTTCCTCCCTGGAGATGTCATCACCGCGGAAGGCGCTCAACGCTCGCTTGAGCATCGGCGCCCCGGCAGCGTTCCCCTCAGCGATCAGCATCGCGAGACCGTCCACGAGCAGATCCGCCGCCCGCGGCGACTCCCGCGCCGGGGGAGCGCCCCGTGCCATCTTCGCGACTTCCACCTAGTTGCACCGCCAGGCGCTTGGCGGCACATCCGACCTGCTCACCGGAAAATCCGTGTTCATCGACCCGGCGAGCGAGCCCACAACCTGCCCACCCCAGTGCCAATTCGGCGCCGGCCGGCGGACCAGCCCTCGCTGTTCGAACGAACAGCTCGACGGGGACGCCGCGAGCCTCAAGCTTTCGTGGCCATGCAGCGACGACATCGCCTTGCCGCAGCGGCTGCCACCGTCGCGGGCGCGGCAGCCGCCGGAGCGCTCGTGGGCGTCATGGGCGCCCACCGGCTCGACAGGCGCTCCACGACACAACCGCCGAAGAGCGGCGAGCGGCAAGCGCCACGGCCGACGTCCACCCCCCGCCCGGCTCGCTCCGCGGAGCCCCCAAAACGCTCGTCCGCCGGCCCCGCCCGCCGGCCGGTTCGGCACGACGCGCGCGGTCGCAGCGGACCCCTCGGTCCCAACGGACCCCTCGGTCCCAACGGACCCCTTGGCCCCAACGGGCCGCTCGGGCCGCATGGACCGCTCGGACCCGACGCCGCCTCCGTGCGCCGGCCCGGCGCTCAGAACCCGCTCGGCCCCGACGGACCCCTCGGGCCCAACGGACCCCTCGGCCCCAACGGACCGCTCGGGCCCAACGGACCGCTCGGACGCGGCGGAGGCTGATCCATGCCCGTCGAGCACCTTGGGCACCTGCTGGAGATCGCGAAGCCGCGGACGCTGCTCGCGGCGGGCGCGACGGTGCGCCAAGCGGTCGCCGGCGCGGCGCCCGACCGCGTCCGCGCACTCGCGGACTACGGCGCGATGGCGAGCAGCTACGAGCTGCGCACGGTGACCGGAAACCAGTGGCGGCGGGAGCTCGTGAACACGCTTGCGCCGTGTTCCGGCGAGGTCATCCTCGACGTCGGCTGCGGTACCGGGCGCAACTTCGAGCACGTCCAGCAACGGATCGGCGCGGGCGGGCGCCTGATCGGCATCGAGCAGAGCCCCCAGATGCTGGCTCATGCGCGCGCGCTCGTCGAGCGGCGCGGCTGGACCAACGTCGAGCTGTTGTGCGCCAGCGCCGAGGACGCGGCGATCCCAGCGACGGCCGACGCGGCGCTGCTCTGCGCCGTTCACGACGTGATGCGCTCACCGGCCGCGCTCGCCAACGTCCTGCAACACATCCGCGAGGGCGGCCGCATCGTCGCGGGGGGCGCGAAGTGGGCACCCTGGCGAGGATCGAAAGCGCTCTCACGCAACCTCTCGACGTGGAGGCTCAACCGCGGGTGCGTCAGCACCTTCGAGGGCTTCCATCGGCCGTGGAGCCGCCTCGCCGAGCTGGTTCCCGACCTTCGTGTCGAGGAGGAGTACTTCGGCGGCGGCTACATCGCCTCCGCGACGCGTATTAGGTTCGATTCCTAACGGGTCGCTCACCCCGGTCAGCCGGCGGTCGCGGCGGCGGCGGTGTACTCCTCGTCGGTGACCTTGTCGCCCCAGTCGGCGGCGGCGTGGTCGTCGTCGACCTCGTTGAGCGCCAGGTGGACCATGAAGCGGTTGGGCACGGCGCCGTGCCAGTGGTCCTCCTCGGGCTCGAAGAAGACACGGTCACCCGGGCGGATGACCGCGATCGACCCGCCGCGCTTCTGGCAGAGGCCGATGCCCTCGGTGACGTAGATGGTCTGGCCGAGCGGGTGGGTGTGCCACGCCGTCCGCGCGCCCGGCGTGAAGTGAACGAGGTTCGCCTGCACCCGGGCGGGCGCGGTCGCCGCCGCAACGGCATCGATGTAGACGTCGCCCGTGAACCAGCTGTCGGGCCCCTTGGCGGTGTCGACGCTGCTTCTCGTGATCTGCATGCGGCAGGAGCTCCTCTGGCGATGTCCAGGTGGTTGGTTACCCCGTAGGGCCGCTCCCGACCGGCGGTCAGGCGGTGCGGTCTCGTACCGTGGTGCCGCCCGTGTGCCAGTCCAGATACCAGAGGGCGTGCATCGAGACGCCGACGAAGCCATGTACGGTCCCGCGCATCCTGGCAAGCAGGTTCGGCATGCTGAGTCTGTGCCCGAAACCGCCCCGGAATAACGGAAAATGACCAAGTTCCTCACCGTGATCGGGAACCGGCCGCAGTTCGTCAAGGCGGCCGCCGTCTCGCACCGGTTGCGCGTGGTTGCCGAGGAGGTGCTCGTCCACACGGGCCAGCACTACGACGAGGCGCTGTCGCGGGTCTTCTTCGAGGAGCTCGACCTGCCCGCGCCCGAGTACCAGCTCGACCTCGGAGGCGGGACGAACACGTCGCAGACCGCGCGCATGCTCGAGGCGCTCGAGCCGCTGCTCGCCCGCGAGCGCCCCGACGCGGTGCTCGTGTACGGCGACACCAACTCGACCCTCGCGGGGGCGCTCGCCGCCGCGCAGGCGCAGATCCCGGTCGCGCACGTCGAGGCCGGGATGCGCTCGCACGACCGCACGATGCCCGAGGAGCTCAACCGCGTGCTCACCGACCACGCGTCGGCGCTGCTGCTGTGTCCCTCCGAGCGCTCCGCGGCCCGCCTGCGCGACGAGCGCGTCGGAGGCGAGGTCGCGGTCGTCGGCGACGTCATGGTCGACATCGCGATGCTGCTGGCGCCGCGCGCGCGCGCCGAGCGCGCCCCGCTCGAGCACGCGGGCGTCGAGCCGGGCGCCTACGCGCTCGCGACCGCCCACAGGGCCGGAAACGTCGACGATCCGAGCCGGCTCGCGCGGCTGGTCGACGTCCTCACGGGCGTCCCCGGGCCCGTCGTGCTGCCGCTGCACCCTCGCACGCGCGAGCGGCTGGAGGCGGCGGACCTGCTCTCGCGGCTCGAGGCGAGCGACGTGCGCGTGATCCGCCCGCTCGGCTACCTCGAGTTCACGGCGCTCCTGCTCAGCGCCCGCGCGGTGCTGACCGACTCCGGCGGCGTCCAGAAGGAGGCCTACCTCGCCGGGGTCCCGTGCCTGACGCTGCGCGACACGACCGAATGGACGGAGACCGTCGACGCGGGCTGGAACGTGCTCGTCGGACTCGATCCCGACAAGGCGCGCGCCGCGCTCGCCCGCTCGCCCCCCGCCGAGCGCCCCCAGCTCTACGGCGACGGCCGCGCCGGTGAGCGCGTCGTGCAGGCCCTGTCTAGGATGGCCGCGTGACCGACGCCGTCCGCATCGGCGTGGCGGGCCTTGGCTACTGGGGCCCGAACCTCGCCCGCAACTTCGCGGCGCTGCCCGGCTGTGAGCTCGCCTGGTGCTGCGACGCCTCGGAGGCCGCGCGCGAGCGCTGGCGCTCCAGCTTCCCGGGCACGCGCTTCACCGGCGACCTCGAGGACGTGCTCTCAGACGACGAGCTCGACGCCGTCGTGCTCGCCACCCCGGTCCCGACGCACGCGGCGCTGGCCGAGGCGGTGCTGCGGGCGGGCAAGCACTGCTTCGTCGAGAAGCCGCTGGCCCAGTCGGTCGGCGACGCCGAGCGCGCCGTGGCCGCCGCCCGCGAGACCGGCAGGATCCTGATGGTCGGCCATCTGCTCGAGTACCACCCGGGGGTCACCAAGCTCAAGGAGATCGCCACCGCCGGCGAGCTCGGCGACATCCACTACATCTACTCGAACCGGCTCAACCTGGGGAAGCTGCGCGCGGACGAGAACGCACTCTGGTCGCTCGGCGCCCATGACGTCTCGGTGGTGCTCCACCTCGCCGACGAGGAGCCCCACGAGGTCGAGGCGCGCGGGGAGTCGTACATGCGCCAGGGGATCGAGGACGTCGTCTTCGGGTTCCTGCGCTTCCCCTCCGGCCTCGCCGCGCATCTGCATCTGTCCTGGCTGGACCCGCACAAGGAACGCCGCTTCACTATCGTCGGATCCAAGCGCATGGCGACCTTCGACGACATGGACATCGAGCGCAAGGTCACCGTCTACGACAAGGGCTTCGACGAGGCCACGGGCTCCTACGGCGAGTACATCACCCGGTCGGGCGACATCTGGAGCCCGCGGATCGGCAACCGCGAGCCGCTGCGGCTTGAGTGCGAGCACTTCCTTCAGGCGATCCGCGAGGACACCCGCCCGCGTTCGGACGGCGAGTCCGGCCTGCGCGTGGTGCGCGTGCTCGAAGCGCTGCAGGAGCGCCTGGACGCCTCGCGGCGTGAGCAGCGTGCCGCAGCCTGAGGCGCACGTCGCCGACGACGCGCAGCTCGGGGCGGACGTCGACGTCGGGCCGTTCGCCGTCGTCGGCGCGGGAGCGCGGATCGGCAACGGCGTCGTGCTCGGGAGCCACGTCGTCGTGCATCCGGGGACGGTGATCGGCGACGGCTGCATCGTCCAGGACCACGTGATCCTCGGCAAGGCGCCGAAGCTCGCGCCGCACTCGAGCGCTGGCGGCGCCGCGGGACCGCCGGCGCTCGAGCTCGGGGCCCGGGCGGTCGTCTGCGCCGCCGCCATCGTCTTCGCCGGGGCCCGCATCGGCCCGGGGGCGATCGTCGGCGATCAGGCGTACGTGCGCGAGCGCGCGGTGCTGGGCGGGGGATCCGTCGTCGGCCGCGGCACCGCCGTCGACAACGACGTCGTGATCGGCGACCGCGTGCGGATCCAGACCGACGTCTACCTGACGGCCTTCTCGGAGATCGAGGACGACGTCTTCATCGGACCGGGCGTGCTCACGACCAACGACTCCACCATGGGTCGCCACGACCGGTCCTACGCGATCCGCGGCGCGCGCCTGCGCCGCGCCTGCCGCATCGGCGGCGCCGCGGTGCTCGTCCCCGGCGTCGAGATCGGTGAGGAGGCGTTTGTCGCCGCCGGCGCGGTCGTCACAAGGGACGTGCCGGCACGCGGCGTCGTCATCGGCGTTCCCGGGCGCGTGGTGCGCGAGGTCGGCGACGAGGACCTGCTCGAGCACTGGCGCTGAGCCGAGCTTCTAGGCCACCGCGGCGGTGCGGGCCGCGATCGAGTCGCGACCCTCGTCGGTCCAGGCGATCTGATCGCTGCCGGGCCCGACGCCGATCATGCCGATCGGCACGCCGACGAAGTCGGCGATGAACGCGAGGTAGTCGCGCGCCGCTTGCGGCAGTTCGGCGACGTCGCGGCACTCGGAGACGTCCTCCTCCCAGCCCGGCAGACGCTCGTACTCGCCGCTGGCCGAGTGCATCACGGTCTGGTGGTACGGGTAGGTGTCGAAGGTGGCCTCGCCGGGGCCGCGGTAGCGGATGCAGACGTTGAGGTCCCCGAGGCCGCTCAGCACGTCGAGCTTCGTGATCGCGAGGTAGTCGAGCGCGTTGATGCGCGCGGCGTAGCGAAGCGCGACCAAGTCGATCCAGCCGACGCGGCGCGGACGCCCGGTGGTCGTGCCGTACTCGCCGCCGGCCTCGCGCAGCTGGTCGCCGAGCTCGTCGTCGAACTCGGTCGGGAACGGGCCGGCGCCGACGCGGGTCGCGTAGGCCTTCGCTACGCCCCAGACCTCCGAGATGTCCTTCGGGCCGACGCCCGCGCCGGTGCACGCGGCGCCCGCGACCGGGTTCGACGAGGTCACGAACGGATACGTGCCATGGTCGATGTCGAGCAGCGTCGCTTGCGCCCCCTCGAAGACGACCGTGCCGTCGCGGTCGAGCACGTCCCAGCACAGACGCGCGGTGTCGGCGATGTACTGCTCGATCCGGTGCCCGTAGGTGACGTAGTCCTCGGTCATGCGCTGCAAGTCGAGCTCCGGCGACTTGGCGAACGGCCGCAGAGACAGCCGCTTCGGCTCCATCGCGGCGACGATCTTCTTCTTGAGGATCTTCTCGTCGAGCAGGTCCTGCACCCGGATGCCCAGGCGCGAGGCCTTGTCGGCATACGCAGGCCCGATGCCACGGCGGGTGGTGCCGATCTGCAGCTTGCCCAGCGACACCTCGCCCGCGTGGTCGAGGAGCATGTGGTAGGGCATGATCACGTGCGCGTTGGCGCTCACCCGCAGCCCGGAGAGGTCGACGCCGCGGGCGCGCAGGCCGTCGAGCTCGCCCGTGAGGACCTTCGGGTCGATCACCACGCCGTTGCCGATCGCGCAGAGGATCCCCGGTGAGAGGATCCCGGACGGGATCAGGTGAAACGCCCACTTGGTGCCGTCGCGAACGATCGTATGCCCGGCGTTGTTGCCGCCCTGGAAGCGCATGACCATCTCGGCGTGCTCCGCGAGCAGGTCGACGATCTTGCCCTTGCCCTCGTCGCCCCACTGGGCGCCCACGATCACGATGCCTGGCATTCCGTGGGATGAGTCTAGTCGGCGCCGTCGCGCGGGCGCCCGTAGGCGCGGGCGGCGGGCGCCGAGCCGCCGTGCTCCCAGAAGGCATCGTCGTCACGCCAGCGGCCGGGACCGCGCGCAGCGGCCGGCGCGGCGTCGGGCAGCACGAAGTCGTCGGGCTTGCGCTTGTCGTCGCCCATCATCGGCAGCGGGTTGCCGCACATCTCGTAGATGCGCGAGACGGTCCGGTCGCCGATCTGGACGCGCAGCTGGGCATCGTCGAGATTCGTCGTCAGCAGGACGGCACGGCCGTCCTCGTAGCGCGTGTTGATGATCGTGTAGAGCTGCTCGAGCACCCACGGGCTGGTCTGCTCGGCGCCGACGTCGTCGATGTGCAGCAGCTCGACCGAGCACAGGCGGTCGATCAGGTCGGTGATGGAGTACTCGGCGTCGTCGGCGTAGGTGTCGCGCAGCATCGCCAGCAGCCGCGGCAGCGAGTAGATCGCGACCGTGTGGTTGGCCTCCATCGCGGTCTTCGAGACGAGCATCGCCAGCGTCGTCTTGCCGGTGCCGACCTTGCCGGCGAACCAGATCCCCCGGCCCTCCGCCAGCCGCGCGGAGACGTGCATGACATAGCCGCGCAGCTCCGTCGCGATGTGCGGGTACGTGCGCAGGACCGAGATGACCGGCTCGCGCTCGAAGGACACCTCGCGGAAGCGCTTGGGCAGCCGGCCGGCGACTGCCGCCGCGCGCCGGCGCGCGATCCGCTGCGGACGGCAGCTGCAGGCCCGCGCGCGCCGGGTCGCCTCGTCGTAGAGGAAGCCGGAGCCGTCGCAGCGATCGTCGGGGCAGGCAGCCATCAGTAGCGGTCGTCGCCGGCGTAGGACATGAAGCGCGGGTAGTCCTTCTGGAAGGTGAGCTCGACGGTGCCGAGCCCGCCGTTTCGGTGCTTGGAGATGATCACCTCGGCGATGCCCTCGCGCTCGGACTCCTTGTCGTAGTACTCGTCGCGGTAGACGAACATCACGAGGTCGGCGTCCTGCTCGATCGCGCCGGACTCGCGCAGGTCCGAGAGCACCGGCCGCTTGTCGGTGCGCTGCTCGACGCCGCGGTTGAGCTGCGAGAGCGCGACCACCGGCACCTCCAGCTCGCGTGCCAGCGTCTTGAGCCCGCGCGAGATCTGCCCGATCGCCTCGACGCGGCTGTCGACGTCGGCGTGCGCGCGCATCAGCTGCAGGTAGTCGATCAGGATCAGCCCGAGCCCGTCCGCGTGCTGCTGCGCGAGCCGGCGCGCCTTGGCACGCAGGTCCAGCACCGAGAGGTCGGACGAGTCGTCGATGTACAGCGGCGATTGCGCGAGCCGGTTGGAGGCCTGGAGGATCTTCGGCCAGCGGCTCGGCGCGACCTTGCCCTTGCGCAGGTCGTCGCCCTTGATCGACGCCTGCGACGCGACGAAGCGCTGCGCCAGCTCGCCCTCGGACATCTCGAGCGAGAAGAGCGCGACGGCCTTGTTGCCGTCGAGCGCGGCGTTCTCGGCGAAGTTCGCCATCAGCGCCGACTTGCCCATGCTCGGCCGCGCGGCGAGGATGATCAGGTTGCCGGGCTGGAAGCCGCCCGTGATGTCGTCGAGGTCCCCGAAGCCCGAGGGGGTGCCGGTGATGGCCTTGCCGGCCTGCGAGAGCTTCTCGAGCTTGTCGAGCTCGGAGAGCAGCAGGTCGCCGATGTTGCGGAAGTCCTTGCGCGAGTCCTCGTGGGCGACCTCGAGGATCGCCCGCTCGGCCATGTCGACGAGATCGCGCGGGCCGGCCTCGTGCGAGTGGACCTTCGACTGGATGTCGTAGGCCGCGCGCAGCAGCCGGCGCAGCATCGCGTTCTCGCGCACGATGCGGGCGTACTGGCGCACGTTGCCGACGGCGGGAACCGCGCCGCTCAGCAGGTCGATCGCCGAGCGGCCGCCGACCCCGTCGAGCTGGCCCGTGCGCTTGAGCGCCTCGACGAGCGTCAGCGCGTCCACCGGCTCGCCGACCGAGTGCAGGTCGAGCATCGCCCGGAAGATCTTCTCGTGCGCCTCGCGGTAGAAGTCCTCGGGCTGCAGGCGCTCATCGATGATCAGCGCGGGCAGCGCGGTGTCCGACAGCAGGACCGCGCCGAGCACGGACTGCTCGGCCTCGAGGTTCTGCGGCGGCGCCAGCGGACCGTCGGACGGCGAGCCGCCGCCGGCGAACCCGTTCTCGTGCATGTGGTCGATGGCGCTCATGGGCCGGGGGAGTCTAGGTCCGCCGCCGGTCGGCGAGACGGTCCTTCCTGCTCTCTGCGGAGAGTTGTCACAGAGCCGGCGCAGTGTCGTGACACCGCGCCGGCCGGGACGGGGTCGGCGGCCCGCCTACTTGAGCTCGGAGACGATGGTCTTCACCTGGGCGTTGACGCCCGGGGAGACCTCGATGTCGACCATGCGCGTGCCGACGGAGCGGATCGGCTCGTCGAGGCGGACGTCGCGGCGGTCGATGTCCAGGCCGCGCGCCTCCTTGATCGCGTCGACGATGTCCTGCGCGGTGACCGAGCCGAACAGCCGCCCGTCCTCGCCCGCCTGGTGGCTGATGGTCAGCACCGTGCGGTTGAGCAGCTCGGCGTTCTCGCGCGCCGTCTGCGTCGCGCTCGCGGCGGCGCGCTGGGCGGCGACCTCGCGCCGCTCGGCGGCCGCGATCGCGTTCTTCGTCGCGGGCTCGGCCAGCTTGCGCGGAATCAGGAAGTTGCGCAGGTAGCCCTTGGAGACGTCGACTACGGCACCGCGCTCGCCGACGTTCTCGACGTCCTGCAGGAGGATGGCCTGGGGCATCGGCGGACTAGCGGTCCCGGTCCTCGCGGCGGCCGCGGCCCCCGCGCTCGTCGCGCTCCTCGCGGGCGTCGGACACGTACGGCAGCAGCGCCAGCTCGCGGGCGCGCTTGACCGCCGTCGCGATCTGGTTCTGGTGGCGGCGGCAGGCGCCGGTGATCCGGCGCGAGCGGATCTTGC
The DNA here is from genome assembly GCA_034664425.1 of Solirubrobacteraceae bacterium. Lineage (GTDB taxonomy): Bacteria > Actinomycetota > Thermoleophilia > Solirubrobacterales > Solirubrobacteraceae > DATBDM01. The sequence continues at coordinate 9,448 of JAXDHR010000235.1, forward strand.
CGCGCTCGGAGATGAACTTGCGCAGCGTCGCGATGTCCTTGTAGTCGACGAACTCGACCTTGTCACGGCAGTACGGGCACGACTTGCGGCGGCCGCTGCCAGGTCCACCCTTGCGATCACGCCGGCGCGTCGGCCGGCTGCGCTGCTTCGCCACGTTGCAAAACCTCTCTCGGAAGTGCTCGCTTCGATTGCGCCGATGCGTGCGGCCAGGGCGTGTGCGAGGGACACGGGCCGGCGCGCGCACGGCAGGTTGCCGCATCGGCGGCGAACCGGCCTACAGGGTAGCGAGCCTGCCCGCGCCGGAACGTCGGCGACGTCCCGGCGCGGTCACGCGAGGTCTAGAACGGGATGTCGTCGTCGGAGCCGGCCGACGAGGAGGCTGCCCCGGCGGGCTGGAAGTCGCGGTCGTCGACGGGGACGTCGGAGCGCGGCGTGAACCCGGCGCTCGCCCCGCCGCCGCCCGCGCCCTCCTCGCGGCCGCCGAGGAACTGCACGGCGTCGGCGATGATGTCGATCGACTGGCGGGCATTGCCGTCCTTGTCCTGCCACTCGCGCCACTCGAGGCGGCCGTCGATCGCGATGGGACGGCCCTTGGCGAGGAAGCGGGCGCAGTTCTCGCCCTGGGCGCCCCAGACGGTCACGTCGAAGTAGTTGGGCTTGTCGACCCACTCACCCGACGCATTGTCCTTGCGACGGGTGTTGCAGGCGACGCGCAGCGAGCACACCGACATGCCGCTCGGGAGCGAGCGCAGTTCGGGGTCGCGCGTGAGGTTGCCGGTCATGACGACGCGGTTGATGTTGGTGGCGGCCACAGGGGCTCCTTTCGCGGCTCAGGATGCTTCGAAAGTTCGGTGCGGCGAGTCTAGGGATGGGTGAGGTCGTCACCGCCCCCATCCCCGCAGATTGGAACGATTTCGTCACGAAGCCGCGCGTGGGGCGCGTGCAAGTGGTGCTGCGAGGTGACGATCCGGGGGCCTGCCGCGCGTTCGGCGCGCGGCCGCGGCGCCACAACGCCTGTTCCTGGACGGACCCCTAGCGCTCGACGGGCAGCGGCTCTTCGGGAGCGGCCGCCGAGGGGCGCAGATCCGGCGGGGCCGGCGTGCCCGGGCGCAGCTTGATGACCCGGAAGCGCAGGACGCCGTCCGTGATCTTGAGGTTGTGCTCGAGCTGCTCGAGCAGCTCGCGCGGGCCGCGGAACTGCAGCAGGTGGTAGTCCGCGTCGGTCTTCTTGCGGACCTCGTAGGCCGTCGTGCGAACGCCCCAGTCGTGACGGCTGACGATCTCGCCCTGGCGGTCGATCGCCTCCTCGACGTTCGCGAGGATCGTCAGGCGGCGGTCGTCGTCGAGCGCCGTGTCGAGCAGGAGGGTCAGGTCGTAGATCGGGGATTCGGTGGCCATGCGGCGGCGGATGGTAGCAGCGCCGAGGCCGCCGGGACGGGGGCGAGGCGGCCGCGCCGCGCGCCTATCGGCGACGTGGAGACGCGACTGCTGCGACGGATCCGATGGGGCAACATGAGCCGCCTGGCGGCGACCCTCGGCGTGCTCGCACTCGTCGTGGCCTGGCCGCGCCTTGCCGGGCCGCCGCCGCGGGCGCCCGCGGCGGCCGCGGTCCCGCTCGTCGCTCCGGCGGCTCGTGCGGCGCCGGGGAGCAGGTCCACGCACGCAGCGCGGTCCCCGCGCCGCCGACGCGCGAGTACGAGCCCCCGCGGCGCGCACCCGCCGATCCGCGCGCGAGCGCGGACGCGCCGCCGCCACCGCATGACCCGCGCGCATGCGCCGGCACCGCACCACGCCGCGCGAGCGCCGCGTCGGCCGCGGGCGTCGGCGACCCCGGCGCCGGCTGCCTCCGCGTCACCGCGGACGCCGACCCCGACCGCCTCGCGACGGAACCCGACCCCTGTGCCCGCATCCGGCCCGGCGGCGCCGGTGACGGCGCGAACGCCCGCGCCGCCCACAGCGCCCCGGCCCGCCGGGACGGCGACGCCCGCCCTGCCGGCCGCCCCCGATCCGGACCCCGTCCTCAGCGAGTTCGGGCCCGAGCGGCCGTAGCGCCCCGCGCCCGTGCCGCCGCTACTCGACCGGAGCCGCGCCGCGCGCCTTCCTGGCGATGTCGGCGACCTGCTCGTCGATCCAGTCACCCGGATCGCGGCGCATGATCACCTCGCGCAGCCCGCTGGCACGGCGCTCGCGCTCGGCCGGGGCCATCGTCAGCGCGGCGTGGATCGAGTCCGCGAGCTCCTGCACGTCGAAGGGGTTGACCGAGAGCGCGAACTCGCCCAGCTCCTCGTGGGCACCGGTGTTCTCGGACAGGATCGAGACGCCGTTGCGCTCGTTGACGAGCGGGCCCTCCTTCGCCACGAGGTTCATGCCGTCGAACATCGCGTTGACCATCATCACGTCGTAGTGCTTGTAAGAGGCGACCGCCTCGTCGAGGTCGTCGC
>JAXDHR010000236.1:0-3814 GCA_034664425.1 Solirubrobacteraceae bacterium
CTGGGCGCGCGGGGACCCTCCCCGACGTTACGGCCCGATCGGGGCGCGGCGACCGGGATGGCGGGCAGCGGCTGCTGCCCGCCCGCTCCCGGGGCGGCCGCCACAGGCAGCGCCCCGGCGTCCGCCACCTGCTGGGCGAGCGCGCCCAGCCCGGTCCCGAGCGCGCCGCCGAGCCCGCCTGCGCCCGCCGCCATGTTCGGGCCGGGCAGCGCGGGGGCGGCGCCGGCATCCGCGCAGGACCAGTTCCAGTCCCATGCGCTGAACTGCCGCGCGCCCTCGTCGCCGAAGCATGCCGAGGTCCAGGTCCACGTCCCGTCGCCGAGCGGCTCCGCCGAGGGGGCGGCCGCGTCGCCATCCGCCGGGGCGGACGCCGCGCCGCCGCCGGCCTTCGCCGGGGCCGGTGCGCTCGTCACGGGCGCCGGCTCGGCCGGCGTGCCCGACTGCTGGGTCACGGGGCCGTCGTCGCCCGGCGAGTTGATCCGCACGGAGACGTTGACGTTCTCGGGCGTCCCCTGGACGTTCACCGAAATGGGCGCGTCGGAGTGATACTGCGTCGTTTTCGGTGAAACTGCTTGGGGTGAGTCAGCGGCCGGAGCGGGCGCGGGCGCCGCCGCGCCGGCCGTGCTCTGCGGCGCCGGCGCCGGAGCGGGGGGGTCCGGCGCGGGCGTCGTGGGCGCCGCCGGGACGTTCGCCGTGGCGGTCTCGACGGCGTCGGCGGCGACCGCGTCTGCGGCTTGATACTGCGCTGATATCGCGCTCTCCAGCGTTGCTCCGGGGGTCGCCGTGGCGTCCGCGGCGCCCGCGACGGCGGGCAGGGCGCCCAGCGCGAGCAGCGCCACGGCGCAGGCGGTCGCCGAACGGCGCGCGGGGCGCGCGCGGACCCGTGTCGGAGGCTCGGCGACGATCGAAGTCACACCTGTACCTTGCCCATTCTCTCCTCCGGTGTTCCATCAATTCTGGCACCATGATGGGAGTTAAGAGTGGTAGTGTCGGGCCGTGGACGCCCCTGCTGCGACGCGCGACCGGCTGATCGAGCAGCACCTCCCGCTCGTCCGCGCCATCGCGCACCGCTACGCCGGCACGGGCGAGCCGATGGACGACCTGGTCCAGGTCGGCGCGATCGGCCTCATCAAGGCCATCGACCGCTTCGACCCCGAGCGCGGCAGCCGCCTCGAGCCGTACGCGGCGGCGGCGATCGGCGGCGAGATCCGCCACCACCTGCGCGACCTCTGCGCCCCCGTGCGCCTCCCACGCCGGCTGCACGACGACGGCGTCCGCGTGCGCTTCGAGCCGCTCGAGGAGTCCGAGCTGCCGTGCGGCCGCGACTCCGTCGCCGCGGCGGACGACCGCCTCGCGATCGCCCGCGCACTGCGCTCGCTGCAACCCCGCAGCCGGCGGCTGCTCGCGCTGTGCTTCCTGGCCGACCTCAGCCAGGCGCAGGCCGCCCGGGCGCTGGGGATCTCGACCGTGCAGGCGTCGCGCATGCTGGGCGAGGCGCTCGGCGCGCTGCGCGTCGAGCTCGCCGAGCCGCCCGCCGCTCCGCTGACCGGTGCGGTTGCCGCGGTGGGGCGTCCGGCGTAGTCTCGCCCTCATGGCGTCCCGTCAGGCCGCAGCGCAACCCGACCTGGACGACGCCCCGGACCAGGAGTCCTACAGCGGCCGGCTGCTCCTGCGGATGCCGCAGACGCTGCACGGCGAGCTGGCGCGCGCCGCCGGGCGGGAGGGCGTCAGCCTGAACACCTACATCACGGCGGCGCTGTCGGCCTCGGTCGGCTGGCGGTCCGCGGAGCGCGAGAGCGGGCCGTCGCGGCTCGTGCGCGCCGCGCTGATCGCCGACCTCGTGCTCGTGGCCGTGGCGGCGGTCGCCGCCATCGCGCTGCTGCTCGTCGCCGTCCTCTAGCGCCGTGATCCGTAGGACCCGGGCGTAGACCCGGCAGTGCCCCGATCGGGCGTCGCCGAGCTGATGCGGGGTCGGCGTGGACCACTCGCTGGGTACCGTCGTCGACATGGCAACCACTGCAAACGGATCCGGCAGGTTCGCGATCGGCGGCGATCTCGAGGTGACCCGGCTGGGATACGGCGCGATGCGCATCACGGGCGAGGGCATCTGGGGCGATCCGCCGGACCACGACCAGGCGATCGCGGTGCTCGAGCGCCTGCCCGAGATCGGCGTCGACTTCATCGACACCGCCGACTCCTACGGCCCGTACGTCTCCGAGGACCTGATCCACGAGGCGCTGCATCCCTACCAGGGGATGACGATCGCCACCAAGGGCGGCCTCACCCGGCATGGACCCGACGACTGGCGTCCCGTCGGCCGGCCCGAGTACCTGCGCCAGTGCGCGTTGATGAGCCTGCGCCGCCTCGGCGTCGACCGCATCGACCTGTGGCAGTTGCACCGCATCGACCCCAAGGTCCCGCGCGAGGAGCAGTTCGGGATCATGAAGGAGATGCAGGACGAGGGCCTGGTGCGCCACCTCGGCCTCTCGGAAGTCTCCGTCGAGGAGATCAAGGCCGCGCAGACCTTCTTCGAGGTCACGACGGTGCAGAACCTCTACAACCTCACCAACCGCCAGTCCGAGGACGTGCTCGATCACTGCGAGCAGGAGGGCATCGGCTTCATCCCGTGGTTCCCGCTCGCCGCGGGCGACCTCGCCAAGCCGGGCGGTCCGGTCGCCGAGGCCGCCGAGGCGCACGACGCCACGAGCGGCCAGATCGCGCTCGCGTGGCTGCTCAAGCGCTCCCCCGCGATGCTGCCGATTCCCGGCACGGGCTCGGTCGAGCACCTCGAGGAGAACGTCGGCGCTGCCGGCATCGAGCTGACCGACGAGGAGTTCGAGGCGCTGGACGGCGCGGCGCGGACTGCCTAGCCGCGCATCGCCTCACCGAGGAGGGCACGGGCGATGACCAGCCGCTGGATCTCGCTCGTGCCCTCGTAGAGCTCGGTGACCTTGGCGTCGCGGTAGTAGCGCTCGGCCGGGAACTCGCGCGTGTAGCCGTAGCCGCCGAGCACCTGGATCGCCTCGCCGGTCTGGCGGCGCGCCACGGCGGACGCGAAGAGCTTCGCCTGCGCGCCCTCGACCGTGTGCGGGAGCCCGGCCTGCTTGAGCCGCGCCGCGCGCCAGGTCAGCGCCCGCGCGGCCTCGATCTCCGTCTGCATGTCGGCGAGCTTCTCCTGGATCGCGCCGAAGCGGGCGATCGGGCCGCCGAACGCGACACGCTCCTTCGCGTAGGCCGTGGCCAGGTCGAGTCCGGCCTGCGCGATCCCGACGGCCTGGGCGGCGATCCCGATGCGCCCCCCGTCGAGGGTGCCCAGCGCGATCCGCATCCCGGCCCCGTGCGCGCCGAGCCGCTCGGCCGGCGTGTCCTCGAAGCTGAGGTCGGCCGTCGAGGAGGAGTGCAGGCCGAGCTTGTCCTCCTCGCGAGTGACCGCGAAGCCGTCGGCGCCGGCGCGCACGACGAACGCGCTGATTCGAGCGCCCTCGCGCGCGAAGACCACGAACGTCGAGGCGTACGAGCCGTTGGTGATCCACTGCTTGGTGCCCGACAGCCGCGGCGGGTCGGATCGCGTCACCGTCGTGCGCATCGCGCTCGCGTCCGATCCGGCCTCGGGCTCGGTGAGGGCGAACGCGGCCAACTCATGACCCTGGGCGAGCGGCGGCACGATCCGCTCGCCCTGCTCCGGGGCGCCGTGGGCGAGCAGCGGCAGCGTGCACGCGCTCGTGTGGACGGCGACGGTCACGCCGACGCCGGCGTCGGCTCGCGAGAGCTCCTCGAGCACGAGCACGTAGGAGAGGAAGTCCGCGCCGGCGCC
>JAXDHR010000237.1:0-22515 GCA_034664425.1 Solirubrobacteraceae bacterium
GCGCGCGTCTTGAAGACGTACGCGTAGGTCTCGGCGTCCGGGTCGGGCTCGAGCGTCATCCCGTCGAGCTGCAGGCCGCCGTGCTGCACGGGCGAGGGCAGGTCGTCGACGACGGCGTCCAGCAGCCGGTTCGCGCCCAGGCGGTTGGTCGCCACGCCGCAGGTCACGGGAAAGATGTGGCCGTGGTCGGTGCCGTCCTCGAGCGCCGTGACGATCTCCTCGTGGGAGATGTCCTCGCCCTCGAGGTAGCGCTCCATCAGCGCCTCGGAGTTCTCCGCCACCTCGTCCATCAGCTTCTCGCGGTACTCCTGCGCGAGCGCGGCGACCTCGTCGGGGATCGGGATCTCGCGGCACTCGCCGTCGACGTACTCGTAGGCCCGCATGTCGACGAGGTCGACCAGTCCGCGGATCTCGTGCTCGGCTCCGATCGGGATCTCCGTCGCCACGACGTGCGGCCCGAATGCGGCCTTCAGCGAATCCAGCGTACGGAAGAAGTCGGCACGCTCGCGATCGAGCATGTTCACGAACACCAGCCGGGCGACGCGCAGCTCCTGCGCGCGCTCCCACAGACGCTGCGTGCCGATCTCGACGCCGAGGACCGCGTTGACGACGAACACCGCCGACTCGCAGACCCGCAGGGCCCCGAGAGCGTCGGCGACGAACGAGGGCTCGCCGGGAGTGTCGATCAGGTTGACCTTCACGTCGCGCCACTCGAACGAGGCCAGCGACGCGGAGATCGACATCCCGCGGCTCTGCTCGTCCTCGTCGGCGTCCGAGACGGTGGTGCCGTCCGACACCGAACCCAGTCGGGTCACGGCGCCCGCCTCGAACAGCAGCGCCTCGTGCAGCGAGGTCTTCCCGCTACCCCGGTGACCGACGAGCGCGACGTTGCGGATCCTGTCTGCGGCATGGGCCATGCCAGACGCTCCTCTCCTCGCCTCCCACCGCTCTCCTCGACGGGAGATGGACCAAGAGCGGCGCACGATACGCGCGAGCGGCGCGCCACTCAAGCCCAGACCACCCGGGGCCGACCACCCAGGTGTGGGACCGTCGGCAGCAGCTCGCATGCCCGCGCGCTGGAGCGTGGTGCTGGCGGCCGTCCTGGTCGCCGCCGGCGGCGTCGCTGCGGCGCGCTCCGGGCCAACCCCGTACACCCTGGCCGAGAGCTGGTACTGGCTGCGCGTCGGCGCCGAGATGCTCGCCGCCTGGATGCTGATCGCCCGTGCCCGCGTCCCCGGGCCGGAGCGCCTCGGCTGGGCGATGCTCGCCGCAGGCGTGCTGTCGTGGACGGCCGGCGATGTCGTGCACGGCACCGGCGACCCGCACCTCGCGGCGCGCGTGCCGGTCGCCGCGGTGCTGTGGCTCGGCTGCTACGCCGCCGTCTACGCGGGCCTGGCGCTGCTGACGCGCCGCCTGCTGCTGCGTGCCCAGGCGGGCGTCTGGCTCGACGGCGCGATCCTCGGCCTCGCGCTGGCCGCGGTCTGCGCGGCGATGCTGATCGACGGCGTGCTGCGTGCCGTCGACCGCACGGGCGCCGAGGTCGCCGTCAACCTCGCCTACCCCGTCGCGGACGTCGCGCTCGTGGGTCTCGCCGCCGGCGCCTGGGCGGTCGCCGGCTGGCGGCCGCCGCCGGCGTGGCGCTGGCTGCTCGCCGGCACCCTCGCGATGCTGCTCGGCGACGCCGCGTACTTCATCGCCTGGGGCCGCGAGGGCTACACCTATGGCGACGGCGGCCCGCTCGAGGCCGCCTGGGCGCTCGCCTTCCTCGGCTTCGCCGTGGCCGCGTGGCGCGCCCCGGTCCCCGGCGGCGCGCTGCGCCCGCGGCTGTGGGGGACGACCGTGCTGCCAGCGGCCGTCACCGTGATGGCCACCTGCCTGCTCGCGCGCGACCATTGGGCGCACTCCTCGGGCGCGACCGTCGTGCTGGCGGCCGCGGCGATGCTCGTCGTCGCGGTGCGCGGCGTGCTGAGCGTGCGCGAGCTGCGCCAGCTGCTCCTCAGCCGTCGCGAGGCGCTCACCGACGACCTCACGGGCCTCGCCAACCGTCGCGCGCTGCTGCGGGCGCTGGAGGCCGCATGCCACCCTGGCGCGCCCGCCGCAGCGCTCTTGCTGTGCGACCTGGACGGCTTCAAGGAGTTCAACGACACCCTCGGCCACCAGGCCGGCGACGACCTGCTGCGCGAGGCCGCGGCGCGGATCGCCCGCGCGATGGATCCGGATGGGCTGGTCGCCCGACTCGGCGGCGACGAGTTCGCGGTGCTCGCCCCGGGCGCGGGCCGCGCGGCCGCGCTGGGGCTCGCGCGCCGGATCCGCGACACGCTCACCGAGCCGCTGCCGGTCTCGGGAATCGCTGCGCGGCTCGACGTCAGCATCGGCGTGTCGCTGACGCCGGAGCATTCGACGAGCGCGCTCGGCTTGCTGCGCCGCGCTGACGTCGCGATGTACAGCGCCAAGGGCGACCACCTGGGCGTGGAGCTCTACGACGCCTCACGCGACGAGCACTCGCGCGAGCGCCTCGTGCTCGCCGGCGAACTGCGCGACGCCGTCGAAGCCGGCGATCTCGAGGTCCACTTCCAGCCCAAGGCGGAGCTGTCGAGCGGCCGGATCGTCGGCGCTGAGGCGCTCGTGCGCTGGCGCCACTTCGAGCGCGGGCTGCTCCACCCCGACGCCTTCCTGCCCGCCGCCGAGCAGGCCGGCCTGATGCGGCCGCTGACGCTCGTCGTCCTCGATCGCGCGCTCGCGGCCTGCGGACGCTGGGCCGACGCCGGCCGGACGCTCGGCGTCGCCGTCAACCTGTCGGCCTCGAACCTGCTCGACGCGTCGCTGCCCGACGAGGTCGCCGTCCGGCTCGAGGCGCACGGCGTCGCGCCGTCGCAGCTCACGCTCGAGGTCACCGAGGGCACGATCCTCGGCAACCCGCTGCGCAGCGGCGAGGTGCTGGCGCAGGTCCGCCGGCTGGGCGTCGCCGTCTCGCTCGACGACTTCGGCACGGGGCACTCGTCGCTCAGCCACGTCAAGCGGCTCCCGGTGGACGAGCTCAAGATCGACCGCTCGTTCGTCGCCGGCCTGGCCAGCGACCCGACCGACCGCGCGATCGTCGAGACGATCGTGCGGCTCGCCACCTCGCTCGGGCTGACCGTCGTGGCGGAGGGCGTCGAGGACGACGAGGTGCTCGCGCTGCTGCGCGAGCAGGGCTGTGCGCTGGCGCAGGGCTATCTGTTCAGCCGGCCGCTCCCCGAGCCGGAGTTCGCCGCCTGGCTCGACGCGCGCGAGCTCACGGTCCCGCAGCCCCGCGCGGCTCGGCGAACCGTGGCCGGGTAGGGAGCCGCTCAGTCGCGCAGGTTGTCGCCCTGCAGGCGGCTCTTGAGCCGCAGCACGGCCTTCGTGTGCAGCTGCGAGATGCGCGACTCGGTGACGCCGAGCACCTCGCCGATCTCTCGCAGCGTCAGGTTCTCGTAGTAGTACAGGGCGATCACGAGCTTCTCGCGCTCCGGCAGCGCCGAGATCGCGTCGGCGAGGCGGTCCTTGAGCTCGGAGGCGTCGAGCAGCTGCTGCGGATCCGGCGCATCGGGGTCGCGCAGCGTGTCCAGCAGCGACACCTGGTCGCCGGAGGAGTCCGACGTGGCCCACAGCTCGTCGAGCGCGACGACCGTGGACGTGGAGATCTTGACCAGCGCCTCCTGGAACTCCTCGCCCGAGAGCCCCAGCTCGAGCGCCATCTCGTCGTCGGTCGGCGCGCGGTGCAACCGGTGCTCGAGCTTGCCGTGGACGCGCTCGATCTCGCGGGCGCGGGCGCGGACGGAGCGCGGTACCCAATCGAGCGCCCGCAGCTCGTCGATGATCGCGCCCTTGATGCGGGTGATCGCGTACGTCTCGAACTTGATCTCGCGCTCGATGTCGAAGCGCTCGATCGCGTTGATCAAACCGATCAGCCCATAGGAGATGAGGTCGGCCTCCTCGACGTGCGCCGGCAGCCCCGAGGACATGCGCCCCGCGACGTACTTGACCAGCGGCGAGTAGGCGACGACGAGTTGCTCACGGGCACGCTCGTTGCCGTCGGCCTTGTACCGACGCCAGAGGTCCCGCAACTCGATCGCTTTCACGTTGGTTTCCAGTGCGGTTCCCCTTTACGCACGCGGGTGGCTTCGTGCATACGCCGCACGCAACCGCGCTGACTCTACCCGAGTGTAGACCTGGGTAGTGGAAATGGACGAGTGGCCGAGCAGCTCCTGGATCGCGCGCAGATCCGCCCCGCCCTCGAGGAGATGGGTCGCGAACGAGTGCCGCAGGGCATGCGGATGCACCGCTCCCTGTGTCGCGGCATGGCGCGCCCACGCTCGCAGGCGGCGCCGCACGTCCGACGTGGAGAGCCGCCGGCCCGATTTCGAGAGCAACAGCACGGGCGGCCCATCGGTGGCCTCGAGCGCGGGACGACCGCGTTCCAGGTAGCGCGCGACGGCCTGCAGCGCGGGCTCGCCGGCGGGCACGAAGCGGGTCTTGGAGCCCTTGCCCTCGACGCGCACCTGCTCGCCGTCGAAGTCGATCCAGGCCAGCTCGAGGTCGACGAGCTCCTCGGCGCGCAGGCCGCAGCCGTACGCGAGCTCGAACATGGCGCGATCGCGCAGCTCGAGCGGCGCCGAGGCGGGGATCGCGTCGAGCAGCCCGGCGACGTCGTTGGGCTTCAGCGTCCGCGGCAGCCGCTCGGGCTGCTTGGGCGCGGGCAGCAGGTCGGCCGGGTTGGAGCCAAGCTCGCCGTGCTCGACGAGCGTGCGGAAGAAGGCCCGGACGGCGGCGAGCTTGCGCGACATCGTGCTCGCGGCGCAGCCGCGGTCGGACAGCCGCATCGCGTAGCGGCGCAGCACGCGGTAGGTCACGTCGGCGGGCGTCATGCCCTGGGCGGCGGCCCATTGCGCCAGCTCCCCCACGTCGGTGCCGTAGGCACGACGGGTCCGGTCCGCCGCCGCACGCCGCTGCAGCTCACGGTCGAAGCGCCGCAGGGCGGCGCTCCAGTCCTCGCTAGCCTGCGGAGGCGTGGCGCAGTTCTTCATCGACACGGACACGGGTCAGGTCGCCACCCAGCGCCAGCTCGCCGAGACCGGCGTCACGCCGCCCGGCGGCAAGCCGCCCCGCCCATGGCATCTTGTGAACGGCACGGGCGATGCTTCGACGATGTGGTACGCGGTACTGCGCAAGCAGGTCCAGTCGGTGTACATCGGCACGCTGGCTCTTCGCCATTCCGACCATCATGCCTCCCTGCTGCAGGCAGGCTGGCAGGAGGTGCCGGTCGAGGAGATCGCGGCCGTGACGGGCGAGACGCCCGCCAGGAACATCTTCACCGAGGGGTTCTAGGAGATGTAGATCGGCGCCCCGACGGGGACCTGCGGGTACAGGTCGATGACGTCGGGGATGCGCATGCGCACGCAGCCGTGCGAGGCGGCGTGGCCGATCGTGCCGTACTCGCTGGGGTCGACGCCGTGGATGCCGGCGCCGTTGAAGATCCCGAGCCAGCGTGCTTTGAGCGGGTTCTCCGGCGTCCCGCCCGGCACGACCCTGCCGCGGTCCGCGGGCGCGACCCAATCCGAGTTCGGCTCCGTCCAGGCCGGGTTCACGGCCTTGTTCTGGATGTGGTACAGCCCTGCCGGGGTCTCGAGGCCCTGCATGCCGATGGCGACCGAGTAGGTCCTCGCCAGCTTGAGGTGCTTGTAGAGCGAGAGCGTGAACGACGAGCGGTGCACGACCAGCACCGCCGGGTACTTGGCGGCGAGCTGGCTCGTGGTCACCTTCGGCTCGACGACGCTCGTGCGCACGCGCACGGGATGGCGCGGCCCGGTCGAGAGCAGTGTGCGAGTGATCGCGCGGCGCAGCGGCCCCTGGCGCACCGTCAGGCCGGTCGACGAGGACGTCGGGCTCACGACGCCCCCGGCGAGGTCGAGCGACGCGTCCTTCGCCGGCGTGTCGAGGTCGCCCGCCACGCGGTCAACGAGCTTGCGGATTGCAGGGCGCGAGTAGGTGATCCGCGCGGCGACGTCCTCGTCGACCCGGTTGCCGCGCAGCTCACGCCACGTGCGCGACAGCAGGCCGCCCTGGCGCGACGCGGCGAGAGCCTTGTCGACCGAGCCGTTGACGTCGAGCCCGATCGCGGCGGCCGAGGGCCGCAGGACGTAGCGCTGGGCGCCGTGGCGGACCACGACCTTGCGGTTGAGCGGTTGGAGCAGCGTGGCGCGGACCTTGGCGCGCGCCCGCGCGACGCTGAGGCCGCCCACGGGGACGCCGTTGACCTTCACGCCCTTGGCGATCGTGTTGCGCTTGCCGTGGTCGAAGGCGTAGACGCCTGCAGCGGCGGCGCCGACGAGCACGACGAGCAGGGCGGAGAGAGCGGCGAGGCGCTTGGTCATGGCAAGGGGAAACCGGGGTCGCGGGCGCAGGAGTGCGAGCAGATGGTAGAGCCGTGGGCCGACCGCTCAAGCGCTGCAAGCGCGCTGGCGGGATGCGCTCGGCTACGCGGTGGTCGTCGGAGGCGCCCCATCCGCGTCGCGGCGGCGTACGTGCGGACTCCAGCGCAGGAACTCCTCGACCTCGCGCTCGTAGCGGTACTCGTGGCCGTTGGCGGTCAGGAGCGGACGCGCCCGCAGCTGCTCGCCGTGGTCGATGACCGTCTCGCGCGTCGTGTGCGCGATCCGCGCTCCGGCGGCCTTGAGGCGGCGGTTGTCGATGCCGCGGCCGTAGCGCAGCTGGCCGAGGACCTCGTCGGGAATCTCGATGCCCGTGGCCCGCAGCGCGGCGGCGGCGAGGCCGGTGCCCCACGGCGGCAGCAGCGGCGCCAGCGGGCGGCCGAGCAGTGACGCGACCTCCGAGAGCACGAGCACGCCGTCGCCCGCGGCGTTGTAGACGCCGGGCATGTCGGTGGCGACGGCATGGTGGAGGACGTCGACGAGGTCGTCCTCGTGGATGAACTGGTAGCGGGGATCGAACCCGAGGATCGCCGGGATCACCGGGAGCGAGAACAGCGCGGTGTGGCTCGTTCGCATCGAGGGGCCGAGCACGTTCGAGACCCGGACCGTGGTGACGACGACCTCGGGGTTGCGCGCGGCGAAGCCGCGCACCGCCTCGTCGGCCTCGACGATGTCGGCCTCGAGCCGCGTGCGCGGCGGGTGCGGGCGGCGCATGTCCTCGGTGAAGAACGCCGGGTCGTCGCGCTCGGCGCCGTAGAAGTGCGCCGAGGACTTGAAGACGACCTTGCGCACGGGCGAATCGGGCCCGCCGCATGCCGTGAGGATGTTCATCGTCCCGATCACGTTGGCCTCGTGCGCCTCGCGCGCGGAGGCCTGGGTCGAGTCGACGACGAGCCGCGTGTCGACCACGGTGTCGATCTCGGCCGCCTCGACGATCCGCCGCAGCAGCGCGTGCTGGGTGCCGACGCGGACGAACTCGGTCCGTTGCAGCTCGCACGTGGGATCCTGCGTGTCGACCCCGATCACCGCCTCGACATTCGGGTCGCGCTCGATCGCCTGCGCGAGCCGCCCGCCCCAGTAGGTCGAGAGCCCGGTGACCAGGATCCGCCGGGAGTTCATCCGAACCACACCGACCGACGCTTGCCGACCATGTCGATCAACTCCTCCTGGATCCGGCCCCGGACATCCTCGGCGATCTCCTGGACCAGCGCGCGGTCCTCCCACGGCTCGTCGCCGAGGTCATCGGTCGCGATCGGGTCGAGGAAGCGGATCCGGAACTTGGCCGGCAGGTAGCCGGCGAATCCGAGTAGGCCGAAGTGCGGGAACGTCGGCGTGATCGGGAAGTAGAGCAGCCCCGTCAGCTTCTGCAGCGCGCCGAGCTGGGCGAAGGCCGGCATCGCCTCCTCGGCGCCGACGACCGCGACCGGCACGATCGGCGTGCCCGCCCGCATCGCCGCAGCGACGAAGCCGCCGCGACCGAAGCGCCGCAGCTTGTAGCGGTCCTTGTAGAGCTTCTCGGTCCCCTTGCGGCCCTCGGGGAAGACGAGCACGAGCTGCTCCTCGTCATGCAGCAGTCGGTGCACGTTGGCCGGGTGCGCGGGTACCCCTCCGAGCTTGGACACGAGCATGCTGAAGCCCGGATACCCCTTGAAGAAGTGCTCGACGGTCAGGTGCAGCGGCCGCGGGCGCGGGTGCTCCTCCTTGATCGCCTTGGTGATCATCGCCGCGTCGGGCGGCAGCGCGCCCGCGTGATTGGACACCAGCAGCGCGCCGCCGACCGACGGCACGTGCTCGATGCCCTCCACCTCGCAGCGGAACCAGTAGTGGTAGAGGAACTCGTAGACCGTCCTGTCGAGCAGGCCCTCGACGCGTTCGGAGCGGCCCCAGTCCGTGACCTGGCGCTCCGGCTCGATCGCGGGCAGCAGCCCGCGCAGCTGATCGTCGGGAGCGGGCAGCGCCTTCATGCGCCACCCGCCAGGATCGGCGCCAGCCGCTCGTGCAGCGTGGGCCAGTCGGGAGCGCAGAGCACGGTCTCCTCCTCACACAGGGCTCGGTTCCAGGGATGCACCAACGTCGCGGCCCTCATACCCGAATCGAGCGCTCCGAGCAGGTTCTCCGGCGCGTCGTCGATCAGCACGTCGATGCCGATCTCGCGGGCACGGGCCAGCTTGTCGTCGGAGCAGTAGAGCTCGTCGTAGGGCAGGCCGATCGCCTGCAGCCAGCGCGCGGTGGCGCCGTGTGCGCCCGCGCGGCGATGCGAGGTGATGTGAATGAAGTGACCGGCGTCGTGCCAGTCGCGCACCGCCTCGACCGCGCCCGGGTACGGCACCGCCGCGAGCACGTGCTCGTCCCCGTGGGTCTCGGCGACCGCGGCGCGGACCTGCTCGGGCGCGAGCGCCGCGATCTCCCAGGTCGCCTGCGTCGCATAGGGCAGCGCGACGCCGAAGCGCCGCCGGGCGACCGCGTCGAGCTGGTCCCAGTAGTGGTGCAGCGTGGAGTCGATGTCGATGGCGATGCGCACGGGTGGCAACGAGTACGGTAGGCGAGGACGTGGCCCGGGTGCACCGGCAGCTGGCGGCGATCGCTCGCAACGGCCTCGTGCGCCCCGGGGCGGACGAGCGCTACGCCGACGGCGACGACAAGAGCTGGATGGCCGTCGACTGGCCGTCGCTGACCCGCCGCGAGCAGATCGACGGGCGGAGGGTCGAGGTCGTCGACACGGGTGGTGAGGACACGACCGGCCCGCCGCTGCTGTTCGTCCACGGGCTCGGCGGCCTGTGGCAGAACTGGCTGCTCAACCTGCCCGCGTTCATGGGCGCGCACCGCTGCATCGCGCCCGACCTCCCCGGGTTCGGCGCCTCGGAGCTGCCGGGCGGCGAGATCTCGATCCGCGGCTACGCGCACACGCTCGACGTGCTGTGCGACCGGCTCGAGATCGAGAGCCCGATCCTGATCGGGAACTCGATGGGCGGCTTCGTCGGCGCCGAGCTCGCCCTCTCCTTCCCCACGCGGGTCGACAAGCTCGTGCTGGTCTCGGCCGCCGGGCTCTCGAGCGAGCACCTGCACCGCCAGCCGCTGCTGTTCGGCGCGCGGCTGATCACGGCCCTCGGCGCGCGCACCGGCGCCCGCGCGCCCGACTCCCTCGTACGCCGGCCGCGGCTGCGGCGGCTGTTCCTGCAGGGTGTGGTGCGCTATCCCGAGCGGCTGTCCGCGCCGCTCGCGTGGGAGCTCGTCCAGGGCGCGGAGAAGCCGGGCTTCGTACCCGCGCTGGGTGCTCTGATGAACTACTCGTTCCGCGACCGGCTGAGCCGCATCGAGGTTCCGACCCTGATCGTCTGGGGGCGCAACGACATCCTCGTCCCCGTCGGCGACGCCGAGCGCTACGAGCGCCTGATCGGCGAGAACGCGCGCTCGGTGATCTTCGAGGACACCGGGCACGTGCCGATGATCGAGCGCCCGAACCGCTTCAACGAGCTGCTGGCCCGCTTCATCGCCTCGAGCCCGGCGCCCGAGTCCGATATCGAGGGCGTCAGCGCGTGACGGCGCCCTCGGACGCGCTCGAGACGAGCTTCGCGTACTTCGAGAGCACGCCCGTCTCGACCGCGTTGTCCGGCGCCGTGTAGGCGGCGATGCGGCGGGCGATCTCGTCGTCGTCGAGCCCGACGTCGATCCGCCGGCCCGGCACGTCGATGATGATCGTGTCGCCGTCGCGGATTGCCGCGATCGGGCCGCCGAGCGCAGCCTCCGGTGCGATGTGGCCGGCCATGAAGCCGCGCGTGGCGCCGGAGAAGCGGCCGTCGGTGAGCAGCGCGACGCTCTCGCCGAGCCCCTCCCCCACGATCGCCGCGGTCACGGCCAGCATCTCGCGCATGCCCGGGCCGCCGACCGGCCCCTCGTTGCGGATCACGACGACGTCGCCCGCCTGGATCTCGCCGGCGGTGACCGCCCTCATCGCCGCCTCCTCGCCCTCGAACACGCGGGCCGGACCCTCGTGGTGGCGGCGCTCGTGCCCCGAGAGCTTGACGACGCTGCCCTCGGGCGCGACGTTGCCGCGTAGGATCGCGAGACCGCCCGTCGGCTTGACCGGGTCCGCGAGCGGCCGGATCACCTCCTGGCCGTCGGCCTCGCGCGCCTCGGCCGCGTGCTCGCCGATCGTCTTGCCGGTCACCGTCGGCGCGTCGGCGTGCAGGAGCCCGGCCTCGACGAGCCGCTGCGCCAGCACGGCCGTGCCGCCGGCCGCGTGCAGGTCGGTCGCGAGGAAGCGCCCGCCCGGCTTGAGGTCGCACAGCGTCGGGGTGCGCTCGGCGATCTCGTCGAAGTCGTCGATCGAGAGCTCGACGCCCATCTCGCGCGCGACGGCCAGCAGGTGCAGCACGCCGTTGGTCGAGCCGCCGCTGGCCGCGACGGCCATGATCGCGTTCTCGAGCGACTCGCGGGTGATCAGCTCGCGCGGTCGCACGCCGCGCGCCAGCAGGTCCATGACGAGCGTGCCGGCCGCCTCGGCCACCGCAGCCTTCGTCGGGTCCTGGGCCGGCACGAGGCTCGGTCCGATCGGCGAGATGCCCATCATCTCGAAGGCCATCGCCATCGTGTTGGCGGTGAACTGGCCGCCGCAGGCGCCGACGCCGGGCGAGGCTGCCTGCTCGATCGCCCGCAGGCGCTCGTCGTCGATCCGGCCCGCGGCGTGGGCCCCGACCGCCTCGAAGACGTCCATGATCGAGACGTCGCGGCCCTCGAAGCGCCCGGGCGGGATCGAGCCGCCGTAGAGCATCACCGCGGGCACGTCCAGGCGCGCGAGCGCCATCACCGTGCCGGGAATCGTCTTGTCGCACCCCGACAGCGCGATCACGGCGTCGAAGGCGTGGCCGCGGGTGACGAGCTCGATCGAGTCGGCGATCACCTCGCGCGACACGAGGCTCGTGCGCATGCCGCGCGTGCCCATCGTGATGCCGTCCGAGATGGCGATCGTGTTGAACTCCATCGGCGTGCCGCCGGCCGCGCGGATGCCGTCCTTGACCTTCGCGGCGAGCGCGCGCAGATGGAAGTTGCAGGGCATCGTCTCGATCCAGGTCGAGGCGACGCCGACGATCGGCTTCGCGAGCGCGTCGGCGTCGAAGCCGATGCCGTGCAGGTAGGCGCGGGCGGCAGCCCGCTCGGGACCGTCGGTGAGCGCGCGCGAGTTGTGCTTTGGATCCAGGCCGGCCATCGCCCGCGGATGCTATCCGGCGGCCGCTCGCGGCCGCCGGATGCCCGTTCGCCGTCGACGCCTACAAGCCGTCGGGCGAGGCGGGGCGTGCGCGCGGCGGCTCCGCCGGCGCGCCGCCACGCGAGCTGCCCTGCAGGCGCTCGCGCTCCCAGCGGCCGAGCCGCCAGATGTCGCGCTGGACCTGCGCCGGGTCGAGCTGGCGGCCCGGGAGGTGCATGTTGGACTCGGCGATCAGGCGCCGCTCGTCGCCCTTGAGCGCCATCCACTTCGCCAGCACGTCGTCGGAGTCCGGCAGCCGCGCCGAGCCGTACGGCCGCGTCTCATCCGGGAACTCGACGCAGTACTCGTTGAGCAGCTGCGCGGTCTGCGGCAGGTAAGCGACGATCGGGCGGTGCGGATAGACGAGGTAGGCGTACGGGACGCCGCGCAGATCGCGGGAGAAGCGGGGTCCGGACTCCAGCCCGCCCGCCTGCCCGCCCCAGACGCGGATGAAGCCGAGGTCGCGGTACATCGCCCACTCCTCGTCGTTGACGCAGGAGCGCAGCAGCTCGCGGGCCTTCTGCTCGGCGCGGCGGTCGCGCCCGGGGTCGTACGGCGCGGGGACGCCGGTGCGGCGCGCCTCGCGAACCGCGCGGCGGCGGTCGAGCCGCCGGTCGAGCCACGGCAGCGAGACCTCGAAGAGCAGCGCGAGCACCACGATCGCGGTGGCGGCGAGCGCGACGGTCATGCCGCGCCGCTCAGCGCGCGCCGCCGGCGGCGCGCGGGAAGAAGATCACGCGATCCGTGGCCTGCGGGATCTGCTCGAACGCCGTCACCATCTCCGCCTCGCGCCGGCCGGTCTCGGTCTCGACCGGAACCGCGGCCCACATCCCCTGCTCGAGCTGGCGGCGGAACTCCTCCACGAGGCGCTCCTGGTCCTCCGCAACCTCGACGTCGCCCTCGGCGATCAGCTGCTCGCCGTGGCCAGGACGCATGCGCAGGAACTTCATGCCGCGATTATGCCAGAGGTGCTGCAACGTCCGTTGCACGGGGCGCATCGGGACGCCGGTGCGTCAGCGAGAGGACGTCGACGGGGCCGGCGCCCGCGCCGAGCCCGCGCAGCCCGTCGCGCACCGCTTCCCCGGCGAGCCGCCGCGCGGCCCTCGCGGCGACGAGCGGCGGGTGGCCCAGCGCCAGGTGGGCGGCGAGGATCGAGGAGTGCGTGCAGCCGGACCCGTGCGCCGCACCGTCCGGATGGCGCGGCCCGGCGATGCGGTGGACGGCTTCGCCGTCGAAGAGCACGTCCTCCGCCGCGTCGCGGTGGCCGCCGGTGACCACGACCACCTCCGGGCCGAGCGCGTGCAGCGTGCGCGCGAGCGCCTCCGCGTCGTCCTCGCCCGGGCCGGCGGGCGCGGCGCCGGCCGCGGCCGCGCTGCCCGCGAGCACGCGCGCCTCGGGCAGGTTGGGGGTGATCACCGTCGCCAGCGGCAGCAGCAGCTCGACGAGGGCCGCGCGGGCCGCGTCGTCGAGCAGCACGGCGCCCGACTCGGAGACCATCACGGGGTCGATCACCACGGGGGTGCCGGCGGGCAGCAGCTCGAGCGCCTCGCGGACCGCGGCGACGGTCTCGGCGGTTGCGAGCATGCCGATCTTGACCGCGTCCACGCCGAGGTCGTCGGCCACGGCGCGCACCTGCTCGACGACGAACGCGCCGGGCACCGGGTGGATGCCGGTGACGCCGACGGTGTTCTGGGCGGTCAGCGCCGTGATCGCGGTCATGCCGTGGACGCCCGCGCGCGCGAACGCCTTCAGGTCGGCCTGGATGCCGGCACCGCCGCCGGAGTCCGATCCCGCGATCGACAGCGCGGTGCGTACGGGACGAGCGGCCATGGGCCAAGGGTACGATCCGGCGAGGTTCCGCATGCCGCGGCATCGCCGGCGCGATCTCCGTCTCGGTCTACGCGCGAGCGCGGTTCGCCGGGTGCTCGGAGATGCCCCGAGGGGCCCGGGCTGACCGGGGACGGCGAGCGGGCGGGGCCAGAGGAGGGGGCCCCGCCCGCACCGGCCGTCAGGCGCCGTCGAACGCCAGCTTCAGGTGCGCGAGCCAGCCGCCCCAGCCGTCGTCCGGCTTGGCGTCCTCCACGCGCACGTAGAGCGTTCGGCTGCTCCCGCGCAGGTCGTTGAGATCGAGCGTTCGCACGGCGCGGTTGTTGAGGTCGTGCTCCTCGGTCGCGTCCTGCAGCACGGTGCGCCACGTCTGGTCGTCGGGCGAGACCTTGACCAGGAACTCGTTGCCGATGTCCAGGCTCAGCGTGCCGCCCGTCACGTCCGCCGGGATGTCGAAGCGGTACGTGAAGTGCGAGGCGTTGTCGGCGAAGCGCGCGTGGCCGTCGTAGACCGCGCCGTCGAGCTGCGAGCCCCCCGGATCCGACAGCCACGGCGTCTCCGCGTCCGTGCCGGGCGTGAACTCGATCGCGTTGCCGATGACCTGCACGGTGGCGGTCAGCCTGGCGGTGCCCTGCGGAGCGCTCGCCGTCAGCTTCAGCGGGTAGGCACCCGCGGCCGTCCCCGCCGGGATCGCGGCGTCCACCGTCAGCGTCTGCGTGGCGCCGCCCGCGATCGGGCCGAAGGCGGTGCTCGCGGGCTGCAGGGTCCACCCTGCCGGGCCGCCGGCGGTCAACTGGCCGCTGACGGGCGAGGACCCGGCGTTGGCGACCGTCACCTGAACGGGCACCGTCGATCCGGCGCGTCCCGAGGCGGGCGTCGCCGTCGCCGAGAGCGGGTTCGCCGGGATCGGCCGGCTGGAGAGCAGCTCGACCTCCGCGAGTGCGGTCGAGGCGCCCGCTGACCGGCTGAACTCGATCCGGTAGTGGCGGTAGCTGCCCGGGTGCTGGAGCTCGAACGGCCGCAGCTGCTGGCGCCATGCGAACGTCTCGCCGCTTCGCGAGTCGAGGGTCTTCCACGTGTGCCCGTCGTCGGAGCCCTCGACGACCCACGCGCTCGGATCCGACGACGAGGCGCCGGTGCCGGAGGTCAGCGTGTAGAAGCTGACCTGGCGCGGCGCGTCGAAGTCGAAGCCCACCCAGCGGTCGGCGCCCGTGAGGGAGGTCTGGGTGCCCGACGTGTTGTCGAAGAGCGCGGACGCATCGGTCCCGCCGCTGGCCGCCGGCACGCCCTGGTCGGAGCGGGCCACGTCCGCGAGCGGGCGCGGCACGGCGCTGCCCTTCGTGACGGACGGCGGCACGGCGTTGCGCCCGGTCGCCCACGACGACGGCCGCGGGCCCATCCGGAAGTCGATGCGACCGCCCTTGGCGATGTCCCGGTTGCGCAGGTAGGACTTGTCCCAGTTGCGGCCGTTGAGCCGCATGCCCTGCACGTAGACGTTGCGCGCGCTGTTGTTCGGCGCGTTGATCACGAGGTCGTGACCGCCCTGCATGTGCAGCGTCGCCTGCTTGAACAGCGGCGAGCCGATCGCGTACGTCGGGCTGCCCATCGCCAGCGGGTAGAAGCCCAGCGCGCTGAAGACGTACCAGGCCGACATCTCGCCGTTGTCCTCGTCGCCCGGGTAGCCCTCGCCGATCGTGCTGCCCGAGTACAGGCGCCCGAGCGCCTCGCGCACCTTGGCCTGCGTCTTGGACGGCTGGCCGGCGTAGTCGTACATGTACGGGATGTGGTGCGAGACCTGGTTGGACGCGCCCCACTGCCCCATGCGCACATCGCGCGCCTCGAGCATCTCGTGGATCGTCCCGCCGTAGGTCCCGGGGAACTTCGCGGTCTCGGGCGTTGCGAAGAACTCGTCGAGCTTCGCGGCCAGCTTGGCCCGGCCGCCGTAGAGGTTCGCCAGGCCCTGGCCGTCGAACGGCGCGTGGAAGGCGAAGTTCCAGCCGTCGGTCTCGGTGTAGTCACCACCCTGGCGCCAGACGCGCGGGTCGAACTGATCCGGCGGCGTCGTCCAGTCGCCGGAAGCCGACTTGCCCTGGAAGAACCCGACACGCTTGTCGAACAGGTTCACGTAGTCCTGCGAGCGGCTGAGGAAGTACTTCTGCTCCTCGCGGTAGCGCTGGCGCTCGGCCGAGCTCGCGTGCTTGTCGTGCGCCAGCGCGCCGGCCATGTTGGCGATGCCGAAGTCGTTCGGCCCCGCCTCGAGCGACCAGGAGAGACCCTCCGGCACCTGGTTGGGGGTGTATCCCAGGAAGGGCGACTGGATCATGCCCTTGCGGCCGACCTGGGTGTCGTAGGGGTTCGAGCCCGGAGGTGCGACGCTCGCGTTCTTCAGCGCGGCGTCATAGGCGTCGGTGGCGTCGAAGCCGCGGACGCCCTTGAGGTAGGCGTCCGCGAAGGCGACGTCCGAGCTGGTGCCGGTCATGATGTTCGCGTAGCCCGGCGAGGACCACCGCGAGATCCACCCGCCGTCCCGGTACTGGGAGACGAAGCCGTCGACCATCTGGCCCGCGTCGGTCGGGTAGAGGAGCGAGTAGGCGGGCCAGGTCGTCCGGTAGGTGTCCCAGAAGCCGTTGTTGACGTACGCCTTGCCCGCGACGACCTTGGCGCCGGTCGCGGTCGGACCGCTCGGCGGGCTCGAGGCGGAGGCCTGCACCGCGTGCATGTCCTCGGGGCTGGCGGCCGTGCCCGTGTTCTCGTACGCCGAGTTGGGATACAGGTTGAGCCGGTAGAGGTTCGAGTACAGCGTCGTCTTCTCGTCGCTGTTGGCGCCCTTGACGGTGATGGCGCCGAGCTTTGCGTCCCAGGCGCTGCGGGCGCTGTCGCGCACCGCGTCGAACGAGCGGTCCCCGACCTCGAGGCCGAGGTTGTGCCGGGCCTGGTCGAGCGAGATCAGCGAGGTCGCGATCCGCATCGTGACCGTGCGCGAATCGCCGGCGGCGAACTTGGTGTAGCCCGTCGACGGGCGGTTGCCGGAACTCAGCATCCCCGAGCTCGTCACCGGCTTGTCGAGCGTCGCGTAGACGTACATGCGCGTGGCGCCGTTGGAGGAGCCGCTGCGTACGTCCGACCAGCCGGTGATCACGCCGGCGGCCTTGTCGATCGACAGCGACGAGTTGCCATCGAGGTTGTCGAAGATCAGGTTCGCGTCCGCGCCGGGGAAGGTGAAGCGGAAGACCGCCGCGTGGTCGGTCGGGGCGATCTCGGTCTTCAGCCCGTTCTCGAATGTGACGCCGTAGTAGTACGGCCGCGCCACCTCGTTCTCGTGCCGGAACGCCAGCGCCCGGCGCTGGCGGTTGGCGTCCGGGGTGCCGGAGGCTGTCGAGGGCATCACCTGGAAGGTCTGGCGGTCGCCCATCCACGGACTCGGCATGTGGCTGGCGGTGAACGCCTGCAGCGTCGGCAGGTTGTCCGCGTTGTTCTGCGCCTGGTACTCGTAGAACCAGCTGCCCGAGCCGGCGTCGGTCATCGGCGACCAGAAGTTGAAGCCGTGCGGGACGGCCGTCGCCGGGAAGTTGTTGCCGCGCGAGAAGGAGCCGCTCGAGTTCGTGCCGCGGCGGGTGTCGGCCCAGTCGGCGAGATGGCTGTGGGAGGTGCCTGTCGCGGCGCCGATGCGGATGTCGTCGATCCAGCCGTTGAACAGCGTGTCCTTGCTGCCTCCCGGATTGTCGTAGCCGACGATGATCCGCTTGATCGTCTTGCCGGCGGCGACGGCGCCGATCCGCGACCACTTGTCGTTCCACTGGTCGGCGTAGAGGGTCTTCGAGGCTCCCTGGCCCTGCGGACTGAGGAGCGCGTGCAGCTGGTCGCGCGCGCCGAGGTCGGACAGGTAGGTGCCGTCGGAGAAGGCGAGGTCCACCGCGGCGTAGGTGCTCGGGTACTGCAGGTCGCCTTTCGTCAGCTCGGGGAAGATCTTGTAGGAGAGCTGCGTGTTGCGGTGGACGGGGACGTCGACGTCGTAGACCTTGTCGTAGGAGTACGCACGGCCGTCTGCGATGTCGCCGCCCGAGTACTCGAGCGCCTTCAGGCCGGTGAAGCCGGCGTTCGGCTTGAGGTTCGGCCCGTTGACCGGCCCGCCGCTGACGAACGAGCGCATGTCGGCGGGCGGCGGCGGGGTCGTGTCGCCGTTGGAGAGCTGCAGCTCGGCGAGCTGGACGATGCTGTCGCCGCTGTTGCGGGTGACGTTCAGGCGGTAGTACTGGTAGGCGGTCGAGTTGGAGACGTCGAACTCGCGCGTCTGGAAGCGCTCGGGGAAGTCCTCGCCCGCGCGGCTGTCGAGCGTCGTCCACGTCTGACCGTCGGTCGACCCCTGCAGCTGCCAGTCCTGCGGGTCGCGGCTCTCGGCGTCGTTGGCCGAGGTGAGCGCGTACTTGAC
The DNA here is from genome assembly GCA_034664425.1 of Solirubrobacteraceae bacterium. GTDB lineage: Bacteria > Actinomycetota > Thermoleophilia > Solirubrobacterales > Solirubrobacteraceae > DATBDM01. The sequence goes on from JAXDHR010000237.1 coordinate 17,954, forward strand.
CACCGCCACCGGCTCGGAGAGCTTGACCTGGACCCAGCCCGTCGGGTGGAAGGTCAGCCACTTCGTCTGCGTGTTGCCGTCGACCACCTTCTCCTTGGCCTCGTTGGGCGGGTTCTCGTCGCTGGCCTGGACCTCGACGACCTTGTCCATGACGCTGCCGGGGATGCCGGCCGAGACGGTCCCGTTGACGTTCGCGGCGCGACGGTTGCCGTTCGCATCGGTCTCGACGGTGTTGGTCCACGTCGGCGGCGGCTGCGATGGCTCGAACGACGTCGTGAAGGCCGGCGCCGTGTCCTGCGCGGACGCGGCGCCCGCCCCCGCGAGCGCCAGGACAGCGGTCACGGCCAGCGTGAGCGCGACGATGGCCCACCGCGCGAGCCACGACGACATCGTTCGAGTCCGACCATTGAGCATCGGGACGTTCTCCTCCCAGGAAATCCGATGACAACGTTGTCAGACCCTCCGCCGAGAACAACGTCGCCCCTGCCAGCGATGGCGGGATCCTGCGGCATGCGCTCGGCGATGTCAAATCGCGAGGCGCGCCGGTCATCGCGCCGCCCGCTCGTAGCGCCCGCCGAAGCCGCGCACGACGAGGCCGCTCGCCTCGAGCCGCCCCAGGGCCAGCAGGACGGCGCGCGCCTCCTCCGGCGTGCCGGCGAGCTCGGCGAGGGTGCCGCGACCGCCCTCGATCGCGTCGAGCACGCGATGCGCGCCGGCGTCGAGGCCCGAGGGGCGCGACGACGGGGCGGCCGCCCGCGCGACGCGGACGGCGCCCGTCACGTCGGCGAGCAGGTCCAGCACGTCGGCGCTGTCGCGCACGAGCGGCGCGCCGTCGCGGATCAGCCCGTTCGTCCCTGCGGCCGTCGCGGCGGTCACGCGCCCGGGGACCGCGGCGACCGTCCGCCCGATGGCCGCAGCGAAGTCCGCCGTCGTGAGCGAGCCGGAGCGCTCGGCCGCCTCGACGACGACCAGCACGGTCGAGAGTGCGGCGATGATCCGGTTGCGGGCGACGAACGCCCAGCGGTGCACGCCGAACCCGGGCGGCAGCTCCGACACGACGGCACCGGCCTCCCGGACCGCCTCGTGCAGCCGGCGCCCACGGGCGGGGTACGGCCGGTCGGCGCCGCCGGCGAGCACGGCGATCGGGCGGCCTCCCCCGGCCGCCAGCGCGCCGTCGTGCGCGATCGAGTCGATGCCCAGCGCGAGACCGGAGACGACGGCGACGCCCGCTGCCGCGATCCCGCGCCCCAGCGCACGCGCGACGGTGGTGCCGTAGTCGCTCGCGGCGCGGGCGCCGACGATGCCGACCCGCTCGGCTGGATCGAGCGCCTCGACGCTGCCGGCGACGTGGACGACGGCGGGCGGGTCCGACAGCGCTTCCAGCTCCGCCGGGTACGCCGGCGAGCAGCGGCAGGCAGCACGCAGGCGCGCGGCGGTGATCGCCTCGCGCGCGTCGCGGGCGGAGAAGCTCGCCCAGCGAGCCCGGATCGCGGCGTCGGCCAGCGCGAGCAGGTGCTCGTCGGCGAGCGCGAGGACGCCGCCGGGCGCGGAACGCTTGCGCCACTCGATGTCGAGCCGCGGGGCGAGCGCCGCGATCAGATCGGTGCGGCGCAGATGCTCGTCGCACGCGTGGGCGGTCATGCCGCCACCGCGCTCGCGGGCTCCTGGAGGCGCAGGCCCGCAGCCGCATGGATGTGGTCCGTGCCGACGTGCTCGGCGCCGTCCAGGTCGGCGATCGTCCGCGCCACGCGCAGGACGCGCGCATGCCCGCGGGCGCTGAGCGCCTGGCGGTCATGCAGCTCGTAGAGCAGCCGCAGGGCGCCCGGCGTCGCCCGCGCGAGGTCGCGCAGCTGGCGCGGGGTCATACGCGCGTTGCAGCTCGCGCGCTCGTCCCGGAGCCGCTCCTGCTGGCGCTCGCGGGCGGCGATCACGCGCTCGCGCACCGAAGCCGACGTGGGTCCCTGCTCGTCGCGCAGCGCGCGGGCGTCGGGTCGCCCGACGGACACGAGCAGGTCGATGCGGTCCAGCAGCGGGCCGGAGAGCCGCCGCTGGTGGCGCGCGAGGTCTGCCGCGGAGCAGCGGCAGCTCTCGACCGGACGGCCGCACGGACACGGGTTGGTCGCGGCGACCAGCGTGCAGCCGGTCGGGAAGATCATCGCCCGCTGCCCGCGGACGATGATGACGTGGCCGTCCTCGAGCGGCTGGCGCAGCGCCTCGAGCGAGGAGCGCACGAACTCCGAGAGCTCGTCGAGGAAGAGGACGCCGTGGTGCGCGAGCGTCGCCTCCCCGGGCGCGGGCGGCGACCCGCCGCCGACCAGGCCCGCCGCCGACACCGAGTGATGCGGCGCGCGGAACGGTCGCGCTTCGGCCAGGCCGCCGTCGTGCAAACCGGCGACCGAGTGGATGCGGGTGACCTCGAGGGCCTCGTCGGGCGTCAGCGGCGGCAGGATCGACGGCAGCCGCCGAGCGAGCATCGTCTTGCCGGTGCCGGGCGGCCCATGCAGCAGCAGGTTGTGGCCGCCGGCGGCGGCGACCTCGAGCGCCGGCACGAGCGCGTTGTGGCCGCGGACGTCCGCGAGGTCGGGCGCGGACGCGTCGATCGGCGCGTCGCCGACGGGCTCCGGCTCGCGCGGCGCGGCGCGGCCGGCCAGCACGTCGACGGCTTCCTGCAGCGAGTCGACGCCGACGACCTCGACGCCGGGCACGAGCCCGGCTTCGCGAGCTCGTCGCCGGGGGACGACGATCCGCCGCAGCCCGTGGCGGCGGGCGCCCTCGGCGCAGGCAAGCACCCCGCGCACGGAGCGCACGTCGCCCGTGAGCGACAGCTCGCCGACGACCGCGCAGCCCGCGAGCGCGTCGGCGTCGAGCTGTTCGCTGGCGACCAGCAGGGCGAGGGCGAGCGGCAGGTCGAAGCCAGGGCCGGCCTTGCGCAGCGACGCGGGCGCGAGGTTGACGGTGATGCGCTTCGCCGGGAACGCGAAGCCGGAGTTCACGATCGCGGCCTGGACGCGCTCGCGCGCCTCACGGACCGCCTTGTCGGCGAGCCCGACCACCGTGAAGGCGGGCAGCCCGAGCCGGATGTCGGCCTCGACCCAGACGCGGCGCCCCTCGACGCCGTCGAGCGCGAAGGTGCTGACGCGGGCGATCACGGGGTGGCCGCCATCAGAACGCCGCCTCGAGGTGGTCGAGGCGCACGAGCCGATCGCGCGCGTCGACCGTCACGCCGACGGCGTCGAAGCGCAGCTCCGCCGCCCACGGCCGCTCGGTCACCTCGGTCAGCCAGGCGGCGGCCATGCGCCGGACCTGCTGGCGCTTGCCGTCGTGCAGGCTGTCCCAGACGTCGCCCGAGCCGAGGCGGCGGGTCTTGACCTCGCAGAAGACGATCGTGCGCCCCTCGGCGTCGGTGAGCACGAGGTCGAGCTCGCCGTAGCGAGTGCGGTGGTTGCGCGCCAGCACGCGGAAGCCGAGCCGGTCGAAGTGCGCGGCGGCGAGCGCCTCCCCGCGCCGGCCGAGCGCCTTCGCCCGCCGGTCGCGCAGCGCGGCGATGGGTCCTCTGGTATCGCTGGTCATCGTGCGGTCGACGCTAGGGGCGCCGGCCGAACGGATCAGCACGCGAACGTGACGGATGCGTGCCGGGGGTGTGACGATTCAGCGCAGGCGTGCGACGCGTGCCGACTTCACCACCTCAGGGGCGGCGCGCCCCGCGATCCGCTACAGCGCCAACTGCTGGTAGGCCATCGACTGGAACGACAGCCGATGCAACGGCGAGACGCCGAGGCGCTCGATCGCGGCGCGGTGCTCGGGCGTGGAGTAGCCGACGTGCGCGGCGAACTCCCAGCCGGGATAGCGCTCCTCCATCCGCTCCATGAAACGGTCGCGCGTGACCTTGGCGATCACGGAGGCGGCGGCGATCGAGGCGCTGATGGCGTCGCCGCCCACGACGGGGCGCTGCTCGAAGCCCGTCGGCGGGACCGGGAAGCCGTCGGAGAGGCACAGGCAGCCGGGCACGCCGACCCGCCGCAGCGTGTCCGCGAGCGCCGCCAGGTTGGTCTTGTGCAGCCCCCGCTCGTCGATCCCGCGGACGCAGCGCGAGGTGACCGCGACCTTGGTGGCGATCCGCAGCACGCGGGGGTAGAGCTCCTCGCGCATCTCGGCGGTGTGCTGCTTGGAGTCGTTGAGCGCGGTCAGCGCACGTAGGTCGCCCAGCGAGATCCGCTCGTGATCGAACAGCACGGCGGCCGCGACCAGCGGACCCGCGAGGCAGCCCCGGCCGGCCTCGTCGGCGCCGGCGACGAAGCGCACGCCGAGTGCGCGGTCGTAGCGGAACAGGCGGCTGCCCGAGGAGCTGCGGCGGCGCGCGCGCCGGCGCGACGTCGCGTTCCCGGTGCGCCCGGCCCCCGCCACGTCCTCAGAGAAGACCGATGCGCTTGGGCGGCCAGTAGGTGGCGAAGGCCTGCCCGATGATCCACTTCTTGGGAACTGGTCCCCAGAACCTGCTGTCGTCGGAAGAGCCACGGTTGTCGCCCATCATGAACCAGTGACCGGCGGGAATCGTCACGGTC
>JAXDHR010000238.1:0-10086 GCA_034664425.1 Solirubrobacteraceae bacterium
GCACGCCGGCCTCGGCCTGCGCGCAGGACCGCAGCTCGGCGGCGAGCGTCTCGCCCGCCTGCCGGTCGGCCTCGAGCTCGGCACCGAGCGCCTCGACCCGGGCGTCGACTGCCGCGCGGGCCGCGGCGAGCGCGGCGATCAGGGCCTCGACCTGCGGGATGAGCGCCGCCTCGCGAGCCAGCCGCCCGCGCTCGCCCTCGACCCGGCCCGCCCGCTCGGCGCGGTCGCGCTCGGCACGCTCGGCGAGGCGGCGCTCGGTGGCGATCGCGCTCTCGAGCTCGGCGCGGCGGACGGCCGAGGCGCCCTCGTCGGGCGCGCGCCGGCGGTCATCGATCTGGCGGCGCGCATGGCGCTCGGCTTCGGCCGCGTCCTCGCGGGCGCGGGCCGTCTCGCGCGCCGCGCGGTCGGCGTCGTCGCGGGCGCCGTCGGCGGCGGCGACCGCGGCGAGCGCCTCCTCGACGCGCGCGAGCGCGGCCTGCTCGGCCTGCGCGGCGGCCTCGACCCGGCCGATCAGGGCGTCGCGCCGGTTGCGCTCGGCGAGCACGCGGTCCTCGCCGCCGGGCGGGACCTGGCGCAGCTCATGCTCGCGCGGCGACCACACACGGCCATCGCGGGTCACGGCGATGCCCATGAAGCCGCCCCCCACTGCGACCGGATCCTCGACGACCCAGGCGTCGGCGAGCATGGCGGCGACGAGCGCACCGGCGGCGGCGTCGCCCTCGACGCGAACATGGTCGAGCAGCCGCTCGGCGCCGGCGGCGGGCGCCGCCGTCGGCGGGGCCGGCGCGTCGGGCACGACGAGGGAGGCGCCGCCGTCGCGGCCCGCGCGGTCGAGGAGCGCCGCGGCGGCGGGGAGATCGCCGGCCACGGCGGCGCGCAGGCGCGGCCCGAGCGCGGCGGCGAGCGCCAGCTCGTAGCCGGATGCAGCGGAGAGCCCGTCGGCGAGCGCGGTCGCGCCGCCGGGCGCGCCGGCGTGCGAGCGCAGGAACTGGTTGACCTTGGCGAGCTCGGAGCCGACGCTGGCGGCCTCGCGCCGGGCGGCCTCGGCCTCGGACTCGACCGCACGGCGCGCCCGGCGCGCCGCCTCGGCGGCCGCATCGGCTTGCGAGCGCCCTGCGGCCGCGTCGGCCGCGTCGGCGGCGCGGCGGTTGAGCTCCTCGGCGGCCGCGGCACGGCGGCTCTCGAGCGCGGCGAGCTCGCGCTCCAGGCGCACCTTGCGGCCCTCGGCGAGCTGTGCGAGCTCGGACTCGAGCCCGGCGATCCGCTCCGCGGTCCCGTCGTCCCCCGGGTCGGCTGCGGCCTCGGCCTCGAGCGCGGCGAGCAGCTCGCGCCGGCGTGCTGAGCGCGCGGCGAGCGTCGACGCCGACTGGCGCGCGGACTCCTGGCGCAGGGCGATCCGCTCCCCCGCGGAGCGGGCGGCGTAGAAGCGGTTCGCGATCCCTTCGCGCTCGGAGCCGCGCGAGGCGAGCGCCTGCTCGGCGCGCTCCCGTCGGGCCCCGACCTCGGCCAGCTCCCGCTCGGTCGCCTCCGCCGCGGCGCGCACCGCGGCGACCTGGGCCTCCGCCTCCGCCCGCGCGATGCCGGCGGCGCGCACGTCCTCGCGGGCGAGCGCCCAGCGCGCCTCGTCGGTCTGGCGCTCGAGACGCGCGTGCAGCTCGGCGGCCTCGGCCTGGCGCTTGAGTGGGCGCAGCCGGGTGCGCGCCTCGCGCTCGACATCGAGCGCGCGATCGAGGTTGACCTGGGTCCGCTCGAGCTTGAGCTGGGCCCGCCGGCGGCGCTTGCGGTGCTTGCCGAGGCCCGCGGCCTCCTCGATCAGCATGCGCCGGTCGCGCGGCTTGGACGTGACGATGCCCTCGACGCGGCCCTGGGAGACGACGGAGTGCATCTCCTTGCCCATGCCGGTGTCCGACATCAGCTCGATCACGTCGCCGAGCCGGCAGCGCGCGCCGTTGATGCGGTACTCGCCGTCGCCGGCGCGCGTCAGCCGGCGCGACACCGAGATCTCGCCCGCGGGCAGTGCGACGGCGCCATCGGCGTTGTCGAGCACGATCTCGACCTCCGCCTCGCCCCGCGCCTGGACGCCGTGCGCGCCGGCGAAGATCACGTCCTGCATCGACTGGCCGCGGACGGCGATCGGCGACTGCTCGCCGAGCGCCCACAGCACGGCGTCGGTGATGTTGGACTTGCCCGAGCCGTTGGGGCCGACGATCACGGAGACGCCGGGCGTGAACTCCAGCCGCGTGCGGTCGGGGAAGGACTTGAAGCCCTTGAGCGCGATCGACCTCAGGTGCATGCTGCCTCGCTGACGCTCGCCACCGCTTCGCTCGCGGCCCTCATGCCGTCAGCGCGTCGAGCGCCGCCTCGGCTGCGACCTGCTCGGCGTCCTTCTTGGAGCGTCCGGCGCCTCGGGCCAGCTCCTCGCCTGCGACCGTCGCCGCCACCTCGAACCAGCGCTGATGCGGCGGGCCCTCCTCCGCGACGACCGCGTAGACGACGACCGCCCCACGGCGCGCGAGGCGCTCCTGCAGGGCCGACTTGAAGTCCGCGGGGCGCTCCAGCGACTGCTGGATCTCCGGCTGGAAGGCCTCGACCACCGCTGGAGCGACCGTCTCGTAGTCCCAGTTCAAGTAGCACGCCCCGATCACCGCCTCGATCACCGAGGCGAGCACGCGCTCGGTCGAGACGAGCGCGTCGACCGCGGTGCTCGTGACCTCCGCGGGCGCCGCGTTGCGCAGTGCCTCGGGCAGGCCGAGCCGCTCCGCGACGGCCCGGCACGAGCGGCCCGACACGGCCTGCGCGCGGACCTTGGTCAGCCGGCCGGCGCCGTACTGGTCGGCCTCCAGACGCGGGTAGAGGTGCGTGGTCACCGCCAGGCCGAGGACGGAGTCGCCCAGGAACGCGAGCCGCTCGTAGGAGTCCGCCCGCCGCTCGACCCAGGACGCGTGCGTCACCGCCTGCCGGGCGAGGTCGTCCGGAAGCGCGTCCCAGAGGGAGTGGAGCGCCCGCAGAGCTCAGGATCCCGGCTCGCGGTCGGACGGCGCGGCCGCCTGGGTCGCGGCCGGATGGGCGACGACGAAGTCGACGGCCTGGGCGACGGTCTGGATCCCCGCGGCCTGCTCGTCGGTCATCGTTACCCCGTAGGTGTCCTCGAGTTCCTGCACGAGCGTGTACAGGTCGAGGGAGTCCGCGTCGAGATCGGCGCGGAAGTGCGTCTGCTCGGTGATGCGATCCGGGTCGACCTCGAGCTCGTCGGCCAGGTGGTCGCGGATCAGCTGGAAGACGTCGTCTCGCGTCATGACTGGTCGGGGACCGTAGCGGCCGCCTCGGATGGCTCGGGCGCGCGCGACCGCAGCGCTCCGGCCGCGGCGAGGTGGTCGTTGGTGCGGCCGAGCAGATCGTCCTGGACGCCGCGCGCGGCGACGCCGATCGCGGCCGCGAACCCGCGCGCCGAGAACGAACCGTGCGCAACCACGGTCAGGTGGCGCAGCCCGAGCAGGACCGCGCCGCCGACGGCCTGCGGGTCGAGCTCGTCGCGCAGCTCGCGCAGGGCGGGGCGCAGCAGCAGGCCGCCGAGCTTGCTGCGCGTGCTCGAGGTGGCGGCGTCGCGGACCGCGCCCATCAGCGCGGCCATCGTGCCCTCCATCACCTTCAGCGTGACGTTGCCGGCGAAGCCGTCGGCGACGATCACGTCGGCGACGCCCGCGCCGACGCCGAAGCCCTCGATGTTGCCGACGAAGTTCAGCCCCTCGCCCTGGGCACCCGCCAGCGACACATGGGCGGCGATCACGTCCTTGTTGCCCTTGCCGGGCTCCTCGCCGTTGGAGAGCAGCGCGACGCGCGGGTCCGCCATGCCCATCACGACCTCCATGAAGGCGGCGCCCATGTGGGCGAACTGGACCAGGTGCTCCGGGCGGACCTCGGCGTTGGCGCCGGCGTCGAGCAGCAGGAACGGCGCGTTCGGGGCGGGGACGACGACGGCGAGCGCCGGGCGGTGGATCCCGCGGGCGCGCTTGAAGCCGAACAGCGAGGCGGCCAGCGCTGCGCCGGTCGACCCGCCGGAGACGACAGCGTCGGCGTGGCCGTCGACGACGGCCTGCACGGCGCGCACGATCGAGGCCTCGGGGTTCGCCCGCACTGCGCGGGCCGGATCGGCGGCCTTGGCGATCGAGACGGGCGAGTCCACGACCTCGACGCCCGGGGCGGGGCTGCTGACCTCGCCCTGGGGGGCGAAGAGCAGCACGCGGACGCCGCGCTCGGCCGCCTCGGCGGCCCCGCGGGCGACCTCAATGGGGCCGAGGTCGGCCCCATTGGCGTCGACGGCGATCACTGGGTCCCGCCTGCCCGGCATCGCCGGCGCCCGCGTCAGTGGTCGTGGTCGTGCAGGTCGTCGTGCACGTGCACGACCTCGCGGCCGGCGTAGGTCCCGCAGTTCGGGCAGACCCGGTGAGGACGACGCGGCGCGCGGCAGTTCGGGCACGTGTTGATCGCCGGCGCAGTGATCTTGTGCTGCGATCGGCGCTGGTTCGTGCGCGCGTGCGATTGCTTCTGCTTGGGAACGGCCATGGGCGGCCCAGAAGGGTAGCGAAGTGGCGCGAGCGGCGACCCCGTCTGGGCCCGCGAGCGCGGCCGGGCGGGCGGGCGGCTCTGATCCGCGCCGACGTCGTACGGCAACGTCGAGTCGGATCGCGTCGTCGCGCGGCCGTAACGCCCGCGCTAGTCGAACTTGAGCTCGGAGAGCTTCGCCCAGCGAGCGCTGGGCGCCGCCTCGTGCGAGTGGCCGGGATCCTCGTTGAGGTTCGCGCCGCACTGGCCGCACAGGCCCAGGCACTCCTCGCGGCAGGTCAGCTGCGCGGGCAGCTCGAGCGCCAGCGCGTCGCGCGCCCAGCCCGAGAGGTCGAGCTCCTCGCCGGCATCGATGTACGGCGAGGTCAGCTGGTCGCCGCCGCCGGGCTGGTGCACCTCGCGGGCGTCGACCTCCAAGGACAGCTGGGCCGGCTCGAGGCAGCGCATGCACGGGCCCGAGAGGCCGACGCCGAAGCGCAGGCGCAGCGCCCACCCGGATGCGGTCGTGCGCGACACGTCGAGCCGGACCGGGATCAGCTCTGGCTCGACGGCGTAGCGCTGGCCCCCGTAGTGGAAGGGGCCGAGGCCGGTGTGGAGCTCGAGGCGGCGCCCCTCGCCCGAGGAGAGTCCCAGCCGGCCGAGATCGAAGATGTCGGTTCGCTGGGGCATGCCTCCACGGTAGCGTCGGCCTAGGGGTCCTTCCCGTCGTCCTCGCCCTCGCCCTTGAGCTCGCGCTTGAGCACCTTGCCCGTCGACGTCCGCGGCAGCTCGTCGACGAACTCGACGTCGCGGGGGACCTTGTAGCCGGCGAGGTTGGACTTGACGTGCTTCTTGACGTCGGCCTCGCTCAGCGACGCGCCGTTGCGCTTCACCACGACGGCCTTCAGGCGCTGTCCGAACTTCTCGTCGGCGACGCCGAAGACCGCCACCTCTGCGACCTCGTCGAGCCCTGAGAGCAGGTCCTCCACCTCCGCCGGGAAGACGTTCTCGCCGCCGGAGACGATCATGTCGTCGTCACGGCCGTCGACGAACAGGCGGCCGGTCCCGTCGAAGTGGCCGACGTCCCCCGAGGAGAGCAGTCCGTCGATGACGTCCTTGCCGCCGCCGCCCGTGTAGCCCTCGAACTGCATGTCGTTGCCGACGAAGATGCGCCCGGTCTCGCCCGGCTCGGTCACGGGATCGCCGTCGTCGTCGTAGAGCTTGACCACGGTGCCGTACGGCGGCCGCCCGGCCGTCCCCGGCGCCTCGCGCAGGTCCTTCGGCGTGGCGATCGTCGCCCACGCGACCTCGGTGGAGCCGTAGAGGTTGTAGATGTTCTCGCCGAAGTGGTCCATCCACTTGTCCGCGAGCGGGCCGGGCAGCGCCGAGCCCGACACGGGGACCACGCGCAGCTTCGAGAGGTCGTAGCGGTCGAGCACCTCGTCGTCGAGGTCGAGGATCCGCTGGATCATCACCGGCACGACGACCAGCGCCGTGCACTCGTGCTGGGCGGTCAGCGACAGCGTCGCCTCGGGGTCGAACTTGCGGTTGAGCACGAGCGTCGAGGACAGCGCCATCCCGAGCGTCAAGTGCACGAAGCCCCACGAATGGAACATCGGCGCCGCGACCATCGTCCGCTCGCGTGCCTTCAGCGGGATCATGGCCAGCAGCGCGGCCGCGGGGTCGAGCGACTTGGGCTGCGAGCGCGAGGCGCCCTTCGGCGTTCCCGTCGTGCCCGAGGTGAGGATGATCGCCTTGCCGCGATCGGGCGGCGGCGAGAGGTCCGACGTGTCGCCGTCGGCGATCAGGTCCTCGATCCGCGGGTCCTTGGCCTTGCCTTCCTCTGGGTCGTCCCAGGCGATGTAGCGCTTGCGGCGCTTGCCCGCATCCTTGACCAGGTCCGCGAACTCGTGGTCGAAGATCAGCGCCCTCGGCTCCTCGCGCTTCGCGACGTCCGTGATCTGGGGGCCGGAGAAGGCGGTGTTGAGGAAGAGCGCGTTCGCCCCGATCTTGGAGACGGCGACGTACGCGTCGATGAAGCCGCGGTGGTTGCGGCACATGATCGCGACGCTGTCGCCGACCCCGACGCCGTCCTCCCGGAGCTTGTGGGCCAGCGCGTTGGTGCGCTCGTGGACGTCCTTGAAGGTCAGCGTGCCGAGCTCGTCGACGACCGCCGTGTCGTCCGGATAGCGCGCGGCGTTGGAGGCGTAGCCCGCAGCGGGAGTCGGGCCCCAGCGCAGGAAGGCGAGCGCGACGCGTGCGGCGCGGTCGGGCCGCTGCGGCCTGATGATCCCCGCGTTCGTGAGCGCGTAGACCGTGTGAAGCTTGGTGGTGACCTCTTTGCTGACCCGACCCGCGATGGACATGGATCGGATCCTTTCATTCTCGCGGCAGTCGCATACCCGGTGGCGGAGTGCCCGCGTCGACGTAGCGGTGGATGTCGGCGGCGCGCCGCGGATTGAGGAACACGTGGCGCTGCCCGACCGAGGGTTTCTCGGCCAGCAGGCCGGCGTCGAGCAGCGCCTCGCCGACGCCGATCGCGAGCGCTCGGTCGTTGCCCGCGAAGCCCCGGGGCAGGTGCGCGAAGTCGGTGTGGTAGCCGCCCCACTTCCCCATCCCGTCGAGCCGCTGGAGGATCCGGCGCGCGACCCGGCTGGCCGGATCGGGATCCTCGTGCGGGCGCGCCGGGTGGGCGGCACCGTCTCGCTCCAGCAGAGCGAGCACGGCCTCCTCGTGGGCCTCGACGTCGGTCGCCGACGCCGGATGGCCCCCCAGGCGCGCGACGGCCTCTGCGATGCGCAGCGGATGGCCGGCGCCGATCGGCGCCTTCACGTCGATCTCCCCGAGCAGCCGCGCCGGAACCGCGAACGCGCACGCCCGCAGGCGGTCGATCGCCCCGGCGTGCTCGTCGAAGGCCAGCGGCACGAGCTCCTCGAGCGTCTCCGGGTCGACGGCCGGCGCCGGGTAGACGAGCACGAGATGCCCGCCCGCGAGCTCGCCCGCGGCGATCGCGAGGTCCTGTGCGCGCGCCGGCGCTCCCGGCTCGGCGAGCTCGACGAGCGCCGCGACGGTCGCGGCGACGAGCAGCCAGGCGCGCTCGCCCGCCGCCTGGGGGTCGGCGCGCAGCGCGGCGTCGGCCGGCGTGGCGGCGAGCAGCCGGTCCCCGTCGGCCGCGAAGGCGACCTCGACCGGCTCGCCGTAGCCCGAACGCGATCGGCCGAGCTCCTCGCGCCCATGCGCGAGCGCGGCGCCGAGCAGCTCGCGTAGGCGCGCGGTGGCGGCGGCGGGAGCGGCGGCGCCGCCGGCGGCGCCCAGCTCGGCCGCAAGACCTGTCATGGGACTACCGTACCCACCGTGTCCCCACCGACCGTCCGTCGCCGCATCCGCGCGCACGGCCGCGTCCAGGGCGTCTTCTTCCGCGACTCCGTGCGCCGCGAGGCGCGGTCGCGGGGGGTCGCCGGCTTCGCCTCCAACGAACCGGACGGGACTGTCGCCGCGGTGTTCGAGGGCGCGCCCGACGCGGTCGACGCGCTGGTCGCGCTGTGCCGCGCGGGACCGGGTCACGCCGAGGTCGAGCGCCTCGACGTGACCGAGGAGGAGCCCGAGGGCCTCAGCGGCTTCTCGGTGTCCTAGCCCGCGAGCACGGGGCCCGGCTGCAGCACCCGCGAGCCGCTGCGGCCCTTCTCGACGCGCAACTGGGCGGGGATCCGCTGGCGCAGCTCGGCCACGTGGGACACGATGCCGACGGCGCGGCCGCCGTCGCGCAGCGCGTCGAGGACCTCGAGCACCTCGTCGAGCGTTCCCTCGTCGTCGAGCGAGCCGAAGCCCTCGTCGACGAACAGCGTCTCCAGGCGCGCCCCGCCGGCCTCGGCGGTCACGACGTCGGCGAGCCCGAGCGCGAGCGCGAGGCTCGCGAGGAAGGTCTCCCCGCCCGAGAGCGACGCCGGCGGCCGCGCGCGGCCCGTCCACGCATCGACGACGCGCAGGTCGAGGCCGCCGCGGCGGTTGCCCTTCGCCGTGTCGTCGGCGTGCTCGAGCGCGTACCGCCCGCCCGACATGCGGCGGAGCCGGACGGAGGCTGCGGCGGCGACCTCCTCCAGGCGCGCAGCCAGCACGTAGGCGGAGAGCCGCATCCGCAGCCGGTTGCTCGCCGCCGTCCCGTTGGTGAGCTCCGCCAGCTCGCGCACGAGCGCGTGGCGCTCGCGCGCGGGGGCGGCCGCGTCGAGCGCGGCGTCGAGCCGGCCGCGCAGGGCGGCGAGCTCGCTGTGGCGGCGCTGGCCGAGGACGAGGGCGCGCTGCGCGCGCTCGGCGGCGTCGGCGGCATCGGCGGCGACGCGCTCGAGCGCCGCGAGGTCGGGCGCGGGCGCGGCGGCGGCGGCCACCAGCTCCGGACGGGCGGCGGCGCTGCGCCGCTCGGCGAGACCGTCGTCATAGCGGCGCAGGCCGCGTTCGATGTCATCGCAGACGGCGGCCTCGCGCAGCGACGCGCGCAGCGACTCGAGGTCCCGGAAGCCGGCCTCCGCCGCGGCCGCCGCGGCCCGCGCGCGCGCCCGCTCGGCCTCATAAGCGGCGGCCGCCGCCGTCTCGAGCGCGGCGGCCGCGGCCTCGGCGGCGTCGGCGGCCGCCGTCAGCGCGCGCACGCGATCGGCGATCGTCTGGGCGCCGGCGCGGCCGGCATCGATCGCGGCGCGCTCGGCGGCGAGCGATGTCGTGCGCTCGCGCACCTCGGCGCCCGCCGCAGCAGCGGCGCGCTGCGCCTCGCCGTGGCGCGCGCCGTCGCGCTCGAGCCCGTCGCAGAGCGCGGCGAGCTCCGCCGCCAGGCCGTCGGCGCGCGCGGCGTCGAGCCGGGTCGCGTCGAGCGCGGCGGCGGCGGCGTCGCGGGCGATCGCGAGCGTGCCCGCCGGCGCGTCGCCGGCGACGGCGCGGGCGGCCGCAAGCGCGGACTCGAGCGCGGCGAGCTCGGCGCCGGCTCGGTCGGATTCGCCGGCGCGCATCACGGCGGCGGCCTCGGCGGCGCGCACGTCGGCCTCCGGCACCAGTCCGCCGGCGGGCGCCGCCGCAGGCGACGGGTGCTCGGAGGAGCCGCAGACCGCGCACGGCGCACCGTCCCGGAGCCGGCCGGCCAGCTCGGCGGCGATGCCGTCCAGCCGGCGCGCGAGCAGCTCCGCGTGGCGCTCGCGGGCGCCGACCGCCGCCTCGCGGGCGGCCAGCAGCACAGCCCGCGCGCTCGCCACCGCAGCGAGCAGCCGGTCGCGCTCGGCGCCCTTCGCGAGGCGCTCGGCCGCGCGCGCGGCCTCTCGTTCGAGCCCGGGCAGCCGCGCGGCGGCGTCGCGGGCCCCAGCGAGCTCGGCTTCCAGCGGCGGCCGGCGACGCTCGGCCGCGAGGATCGCCGCCCCGAGCCGCTCCGCTTCGCGGGCCTGTTCCGCGGCGCGGCGCTCAAGCGCCGTGACGGCTTCGCCGGCCGACGCGACCGCGGCCTCGCGCGCGGCGAGAGCGGCGGCCGCGCCGGCATCGGCCCGCAGCGCGGCGGCGCTCGCACGCAGC
>JAXDHR010000239.1:0-24619 GCA_034664425.1 Solirubrobacteraceae bacterium
GTCACCGCCGTGCTCTTCAACATCTTCGGCGGCATCACGCGCTGCGACGAGGTGGCACGCGGTTTGATCGAGGCCTTCGAACTGATCAAGCCGACGGTGCCCTTCGTGGTGCGCCTGGACGGCACCAACGACGAGGAGGGGCGCCGGCTGCTGGCCGAGGCGGACCTCCCGAACGTGTATACGGAGGCGACCATGCTGGGCGCCGCGGAGAAGGTCGTGGAGCTGGCTGCCTGATGTCCATCCTTATCGACGAGAACACCAAGCTCTGCGTCTCGGGCATCACCGGGCGCGAGGGCACCTTCCACGCGCTCAACAACCGCGCGTTCGGCACCCAGGTCGTCTCGGGCGTGACCCCGGGCAAGGGCGGTCAGGACGTCGACGGCGTCCCCGTCTTCAACACGTTCCACGACGCGGTCGCCGAGACCGGCGCGAACACGGCGATGATCTTCGTGCCGCCGCGCTTCGCCGCCGACTCGATCCTCGAGGCCGAGGACGCCGGCATCGCCCTGATCATCGCGATCACCGAAGGCATCCCGGCACATGACGAGCTTCGCGTCTACAACCACCTGGCGGCGAGAGTGGCTGGGAGCCGATCCCGGCTGGTGGGGCCGAACTGCCCGGGGATCCTCTCCCCCGGCAAGGCGAACGTGGGCATCATCCCGGCGTCGTTCTTCTCGGAGGGCAACGTCGGCGTGGTGTCGCGCTCCGGCACGCTGACCTATCAGATCGGCAACGAGCTGGCCCAGGCCGGCTTCGGCAACTCCTCGATCGTCGGCATCGGCGGCGACCCGGTCCCCGGATCGAGCTTCGTCGACATCCTCGAGCTCTTCGAGGCCGACGACGAGACCGAGCTCATCGTCATGGCCGGCGAGATCGGCGGCTCCGCCGAGGAGGAGGCGGCCGACTACATCGCCGAGCACGTCTCCAAGCCGGTCGTCGCCTACATCGCGGGCTTCACCGCCCCTCCGGGCAAGACGATGGGCCACGCCGGCGCGATCGTCTCCGGCTCGGCCGGGACCGCCGTCGCCAAGCAGGAGGCGCTCGAGGCGCGCGGCGTGCGCGTCGGCCGCACCCCGACCGAGGTCGCGGAGATCGCGGCCGACATCGCGGGCTCGCTGAAGACGGCCTAGCCCGCCGCAGCTCGGTTCGTCGTGCGCCGGCGCCGCGGCGTCAGCGCACGATGAACGTCCGCGGGGCGAGCGTCGCCCGCTGGAACGGCCCGAAGGGCAGGAAGCGCGCCCTGACCCGCCACTTGCCCGGCGTGCTGAATGCGAACGTGAACTTGAAGGGCTTGTGCACGGAGCGGTGGCGGACGTTCTTCGGCCGCCATGCGCCCTTGGCGAACCGCTGGAACTTGAGCTCCACGCGGCCCTCGCCCTGCACGCCGGCCGCGAAATCGACGCGGCCCGACACCTTCATGCGGCGCTTGCGCAGCTTGCCGTAGTGCACGTGCATCGTGCTCGCGATCCGCGTCGCGCTGTACGCGCCGCCGCCCACGCGGACGATCGTCAGCTGCGCGGTACCCCAGTTGCGGGCCTCATCGCGCGCCTTGGCGACCAGCGTGTGGGGGCCGTAGGAGAGCGTGCCGGCCTGGCGCAGGATCTTGTAGAGATCGGCGCTCGTGCCGTGGATCTGCGCCTTGAGCGGGATGTACTTGCCGTCGAGGTAGAGGTTGATGTCCTTGACGCCGTGGTCGTCGCCGGCGCGCACGTGGACCGGCACGCTGCTCGAGTACGAGACCTTGTCGGCCGGGGTCACGAACGACACGCTGGGCGCGGAGTCGTCGAGCGTGCCGCCGCAAGGGATCGGCTGGGCGGACCCGGCCTGGGTGAACGCGGCGAACGCCGGCTTGCGGTTGAAGGCGTCGTCGACGAGCCCGTAGTGGAAGTTGAGGTCGCTCGAGGACGAGTTGATGTCGTGCGAGTCGAACCACAGGGCCTGCTGGACGTAGGGGTCGCCGGCGAGACAGCCGTAGGCCTTGGTGAGGAAGTCCGCCTGCTGGGCTGGCGACACCCCGGCGGGCTTGTCGGCCACGGGACAGGTGCCGCCGACCGTCGACCAGCCGAGCTCGGTCATCCAGATCGGCTTGTCGTCGCCGTGGGCGAGCATCGTCTTGTGCACCTCGCGGTAGCCCGTGAAGGAGTAGCGGCCGATACGGCCGGTCGGCTCGCGGTAGTAGTACGTCGGAACCGTGATGTTGCAGGCCGTGTCCGTGTGAACCGCGACGGCGTCGAAGGAACCCTTCGCCCCGTGGTCGTAGAGCTCCGAGAGGAAGTCGAAGTCGTTGCCGACCAGCCCGCCCGAGATGACCTTGGCGTTCGGATCGGCGCTCTTGACGGCGGCGTGGGCGGCCTTCAGGAGCGCGGCGTAGGCAGCCGGCTGCGGCGCGTCCTTCCAGGACTGCGGGAGGTCAGGCTCGTTCCAGATCTCGTAGGCGGCCACGGAGCCCCTGAGACCGCTGGCCAGCTTCGCGATCGCCCGGGCGTAGGCGGCAGGCGTCGGCGTCGACCCGGAGTTGCCCGTGACCACGAGGTCCACGGCCATGCCATGGGCCCGCGCGTGCTGCACGAACAGCCCGAAGCGCCCCACCGCGTCGTCGTCGATGCCGTTCCAAAGCACGAACGTCCGCAGCGTCTTGGCGCCGGAGTCGTCGATGTCCTTCCACGCGGCTGCGCTGTCGGTCGCGTCGCCGGGGTAGACGGCGGGATCGCGGACGTAGGGATTGCCCTGGTTGTCGATCTGGGAGATGTTCAGGCCCGGCGTCGCGGCGGAGGCCGTCGCAGGAGCGGCGAGCGCGAGCGCGCACGCGATGGGGAGGAGGAACCGTCGGGTCACACCGCTATGAAACGACATGTGCGGCCCCTGGCTTGAGCTTCGGGCGCCGAGGTCGTCGCATCACTGACGCGCCCGGCGCCGTCAACGCCCCCGTATCCTCGTCGGCATGGCCGACACGATCTCCTTCGCCCGGGGCGCGCCGTCGCTCGACATCGTCGACGTCGAGGGGCTGCGCGAGGCTGCGCAGGCCGCCTTCGAGAAGGACCCCACCGGGACCACCGCCTACGGGACCGCGGTCGGTTACCTACCACTGCGCGAGTACATCGCCGAGCGGGCCGGCGTCGCCGTCGAGCAGGTGCTGGTCACCAACGGCTCGATGCAGGCCGACGCGTTCCTGTTCGAGACGCTCGTCGCCCCGGGGGACGCCGTCGTGCTCGAGTCGCCGACCTACGACCGCACGCTGCTCAACCTCCGCGGCCGCGGCGCGGACATCCGCCCGTTCGAGCTCGAGACCGACGGGATCGACGTCGACGCCCTCGAGGCCGAGCTGCGCGACGGGCTGCGCCCCAAGCTCGCCCACATCATCCCCAACTTCCAGAACCCCGCCGGATACACGCTGAGCGCGGAGAAGCGGACGCGCCTGCTCGCGCTCGCCGCGGAGTACGACTTCACGATCTTCGAGGATGACCCGTACGTCTCGATCCGCTTCGAGGGCCAGTCGCTGACCCCCATGCGCGACCAGGACGACGCGGGCAAGGTCGTCTACGCGTCCTCGTTCTCCAAGACCGTCTGCCCCGGCATCCGCGTCGGCTACCTCGTGGGCCCGCAGGCCGTGATCAAGCAGATCCAGACGCTGGCGACGAACACCTACATCTCGCCGAACATGGTCGCCCAGTCGATCGTCAACCAGTTCTGCCGCTCGGGGCGGATCGATTCGGCGATCGAGACCGTCAGAACCGCGCTGCGCGAGCGCCGCGACGCGCTCGTCGCCGCGCTCGAGCGCGAGCTCCCTGAGGCGCGCTTCGCGCCCCCGCAGGGCGGTTACTTCATGTGGGTGGAGCTGCCGGAGCCGCTCAAGGTCTCAGAGCTCGAGAGCGCCGCCAAGGAGCGCGGCGTGCTGTTCGTCAAGGGCACGGACTTCCTCCTCGAGGGGGGCGGGAACACGCTGCGGCTGGCCTACTCCGGGGTGACTCCTGAGCAGATCGACGACGGCGTCTCGCGCCTCGCAGAGGCGGTGCGCTCGCTCGGCGTCACCGCCTAGCGGGTCTCCGGCGTGGAGCGGATCGCCTACGGGCCGGACCCGTCGCAGTTCGGCGAGCTCGCGGGCGACGGCCTGAGCAGCGACGGCGCCCCGGGGATCGCGGTGCTCATCCACGGCGGCTTCTGGCGCGACCGCTACGACCGCACGCTGATGCACCGGATCGCCAACGACCTCGCCGCCGCCCGCTGGACGACTTGGAACCTCGAGTACCGCCGGCTGGGCAACGGTGGCGGCTACCCGGCGACGCTCGAGGACGTCGCCGCCGGGATCGACGCCCTGGCTGGGATCGACGGGCTCGACCTCGGCGGGCGCATCGTCGCGATCGGCCACTCCGCGGGCGGCCAGCTCGCCGCATGGGCGGCGACGCGAGAGCAGCCGCGCGTTCCGGTCACCGCCGTCGTCCTGCAGGCCGGCGTGCTCGATCTCGCACTCGCCTACGCGCTCGGGCTCTCCGGCGGCGTCGTCGCGGAGCTGATGGACGGCGGCCCGGAGGAGCGCCCCGCGGCCTACGCCGCCGCCTCGCCGCGAGCGCGGCTGCCCCTCGGCGTGCCCGCTCTGGTGGTGACCGGCGGTGCCGACGGCGTCGTGCCGCCACGGATCTCGCGCGAGTTCGCCGATGCCGCCCGCGCCGCGGGCGACGACGTCCTCCTGCACGAGGAGCCCACCGAGGAGCACATGGGCCACGTCGAGCCGGACAACCCGCTGTGGCGGGCGGTGCGCGCGTGGCTGTGACCGACCGGGCGCATGCCGAGGACCTCGACGCCGCGGACCCGCTCGCGCGCTTCCGCGACCGCTTCGCGATCGACCCCGACGGCCCGCTGTACCTCGACGGCAACTCGCTCGGGCGCCTGCCGCTGGCCACGCGCGAGCGGATCGGCGGCGTGCTCGACGCGTGGGCGACGAGGCTCGTCGGCGGCTGGTCGGAGTGGATCGAGCTGCCGCGCCGCGCGGGCGACGTGCTCGCCGAGCGGCTGCTCGGCGCGCGGCCGGGCGAGGTGCTCGTCTGCGACTCGACCACGGTCAACCTCTACAAGCTCTGCGCCGCCGCGCTGGACGCCTACCGGCTCAGTGCCCAGCGCGCCGTGATCACCGACCGCGGCAACTTCCCCACCGACCGCTACGTGCTCGAGGGCCTGTGCGCGCAGCGTGGCCTCGTCTTGCGGACGTTCGCGGCCGACGAGCTGCTCGGCCCGCAGCCGGAGGATCTCGAGCGCGAACTGGCCGACGGCGCCGCGGCGCTCGTCGTGCTCTCGCACGTCGCCTACCGGTCCGGGGCGCTGGCCGACATGGCGGCGCTCACCGAGGTCGCCCGCCGTCACGACGCGCACGTCGTCTGGGACCTCTCACACTCCGTCGGCGCACTGCCCGTCGCGCTCGACGACGCGGGCGTCGAGCTCGCCGTCGGCTGCTCGTACAAGTACCTCAACGGCGGCCCCGGGGCGCCGGCCTGGCTCTACGTCGCCACGGACGTGCAGGAGCGGTTGCGCTCGCCGATCTGGGGCTGGTTCGGCCAGGAGGACCAGTTCGCGATGGAGCGCGACTACGCGCCCGCCGCAGGCATCGACCGCTTCGCCGCGGGCACGCCGTCGATCCCCGGGGTCGCCGCCGTCGAGACCGGCGCGCGGATCGCTGCCGAGGCGGGCATGGCCGCCGTGCGCGCGAAATCGCTGGCGCAGACCGAGCTGATCATCGCGCTGGCCGACGCGTGGCTGGCGCCGCTGGGCTTCGCGCTGGGCACGCCCCGCGAGCCGGGCCGCCGCGGGTCGCACGTCGCGCTGCGCCACCCGCAGGCATGGCCGATCTGCCGCGCGCTGATCGAGCGCGGGCGTGTGGTGCCTGACTTCCGCGAGCCCGACACGATCCGGCTCGGCGTCGCGCCCCTGTATACGAGCTTCGCGGAGGTCTGGGACGCGCTCGACCGGCTGCGCAGGCTCGTCGAGGCGGGCGAGCACGAGCACGTCGACGCGACGCGCTCGCGCGTCACCTAGGCCTCAGCCGAGCTGCGGACCGCCGAGCTGCGCGCGCAGCGTCGCGATCTCGGTGATCGCAAGGCCGGTGTAGACCGCGCGGGAGGCCTCGATGTCGTGCTCGAGGGAGACCATGTAGAGCGTGTTGCGGTCAAGACCGGCGTCGACCGCGTCCAGGCGCTCGGCCTGGAGGCGCTGGAGCCGGGACCGTGCATCGGAGGAAGTCATAGGAGAAGCATCGCGCCGCGACGATGCACGGCCCATGAGGCAGGCATGCGTTCACCGGGATGCCAACCGGCCCCGGGGGTGCGGCTGGCACCCCCGGCTCACGGTCCGAGCGCGTCCGCGTAGGCCCGCGCCTCGCCGTAGACCCGAGCGAAGTCGCCGGGCTTGTAGTGCGCGTTGAGCCCGCTCGGATTCGGCAGCACCCACACGGGGCGCCCGGCCAGCGGCGTTGCCTGCAGGCCCCACGTCGCCTCGCGGCGCCCGAACGCCGTCCGGTAGGCCCCCAGCCCGAGCACGGCGACCAGCCGCGGGCGCAGCTGCTCGACCGTCGCGGTGAGCGAGCGCGCGCCGGCGCGCAGCTCCGCCGCGTCGAGCTGGGACGCCGCCCGCGTCGGGCGCGGCGCGACGTTGGTGACGCCGATGCCGTACTCGAGCAGCTCGGCGTCCTCCTCCGGGCGCAGGCGGCGCGGGGTGAACCCGGCGGCGTGCAGCGTCGGCCAGAAGCGGTTGCCGGGCCGCGCGAAGTGGTGACCGACCTCGGCGGAGCGCAGCGACGGGTTGATGCCGACGAAGAGCACCCGCAGGTCGGGCCCGAGGATCGGGCCGAGCTCGGTCAGCGCCCGTAGCGCTCGCGACCGAGCACGAGCTGCTCCGGCAGCGCGGTGCGCGCCGGCGGCGACGGGTCGGCGAGCACGGCGACCGTCTCGGCGACCGAGGCGGTCAGCGTGGCGGTGCCGTCGCCGAACTCGACGGTCACCTCCTCGCCGTCGGACGAGGCGACGGTGCCCTTCTTGCCGGGCTCGATGCCCTCGTCGCGGAAGATCAGCAGCAGGTCCTCGGCCTCGTTCTCGAAGCGCAGGATCTGGACGCTGGCCCCGACCTCGACATCGCCCAGCGGGACGCCGGTTATCCGCGCGCCGGGCTGGATCGGATGGCCGTGCGGGCAGGTCTTGGCGTCGCCGATGGCGGCCAGCATGCGTGCCTCGAGGACCGGCGACATCGCGTGCTCGAGCCGCTCGGCCTCCTCGTGCACCTCGTACCAGGGGATGCCGAGCACGTCGGTGAGGAAGCGCTCGATCAGGCGGTGGCGGCGGACGATCCCCTCGGCGTGCTCGAGCCCGTGGTCGGTGAACTCGAGCTGCTTGGTCGCCGAGCGCGTGATGTAACCGTCGCGCTCGAGCCGGCCGATCATCTCGTGCACGGTCGGCGGGGAAAGCTGCATGGCCCTTGCCACGTTCGCGCCCGTCATCGGCAGGCCGGCCTCCTGGAGCCAGAAGATGCTCTGCAGGTACTCCTCTTCGGCGACGGTGACGTGGTTCGAGGCCATGCGCTCATCGTATCCTCCGCGCTAGGGTCGCCCGATGCGGCTGGACGGCACGACGCGCGCCTTCGTCACCGGCGCCTCCCAGGGCATCGGCCGGTCGCTCGCCGAGGCGCTGGCGGCGCGCGGAGCGACCCTCGGGCTCGCGTCGCGCTCGCTCGAGGACCTCCAGGCGCTGGCGGCGTCACTGACCCCGCCGGGACACGCGCTCGCCTGCGACGTCGGCGATCCGGACGCCGTCCAGGCGGCGGTCGACGCCTTCGCCGAGGCGGCCGGCGGGATCGACCTCGTGGTCGCCAACGCCGGCATCGCGCACTACGAGCCGTTCCTCGAGCAGGACCCGGCCCACATCGACGCGATGACCCGCGTGAACTGGCTGGGGACGGTCTACACCGTGCGCGCCGCGTTGCCGCGGCTCGTCGCCCAGCGCTCGGGGCACGTCGTGATCGTCTCCTCCGGCGCGGCGCTGCGCGCGTTCCCGCAGGCCGCGGTCTACGGCGCCACCAAGGCCGCCCAGCGCGCCTTCGCCGGTGCGCTGCGCCACGAGCTGGCGGGCACCGGGGTCGGCGTGACCACGGTCTTCCCCGGCGAGATCGCGACGCGCCTGCACGCGCACGAGGAGGCGACGATGCCGGCCTGGTACGACGGCCGCCGCGCCGATCCGGCGGTTCTCGTCCGGCACGTGCTCGAGGCGGTCGAGGCCGACCGCCGCGCCGTCGTCTATCCGCGCCAGATCCGCTTGCTCGGCCTCGACGCCGTCGCGCCGCGCGCGGTCGACCGGCTGCTCGCCCGCCTGCGCGGCACGAGCGCGGCACCGCGCACCGATTGACTACTCCGAGCCGGCGTCGAGGCGCTTCTGCAGCGCCTGCACGCGGCGCTCGGCGATCTCCATGAACGCGCGCGTGGCGGGCGAGAGGTGCGCATTGCGGCGCGTGATGAAGGCGAAGGTCTCGTACAGCGGCGGCGCGAAGGCAACGGCGTGCAGGCGCCGCGAGTAGCCCCGGGAGGCCAGTACGGACATCGGGCCGACGGTGTCGCCAAGCCCGCGCGCCGCGAGCTCGAGCGCAGCGGTCAGGTACTCGACCTCGATCGTCGGCTCGAGCCGGACCCCGGCCTCCTGAGCGCGCTCGCGCAGCTGCCGGCGCATCGGGTCGTCGGCGCCCCAGCGCGCGTCGTAGAGGATCAGCGGCGCCTGCGCGAGCGCCGTGATCGTCATCGCCTCGCGCGCGTGCTGCGGGTCGGCGGAGATGAACAGCTGCTCCTCGCGCATCGCAGGACGCACGTCGAGCCCGCGATCGTCGACCGGCAGCGCGACGAGCCCGGCTTCGAGGTCGCCGTCGCGCACGGCGTCGGCAACCTCGGCCGAGTTCTGGCCGAGCACCCGCACGCGCACGTTGGGGAAGCGCTGGCGGAAGTCCTGGACGAGGCCCGACAGCAGGTAGTGATGCGCCGAGCCGAAGGTTCCGAACGCGACGGTCCCCGACTGCAGGTCGCGGACACCGCGCACGGAGTCCGCGGCCTCGGCCGCGGCGGCGAGCGTGCGCTCGGCGTGCGGTACCAGCAGGCGTCCGGCGTCGGTCAGTGCGAGGCCGCGGCCGACGCGTGCGAACAGGGGCACGCCGAGCTCGGCCTCGAGGCGGCGGATCTGCTCCGAGAGGCTCGGCTGGGCCATGTGCAGATCCTCGGCGGCGGCGGAGAAGGAGCCGTGCTCCGCAGCGGCGAGGAAGTACGTGAGCTGCTGCAGCGTCATATAGGGAAAACCTTCTGATGCTGAAGTCAATCAAGTATACGCCAATGGCGCATTCCGTCCGATACTGATGGACATGACCACGCTCGCCATCGCCATCGCCATCTCCGTGGCGATCATGGGTGCGTTCGACGTACTCGCTCTGAAGCTCGGCGCGGAGGACCGCCCCGGCTTCGACGAGCGTCGCCCGCTCTCCTGATCCACCCTCGCCAAGAAGGACCGACCATGTTCGACTCCCCTTCCGTCAAGGAGCCGCGCCCGCTCGTCTAGAGCCGCGGGCCCCGCGACCGCCAGCGCCCCGCCGACCGCGGGGCGCGCTGCTTTAAGCTCGCGTCGTGCCCCTTCCCCTCAAGCCGCCGGTCCCGCCCCAGCTCGCGCGCTCGGCGAAGGCGCTCCCGACCGGCGAGGGCTACGTCTACGAGCCCAAGTGGGACGGCTTTCGGGCGCTGGCCTTCGTCGACGGCACCGACGTCTACCTCCAATCGCGCAACGGCCGCCCGCTGCGCCGCTATTTCCCCGAGCTGTCGTTCCCCGAGGGCCGCTACGTGCTCGACGGCGAGATCGTGCTCTTCGATGCCGAGGGCCGGCAGGACTTCGACATGCTCGGCCAGCGCATCCATCCCGCCGAGTCGCGGATCCGGATGCTCGCGGAGCAGACGCCGACCCGCTTCATCGCCTTCGACCTGCTCGCCCACGACGACGAACTGCTGCTCGGGCGCGTCCAGGCCGAGCGCCGCGATCGCCTCGCCGAGCTCGTCGACAAGCCGGTCGACCTCACGCCCGCGACGACCGATCCCGCCGAGGCGGAGCCGTGGCTGCGCGACGCCGAGGGCGTGATCGCCAAGCGCCAGGACGCCCCCTACACACCCGGCGAGCGCACCGGCATGGTCAAGATCAAGCGGGTGCGCACGATCGACGCGGTCGTCATCGGCTGGCGCCCGGGCAAGCTCGAGGGCACCGTCGGCTCGCTGATCCTCGCGCTCTACGACGAGGGCGGCACGCTGCGCGAGGTCGGCCACACGTCGGGCTTCAGCGCGAAGGAGAAGCGCGAGCTGCCGGCGAAGCTCGCCGAGCACGAGACCGGCCGCCGCGGCTCCGGCGAGCCGAGCCGCTGGGCGAGCGAGCGCGATCTCGAGTGGATCGAGCTGCGCCCGGAGCTGGTCGTGGAGGTCACCTTCGACCACACCAGCAACGGGCGCATCCGCCACGGCGCGAAGATCGCCCGCTGGCGCACGGACAAGGATCCGCGCGACTGCGCGATCGATCAGCTCGCCCAGTGAGCGGTCTCGCTAGATGATTCGCGGGGTCGCCTGGGTGCGCGCCCGCAGCGCGTCGCTCTCGTCGCCCCACTGACGCAGGCGATCGTCGAACTGGGCGCGGGCGGCCAGCAGCGCGTCGCGGTTCTCGATGCCCCAGCCGGCGAGCGGCGTCAGCGCCAGCAGCAGCTGCTCGCCCGTGGCCGAGAGCTCGTACTCCACTCGCGAGGGCACGCGCGCGTAGACGTGGCGCTTGACGAGCCCGTCGCGCTCGAGCTGGCGCAGCGTGGCGCTCAGCATGCGTCGCGAGACACCGTCGATCTGCCGTAGCAGCTCGTTGAAGCGGTGCGTCCCCGACGCGAGCCGGGCGAGCACGAGGAGGCTCCACTTGGCGGTGAGGACGCCCACGGCCTCCTGAAGCGCGCCGACGGTGGTGTCGTCGAGCCGCGGGCGGGCGGGATGCAGTGAAGTGGCGCTCATAAGGCCGATCGAGGATGACATGGCTCCTCGCGCGCGGATGTGTCTCGCGATGGGAGGATGCGGCGATGGTCGCTCCGCGCCAGGTCCTCGTCGCGCCCGACGCCTTCAAGGGCACCTTCCGCGCCTCCGAGGTCGCGGGCGCCATCGGCCGCGGGCTCGAGCGCGCCGGCCTGATGCCGCCTGATCTGTGCCCGGTCGCCGATGGCGGCGAGGGAACGCTCGATGCGCTGCTGCCCGCGCTCGGCGGCGAGGTCGTCGGCGCCGTCGCCCACGATGCGCTCGGGCGCGAGCTGCGCACCGGCTTCGGCCTCGTCGAGGACGGCGGGACCGCGATCGTGGAGACCGCGTCGGCGTCCGGGCTCGCCCTGGTGGACGAGGACGAGCGCGACGCGTGGGCGGCCTCGAGCTACGGCACCGGCGAGCTGATCGCGTCCGCGATCGACGCGGGCGCAGCGGTCGTGCTCGTCGCCGTCGGCGGCTCGGCGACGACCGACGGCGGCGCGGGCGCGATCGAGGCGATCGCCGAGCGCGGCGGCCTGCGTGGCGCGCGCCTCGTCGTGCTGTGCGACGTCCGCACGCCGTTCGAGGACGCGCCGCGCGTGTTCGCGCCGCAGAAGGGCGCCGATGCCGACACGGTCACGCGCCTGGAGGAGCGCCTGCGCTCGCTCGCCGACGGCTGGCCGCGGGATCCGCGCGGCGTGCCGATGACGGGTGCGGCCGGCGGGCTGTCGGGCGGCCTCTGGGCGGCGCTCGGCGCGGTGCTCGAGCCGGGCGCGCCGTGGGTGCTCGACGCGCTCGACTTCGACGCCCGCATGCGCGCGGCCCGAGCCGTCGTGACCGGCGAGGGCAAGCTCGACGAGCAGACGCTGCAGGGCAAGCTCGTCGGCGAGATCGGCACCCGCGCGCGACAGGCTGGAGTCCCGCTGCATGCGATCGTCGGCCGGGACGCGCTCGACCCGTTCGGCAAGCGGATGATCGACCTTCAGCGCGTCTACGAGGCCTCGGACCTCGCCGCGATGGCAGCAGCGGCGGAGGCGCTCGGCGCCGATCTCGCCACCGGGGCGGCCTGAAACCGCGCGGGGCTCCTCGGGTAGGGATGCCGAATGCCGGCGCGGCCGCACCTCTCCATCCCCACCCCAGGCTCGCGCCGCGCCATCGTGCTGGGAGCGGGATCGTTCGGCACCGCGACCGCGGTGCTGCTCGCGCGCGGCGGCTTCCGGACGACGCTGCAGACCCGCTCACCCGAGCAGGCGCAGGTGCTCGAGGCCGATCGCGAGAACAAGGTCTACCTACCGGAGGTCGAGCTGCCGCGCGACCTGCGGATCGAGCACATGGGCGCCGGGCTCTCACGTGCCGACTACGTCTTCCTCGGCGTCCCCTCGCGCGGGCTCGACGCGGTGATCGCCGACCTCGGCCGCGCCGGCCTCAACCGCCGCACGCCGGTGATCTCGCTGGCCAAGGGGCTCGTCCCGCCGGACGGTACGGCGCCGAGCGTCCTGCTGTCGACCGCACTGGGCGCGGGCCGCGTCGCCTGCGTCGGCGGCCCGGCGCACGCGCGCGAGATGGTCACCGAGGGCGCCGGGCTCGTCGCCGCCTCGACCGACGAGCGGCTCGCCGTCACGATCGCGAGCGTCTTCATGCGCGCCGGAGTCGTCTGCGAGCAGTCCAGCGACCCTGTCGGGGTGGAGCTCGCCGGCGTGGCCAAGAACGCGGCGGCGCTCGCCGCCGGCGCGACCGAGGCGCAGGGGCTGAACGCCGCGGGCGCCGCTGCCGGGCACATCTTCCTCGAGATCTGGCGCTTCGCCGAGCGTCAGGGCGCCAGGCCCGAGTCGATGATCGGCCTCGCGGGAACCGGCGACCTCGTCGCCACCGCGCTCGCCCCGCAGAGCCGCAACCGGCGCGCGGGCGAGCTGCTCGCGGCCGGCGTTCCCGCGGCCGAGATCCCGCCGCGGATCGGACAGGCGGTCGAAGCGCTCGACATGGTCCCGCTGCTGGCGGCGGCGCTGACGCGGGCGGGGATCGAGGCGCCGGTCACGCTCGCGCTCGATCGCCTGATCGCCGGCGAGCTGCCGCTCGGCGAGTGGGTCGCGCAGGTGCGCGCCACCGTGCCGCCGCCGGGGCGCTTCGGCTCGCGCGGGGCGTGGGAGCGCTTCCTCGGCCGGCTGCGCTCGTGGTCGCCGCCGCGCGTACGGCGCGCGCGGGCGTCGTCGTGAGGCCCGCCGCCGTCCTGTTCGACTTCGACGGCGTGCTCGCGGACTCGCGCCTGGCGATCACGCGGTCGCTGAACTTCGCCCTGGCGGCGGTCGGCGCCGAGGAGCGGCCGCCGGCCGAGCTCGAGCGCTGGATCGGACCGCCGCTGCTGCACGCGTTCCGCGCGCTCGCCGGTCCGTCGCGCGCGGAGGCGGCCGTCGCCGCCTATCGGGAGCGCTATCGCGTGGCGAGCCTGGCGGAGACCGTCGCGGTGCCGGGCATGCCCGGCGTCGTGGCGATGGCCGGGTCCGCGGTCCCGGTCGCGGTGGCCACGAGCAAGCCGCGCGTGCTCGTGCTGCCGCTGCTCGAGCGGCTCGGGTACTCGGCGTCGCTGGACGCCGTCGAGGGCCCGTCGATGGACCCGTCCCTCGCGGAGGACAAGGCGGTGACGGTGGCCCGAGCGCTGGCGGCGCTGGGCCTGTCGCCGGGCGCCGGCGCGATCCTGGTCGGCGACCGCTCCCACGACGCCGACGCCGCGCGCGCGAACGGCATCCGCTGCACCGGCGTGCTGTGGGGCATCGGCGATGAGGACGAGCTGCGCGCCGCGGGGGCGTCGCCGATCGTCGCGACGCCGGCGGAGCTGCCGGCGGCGCTGGGTCTCTGAGGGGGGCGAACTTCGCTGCGATCCGACTCGACGTTGTCATGCAACGTCAACGCGGATCAGACGAACGGATCGCGACAACCGCGGCGACTCAGGCCGGCAGGATCTCGCGAGCCCAGCTCCTGCAGATCGGCGTCGGTCCCGGCGCGATCGACCACCGCGTCCGCATCGGCCGCCTGCACGTGCGCCGGCGCGGCGTCTACGCGGTCGGCTCGCCGGCGGAGACACCCGATGGGCGGTGGTGGGAGGCCCTGCTCGCGTACGGCGATGACGTGGTCCTGAGCCACGACAGCGCTGCGACGGTCTGGGAGTTGCAACCGCTCATGCGCGGCCCCGTCGAGCTCACGTCGTGGCGAACCGGCATCCGTGACCGCCCCGGTGTCCGGGTGCGCCGCTCGTGGGTCCTGCTGCCCCACGAGGTCACCCGACGGCGCGGCATGCGCGTCACCGCGCCGGCGCGGACGATCCTGGATCTCGCCGGCCGTTCCGGCGTCCGCGGCGTCGAGCGCCTCGTCGATCGCGCGGTGGCACTCGGAGTGCTCGAGCCGGCCGAGCTCGAGCGCGGGCTCCGAGATCACCCCGGGCGCTCAGGGTCACCGCGGGTGCGCGCGGTGCTCGCGGCGTACTCCCAGACCGTGACCCGGAGCGAGCTCGAGGAGCGGCTGCTCGATCTCTGCGACAGCGAGGGGCTCCCGCGACCGATCATGAACGGCCGCATCGCGGGACTGGAGGTCGACGCTTGCTGGCCGGAGGCGATGCTCGTCGTCGAGCTCGACGGCTACGCGTATCACCGCTCGCCGAGCGCGTTCGAGGCCGACCGCGCGCGCGATGTCCGGCTCACCGTGGCGGGGTACCGGGTCCTGCGCTTCACCTACCGCCAGCTCGTCGACGAGCCGCAGATCGTCGCGGCCGCGATCCGCCGGCTGCTTGCCCTGTGATCCGACTTGACGTTGCCATGCAACGTCAATGCGGATCGCACGTTCTCAGAGTCCCCACAGAGAACCTTTATGACGGGATGAGCGCCGGTTCAGGAACCCTTCGGTGAGAGGCGCTCCAATGGTTCCACCATGAGCCGCTTCACATCCTTCCTCGCCGGGGCCGTGTCCGTTGCAGTCGTCGTCGGCGTCCTGGCCCTGTCCGGGGTCTTCGACGACGGCGGCGCGAACGCGAACCAGTCCACGAGCGCCACATCCACCGCCACCCCCACGCCGACGACCACGATCGCGACCCCGACCTCGAACGGCAGTGCCGTCGATGTCGAGAGCATCTACGCGAAGGTCTCCCCCGGCGTCGTCTTCGTCGAGGCCGACCAGCCGAACGGCCAGGCCTCCGGATCGGGCTTCGTGATCGACAACCAGGGCGACATCGTCACCAACGAGCACGTCGTCGACGGCGCGACCGCGCTGAAGGTCCGCTTCGGCGAGAACGGCGACGCGATCCCGGTCAAGCTGCTCGGCGCCGACCGTTCGGCGGACCTCGCCGTGATCCGGGTCGACCCGTCGAAGGTCGCCGGTGGCCTGAAGCCGGTCACGCTCGGCAGCTCCAGCAACCTCAAGCCGGGTGAGCCGACCGTGGCCATCGGATCGCCCTTCGGCCTCGAGGGCACCGTCACCAGCGGCATCGTCTCGGGCCTCAACCGCACGATCCAGGCCCCGAGCGGGTTCTCGATCTCCGGCGCCGTCCAGACCGACGCCGCGATCAACCCGGGCAACTCGGGCGGCCCGCTGCTCGATGCCCAGGGCCGTGTGATCGGCGTCAACTCGCAGATCGCCACGCAGAGCGGCTCGAGCTCCGGCGTCGGCTTCGCGATCCCGATCGACCAGGTCAAGAAGATCGAGCCGGTGCTCCAGCGCGGCGCGAAGGTCCAGCACGCCTACCTCGGCGTCGCGTCGGGCGACGCGCCGTCCGGCGGCGCCCAGGTGGGCTCGGTCGTCCCGAACGGCCCGGCCGCCAAGGCCGGCCTGCGACAGGGCGACCGGATCATCTCGATCGCGGGCCAGACCGTGCAGGGCTCCGACGACCTGTCGGCGTCCGTGAACGCCCACCAGCCCGGCGAGAAGGTGCCGGTGGTGGTGGAGCGCAACGGCCAACGGCGTACCCTCACGGTGACGCTCGGCACGCAGCCGTCGAACGCCCAGAGCCAGTCGAGCCAGAACCAGCCCACGATCCCGTAACGACAGAGGACGCCCACCCGTGACCCCCGAGGACCGCCGCCTGCGGGCGCTCGAGACCGACGAAGAGCCGAGCCCCGCCCGAGCCACCCACGATTCGCTCGAGTCGGCGCTGTTCGAGGTCAAGCGGGTGATCGTCGGCCAGGAGGCGATGCTCGAGCGCGTGCTCGTCGCGCTCCTGGCCGGCGGTCACGTCCTGCTCGAGGGCGTGCCCGGCCTCGCGAAGACGCTCACGGTGAAGACGGTCGCCGACGTGCTCGGCGGCTCCTTCAAGCGGCTCCAGTTCACCCCGGACCTCGTGCCGGCCGACCTGGTCGGCACGAGGATCTTCCGGGGCGGGACGGCCGGCGGCGGCTTCGACGTCGAGCTCGGCCCCGTGTTCTGCAACTTCCTGCTCGCCGACGAGATCAACCGCGCGCCGGCGAAGGTGCAGTCGGCCCTGCTGGAGGTCATGCAGGAGCGCCAGGTGACGATCGGCCACGAGACCCACCGGGTGCCGCAGCCGTTCCTCGTGATGGCGACGCAGAACCCGATCGAGTCCGAGGGCACCTACCCGCTGCCCGAGGCGCAGGTCGACCGCTTCATGTTCAAGCTCGTGGTCGACTACCCCGACCAGCGCGACGAGGTCGCCGTGGTCGAGCGCTCGCTCGAAGGCGGCGGCCGCGCCCGCGAGGTGCTCTCCCCGGCGACGCTGGCCGAGCACCAGCGCACGGCGTCGACCGTCTACGTCGACCGCCGCGTGATGGAGTACGCGGTCGCGCTGACGACCGCCACGCGCACGCACAGCGAGGAGGGCTGGGTCGAGTTCGGCGCGAGCCCGCGCGGGTCGATCAACCTCGTCCACGCCGGCCGCGCGCTGGCATTGCTGCGCGGGCGCGACTACGTGCTGCCGGTCGACGTGCGCGACCTCGCACGCGACGTCCTGCGTCACCGCATCGTGCTGACCTACGAGGCGCTGGCCGCCGGCGTCGACGCCGACCGGGTGCTCGACGACGTGCTCGAGGCGGTCCCGATGCCGCGGATCGAGCTGGCGCAGGAGCGCGCCGGCCGGCATTGAGCTTCCAGGCACCGCTGCTCCTCGCCGGCCTCGTCCTGGTGCCGCTGGCGCTGGCGGCCTACATCTACGCGCAGCGCCGCCGGCGGCGCTACGCCGTGCGCTACACGAACGTCGAGCTGCTCGCGGCCGCGGCGGGGCGCGACTGGGGTCGCCACCTCCCCGCCGCGTTGGCGCTGCTCGCGCTCGCGGCGCTCGTGATCGCGCTCGCGCGCCCGCAGCGCGTCGCCGCCGACGAGCGCCGCGAGGCGAGCGTGGTGATGGTCTTCGACCACTCCGCCTCGATGAACAACCCGGACGTCGCGCCGTCGCGCATGGGCGCCGCCAAGGTCGCAGGCCGTCGGCTCGCACAGCGGCTCCCGCAGGACTTCCGGCTCGGGCTCGTGGTCTTCGGCACCCGCGCCGACCAGCTCGTCGAACCGACCACGGACAAGCAGCGCGTGCTGACCGCGCTCAGCGCCGTCAAGACCGGCGGCTACACGGCGATCGGCGACGGGCTCGGCCTCGCCATCGACGCTGCTCGCGCGCCCGTGCCCGGAGGCGGCCGTCCGCCGGCGCGCATCGTGCTGCTGTCTGACGGGGTCAACAGCCGCGGCGCAGACCCGATCACCGTCGCCCAGCGGGCGAAGCGCTACGGCATCCCCGTCTTCACGGTCGCGCTCGGCAATCCGCCGCCTGACGCGCGCACGCTGCAGGAGATCGCGCGCACGACCGGGGGCCGCTACTACACCGTGTCCGATCAGCAGCGCCTCACGGACGTGTACGCGGGTCTCGGCAACCGCTTCTCGAAGCTGCAGGACAAGCAGCAGGTGACCGCGGCGTTCGCGGGCGGCGCGCTCGTCTTCCTGCTCGCCGGCGCGGGCGTGGGGCTCGTGCGCGGAGGCCGGCTCCCATGAGCCGCGCGAGCGCGATCCCGCCGGCGCCCGAGCGCACGCCGGCCCGGCCCGGCCCGGGTCCCGTCCCGCCGCAGGTCCTGCGCTCGCTCGACCTCGCGATCCTGCACCGCGTGGAGAGCCTGATGCCCGGCGAGCATCTGACTCCGCAGGTCGGCGCGGGCACTGAGCTGGCCGGGATCCGGCCCTACCGGCCCGGCGACGACGTCCGCCACCTCGACTGGAACGTCACGGCGCGCCTGCAGGAGCCGCACGTGCGCGTTCACGTCGGCGAGCGCGCGCTGACGTCGTGGCTCGTACTCGACGTGTCGGCCTCGATGGGCTTCGGGACCGCCGACCGGCGCAAGGCGGACGTCGCCGAGGGAGTGGCGCTCGCCATCGGTCACGTGGCGACCCGCCGCGGCAACCGGCTCGGCGTGACCGCGGTCGGCGCGGGCGAGCCGCGCATCGCGCGCCCGCGCCAGGGCCGCGCGGGGCTGCTCGGCATGCTCGCCCAGCTGCGCGCTGAGCCGGAGCCCGACGGCGCGGGGACGACGGCGCTGGCGAGGGCGCTGCGCGGCACGAGCAACACCGCCCGCGCACGCGGCTTCGTCGTCGTGGTGTCGGACTTCCGCGGCGAGCGCGACTGGGAAGGCCCGCTGCGCACGCTCGGGACGCGCCACGGCGTGCTCGCGGTCGAGGTCCGCGATCCCCGCGAGCAGTCGCTGCCGCCGATGGGCGACCTCTGGCTCGTCGATCCGGAGACCGGCCGCCAGGTGCAGGTCAACACGGGCTCGAGCCGCGTGCGCAAGCGCTTCGCGCGCGCCGCGACCGCCGAGCGCGAGGCGGTCGCCGCGTCGATCCGCCACGCCCGCGCGGAGCACCTCGTGCTCTCCACCGAGGGCGACTGGCTGCGCGACCTCGCCACCCACCTGCGCCGCTCCGAGCGCGCCCTGCGGGGGAGGCGCACGGCATGACCTTCCGCGAGCCCGTGCTGCTCGCCGGCCTGCTGATCCTCCCGATCGCGGTCCTGGCCTACCTCGCGCTGCAGCGGCGGCGCGGCCGCGAGGCGACCGCGTTCTCGACCCCCGGGCTGCTGCCGAACCTCGTCACGGCACGGCCCGGGATGCGCCGGCACGTGCCGCCGCTGCTGCTGCTCTTCGCGCTCGCCGCGTTGATCGTCGCGCTCGCCCGACCGCAGCACACCGTGGCGGCGGCGCAGCGCGCGGCGACGGTGATGATGGTCACCGACACGTCGGGGTCGATGAACGCCACCGACGTCGAGCCCGACCGCCTGAGCGCGGCCCAGAGCGCCGCGAGGAAGCTCGCCGACCAGTTGCCGCAGCCGCTGCGGCTCGGCCTCGTGTCCTTCTCGGACGCGCCGCAGCTCGATGTGCCGCCGACGACCGACCGCGACGCGGTGCGTGCCGGCATCGATCGCCTGCAGGCCGAGGGCGGCACGGCGATGGGCCTTGGACTCGAGCGCGCGCTGGAGATCGCGCGCACGCCGGTCCCGAATCAGAACGGGACGGGGACGCAGCGGCTGCCTGCCGTGCTGCTGCTGCTCTCCGACGGCAAGGACACGGTCGGTGGCATCTCGCCGATCCAGGTCGCCGAGCGCGCCAAGCAGTACGGGATCCCGATCTACACGGTGGCGCTGGGGACGCCCGGCGGTGAGGTGCAGGTGCAGGACCAGTTCGGCTTCACGCAGCGCCTGCGGGTCCCGCCCGACCCGGAGACGCTGCGCCAGATCGCGCAGACCAGCGGCGGGCGCGCGTTCACGGCCGCCGATCAGTCCAGGCTCGAGTCGATCTACGCGAACCTCGGCACCAAGCTCTCCTCAAAGCCGGAGGAGCGCGAGGTCACCGCCGCCTTCGCCGGCGGCGCGCTGGTGCTGGTGCTGGTCGGCAGCGGGCTGTCGCTGGCCTGGTTCGGCCGCCTCGTCTAGGCCCGCACGCGCACCCGCATCGTACGCGTGGCGAAGCCCGCCTTGCGCACCTTCAGCGCCCTGCGGCCGGTGTGTGCGAAGCGCACGCGCAGGACGGCGCGGCCATGGCGCCCGGTGCGCACGGTGGTGCCGCCGAGGCGCACCCGTGCTCCGCGCACGGCGTGCCCGTCGGCGCGCCGCACGCGTACCCGCACCCGCGCGCGCCGGCCGGCGTGCAGCGTCCGTGGCGTGGCGGTGACCCTCAGCCGCGGCCTGGCCGTGGCCTTGCGCCTCGGCTTGGCGCAGCTGCGCGTGACGTAGCACTTGAGCGGGGGCTCCGCGCCGAGGACCTTGCCCGAGCCGAACTGCCGCGCGACCTTGGCGTAGCTCGCGGCCGCGTCGCTCGGCCCCGTCGCCGGGTTCACGCCCGGCTGGGCCGGCTGCAGGCACGTCGTCGCGGGGACGCGCCCGGCATCGGCGGGCCCGTCGTGGGTCAGGGCGTCGATCGCCAGCGCGTAGCCGACCGCGTCGCTCGAGCCGAGTTGCAGGTGATCGGATGTGTCGTTGTGACACAGGTCCTGCACCGCCACGTTCGCGATCCGCCCGGCGCCGTTGCGCAGCGCCGTCGAGCCGGTCTGCGCGTCCTGGTTGGGCATGACGATCTCGTCGTCGTGCGTGAACACGGACGTGTAGGAGATCCCCTTCCAGGTCTCCGTGCCGGCATTGAGCGCGGCGATGAACTTCGAGTCGTCGCGCTGCTGCCAGGTCGCCGCGCTGCAGCCTGCGGCGCAGATGCTGCGCGCCCCGGTGGTCCCGTGGTTGGAGGCCGCGAGCCCGACGAGGTCGTCGACCATCCGGCGCGTGTCGGGCCAGAAGCGCAGCGCCCAGCGCGGGACCATGCCGCCCTGCGAGTGACCGATGACGGCGATCCGGTGCGCGGTGCGCGCGTGCATCCGGCGGATCGCGGAGACGACGTACTCCGCCGCCACCTGGATATCGGCAGTGCCGTGCTCGGGCAGGGTGACCGTGCAGTAGGGGATGCCGAGGCGCTCGAGCGCGGGCTCGTAGTTCCAGCTGAAGAAGTCGGGATCCTCGCCGGTGCCGGGAACGAGCAGCACCGGCGTCCTGGCAGCGCCCTTGAGCGAACCGTCGCAGGCGAAGCTCGCATGCAACTGTGCCTTCGGGACGCTGAGCCGGCGTGGCTTCGCGGAGGCAGCGGCAGGGAGGAGCGCAGCGACCAGCACAGCCGCGATCAGGGGAGACAGACGCATCGTGCAACAGTGGCGGATAACGTTGCGCCGCGCGCCGGTTGCGCGAACGCGTCCCCCGGGTAGTCACGCGCCATGGTTCATGGCGTCTCGATCGTGTGGTTCCCCGTCTCCGACGTGAGCAAGGCCGTCGACTTCTACTCCGGCACGCTTGGTCTCGACGTCACGCAGCAGGAGGACGAGTGGGCGGAGCTCGAGGTCAACGACCTCCGGATCGGCCTCAACGCGCGCGAGTCCGAGGGCGGCTCGGGCGGCGGCGTGCTGGCCTTCCAGCCCAGCGACGGGATCGACGACGCCGTGGAGGAGCTCGAAGCGGCCGGCGTCGAGTTCCCCGACGGCATCTCGGATCACCCGTGGGGCCGGGTCGCCACCTTCCACGATCCCGACGGCAACGACCTGCAGCTCTTCGAGCCGCCCGTGCACGACGAGTAGCGATGCAGAGCGTGGCGATGCTCCTGCTGCACCCTGGCACCCCGCGCGACGCCGAGGCGCGGGCGGCGCTCGCCGGCGCGCTCGACGACGCCGAGGTCGGCGAGCCCGACGAGCTGGGCGTCTTCGAGGTGGCCCTCGCCGACGACGACCAGGAGGCGGCGCTGAACCGCGTCTGGGACGCGGTCGCCGCCTCGGGGACCGACGACCACATCGTCTTCCTCGAGCACCCCGAGCTGCCCGAGCACTGGCGCGCCCGCGCCGGCTCGCCCAGCGCCTGAGGCGCCTAGCGCCGCTCCGCCAGCTCTGTCACGACCGCCTCGTAGACCCCCTCGCCGTGGCGGCCCCCGGCGACGCGCACGTTCGGCGCGAGCGCGTCGCGCAGCGTCGGGTCGCGCTCGAGCGCGTTGGCGACGAGCCAGAAGCGCTCGACGACCCCGGCCATCCCGAGGTCCTCGCGCGAGTCGCCGACGGCGACGCACTCCTGCGCGGCGTAGCCGCGCGCCCGCCGGTGGAAGGCGACGCCGGCGGCCTTCGAGACGGCACGTGGCACGAGCTGGTAGGCGCGTGGCGAATCGATCCCCTCCATGCGCGCCGCCTCGGCGAAACCGTTGTCGACCAGGCGCAGTTCCTCGAGCCCGTGCTCGGCGAGCAGCGCGTCGGCCGCGAGCGCGTCGACGTGCCCGCGGAACAGGTGCGACACCGTACGGCCGCGGTGCCACGGGTCGTGATACTCCAGGCGCCCGGCGAAGTGCTCGAGCAGCAGGGCGGGCGCGCCCGTCTCCTCGACGAGATCGTACGTCGTGCGCTCGTCGGTCGGCGTGAACTCGCCCGTCAGCCAGTGCTCCTCGTTGTCGAGCACCACGACCGCGCCGGACTCGTAGACGAACGACCCCTGGCCGATCAGCCGCGCCGGCTGCTGGACGGTCTCGCGCCGGCGCCCCGAGGTCAGCACGAGCTCGACGTCCGCCCGCAGGCACGCCTCCGCCGCGCGTACCGCCGCGGTCGAGATCCGGCCCTCACCGTCGTGCAGCAGCGAGCCGCCCAACCCCACGAGCGTGCCGTCGAGATCGCAGTAGACGGCACGAAGGCGACTGGGCACGGATGCAGTATGCGGCTTGCTCGCGCTCGCGAGCTCGCGAGCTCGGGCGAGCGCCTTAGCATGGGGGTGGTGGCGGTCACGCGCGACATCGAGCCCTGGGACGGGCTGCTGGCCGCCGGCCGCGAGGACGAGCGGCTGGTCATGCAGACTTCGCAGAACCGCCGTCGGGCGCGCGCCGTGGCGATCCCCGAGGCGCTGCACCCAGCCGTCGCCGACGCGCTCGAGGCGCGCGGCATCGATCGGCTGTGGTCACACCAGGCCGAGGCGCTCCACGCCGCCTGGGCCGGGACGACGATGACGACCACGGGCACGGCGTCGGGCAAGTCGCTCTGCTTCCAGCTGCCGACGCTCGACGTGCTCTGCCGCGACTCCCGGGCGCGCGCGCTCTACCTGTACCCGTCGAAGGCGCTGGCGCAGGACCAGGCACGCGCGCTGTCGGCGCTGGGCGTCGACCGCGCGCGGCCGGCGATCTACGACGGAGACACGCCGCGCGAGCAGCGCAGGCAGATTCGCCAGCGAGCCAACGTGGTGCTCACCAACCCGGACATGCTGCACATGGGGATCCTGCCCAACCACGGCGCGTGGGGCGACTTCTTCGCCAACCTCGCGATCGTCGTGGTCGACGAGGCGCACGTCTACCGCGGCGTCTTCGGCTCGCATGTCGCGAACGTCCTGCGCCGCCTGCGCCGCGTTGCCGACGCCTACGGCACCGCCCCGCGCTTCTTGCTGGCCAGCGCCACGCTCGCCAACCCGGGCGAGCTGGCCGAGCGCCTCACCGGGCTCGACGACGTCACCGTGATCGACCGCGACGGCGCGCCGGGCGCGCGGCGCACGATCGCGATGTGGAACCCCCCGATCACCGACGAGAAGCTGGCAACGCGCCGCTCGGCGCTCGCGGAGGCGGCCGACCTGCTCGCCGAGCTCGTGGTCGAGGGCGCCCGCACGATCGTCTTCATGAAGTCGCGCAAGGCCGTCGAGCTGATGGCGCGCTTCGCCGTCCTCGAGCTCGAGAGCCGCGGACGCGCCGACCTCGCCGAGCGGATCGCGCCGTACCGCGCGGGCTATACGCCCCAGCAGCGGCGCGAGCTCGAGCGCCGGCTCGTCGAGGGCGAGCTGCTCGGCGTCGTCTCGACCAACGCGCTCGAGCTGGGCATCGACATCGGCTCGCTCGACGCCGCGGTCTGCGTGACCTTCCCCGGCACGGTCGCCTCGCTGCGCCAGATGTGGGGCCGCGCGGGACGCCGCGGACGCGGGCTGGCGGTCTACGTGGCGGGCGAGGACGCGCTGGACCAGTTCTTCTGCCGCCATCCCGACGAGTTCCTCGACCGGCCCGTCGAGGCGGCGATCCTCGATCCGCGCAACGAGCAGATCCACGCGGCGCACCTGCTCTGCGCCGCCCACGAGGGGCCACTCGAGCCGGCCGACGGTGCCACGCTCGGCGCCGGCTGGGAGGACACGGCGGAGACGCTCGTCGCCACCGGCGACTTGCGCCGGCGCCCCGACGGCACCTTCGTCCCGCGTCGCACCGATGGCTTCCCCGCTGCCGATGTCGCGCTGCGCTCGGCGAGCCGCGACGGCGTCGTGATCGTCGACGGCGGCTCGGGCGAGATCCTCGGCACCGTCGACCTCGCGCGCGCACACTCGACCGTCCACGCCGGCGCGATCTACCTGCACGGCGGGCGCAGCTTCGAGGTGTCAGAGCTCGACCTCGACAACCGGCGCGCCGTCGTGCAGCCGTTCTCCGGCGACTGGTACACGCAGCCCAAGCGCGAGACCGACACCTACATCGAGCGGCTGCTCGACCGCCGCGAGACGCTCGGCGTGCGGCTCTCGTTCGGGACGGTCGTCGTCACCGACCAGGTGCTCGCGTTCCAGCGCAAGCGACTCTCCGACCACGAGGCGGTCGACCTCGT
>JAXDHR010000240.1:0-6950 GCA_034664425.1 Solirubrobacteraceae bacterium
CGCCGTGGGCGAGCAGCGGCAGCGTGCACGCGCTCGTGTGGACGGCGACGGTCACGCCGACGCCGGCGTCGGCTCGCGAGAGCTCCTCGAGCACGAGCACGTAGGAGAGGAAGTCCGCGCCGGCGCCCCCCTGCTCGGCGGGAACGCAGACGCCCATCAGGCCGAGCTCGCCGAGCGCGCCGAACAGCTCGCGCGGGAACGTGTGATCGCGGTCCCACTGCGCCGCATGCGGCGCGATCCGCTCGTCGGCGACGCGCCTCGCGAGCGCCCGGATCTCGCGCTGCTCGTCGCTGAGCTCCGCGAGGCTCATCCGCGCGCCCGCGACACCGCGACCGAGCCAAGGCCGCCGGCCAGCGCGGCGACGCCCGCCGCGCCGACGACGCGCAAGCGCCGCCCGAGGCGATCGAAGCGCAGCGTCTCCCAGCCATGCTCGCGCGCGACCCGCGCCAGCTCGGCGTCCGGGTTGACGGCCACCGGATGCCCGACCGCGCGCAGCATCGGCAGGTCTGACTCGGAGTCCGAGTAGGCCCACGAGGCGGTGAGGTCGAAACCCTCGCGCGCGGCGAGCTCGCGGATCGCCTGCGCCTTGCCCTCGCGGTAGGTGAACGGGCCGCCGGCGCGGCCGGTGTACTCGCCGTCGACGACCTCGGAGACCGAGCCCACCGCGCCGTCGAAGGTCAGCACGATCGCCATCAGCTGAGCCATCTCCTGCGAGGCGGCGGTGCAGATGAAGACCGGCCGCCCGGCGTCCTGGTGCGCGTAGGCGATCTCGAGCATCTTCGGATACAGCCGCGGCAGCACGCCGGCGAGCACGTCGGGGGCGAGCCGCTGCAGGTCGCGCACGCGCACGCCCTCGAGCGACTTGCCGACCCGCGCGCGCAGGGCGTCCGTGCTTGCGTCCGTCGACCCGCGCAGGCGGAAGACGAGGTTCCACCAGGCGTCGCGCGCCAGATCGCGGCGCGAGATCAGGCCCGACTTGTACGCCGCGCGTCCGAACTGGAAGGCCGAGGAGCCCGCCATCAGCGTCCGGTCAAGATCGAAGAAGGCCGCGCCCGGCTCCTCCGGACGGCGCAGCGCGCCGATATAGAGGCCGCCCGCCCGCGGAAGGATGTGGGGACGTTCCGTCAAGCGGACCTCACACCTGGATGATGACGGCGTCTCCTTGGCCGCCACCCGAGCAGATCGCCGCGCAGCCGTAGCCGCCGCCGCGGCGGCGGAGCTCGTGCACGAGCGCGCCGAGGATGCGCGCGCCCGAGGCCCCGATCGGGTGGCCGATCGCGACAGCGCCGCCGTTGACGTTGACGCGGTCCTCGTCGATGCCGAGCATCCGGATCGAGTTCAGCGTCACCGATGCGAACGCCTCGTTGATCTCCCACAGGTCGATGTCGCCCGGCTGCAGGCCGGCCCGCTCGAGCGCCTTCAGCGCCGCGTTGGCCGGGGTCCGGGCGAGCCACTCGAACTCGTCGGCGACCGCGGCCTGGGCGATGATCGTGCCGAGTGCCTCCTTGCCGTTGGCCTCGGCCCACTCGTCCGAGGAGAGGACAAGCGCACCGGCGCCGTCGTTGACGCCCGGCGAGTTGCCGGCGGTGTGGCCGCCGTCCTTGCGCGCGAGGCCGGGGAGCTTGGAGAGCTTCTCGAGCGTCGTATCGCGGCGCGGGGCCTCGTCGATCTCGACGACGGTGTCGCCTTTGCGACCCGAGATGGTGACGGCGACGATCTCGTCCGCCATCCGCCCCTCGTCGGTCGCGGCGATCGTCCGCTCGTGCGAGCGCAGCGCCCAGCGGTCCATGTCGGCCCGCGACATCTCGAGCCGGTCGCCGACCTCGGTCGCCTCCTCGAACATCTGCTTGCCGGTGAAGGCGTTGCGCAGACCGTCCTGGATCATCGCGTCGAGCGCCTGAGCGTCGCCCATGCGAAAGCCGAAGCGGGCCTTTGGCAGCAGGTAGGGCGCCTGCGACATCGACTCCATCCCGCCGGCGACGCCGATCTCCATGTCGCCCGCGCGGATCGACGCGTCGATCATCCCGGCCGCGCGGATCCCGGACGCGCACACCTTGTTGACGGTCTCCGACGTCGTCTCGATCGGGATCCCGGCCTCGATCTGCGCCTGGCGCGAGGGGATCTGGCCGGTGCCGGCCTGCAGCACATGCCCCATGACGACGTGCTCGACCTGCTCGGGTGCGACCTCGGCCCGCTCGAGCGCGGCCTTGATCGCGATGCCACCGAGATCGGGAGCGCGCAGCGTCGACAGGCCGCCGCCGAGCTTGCCCACGGGCGTTCGGGCGGTGCCGAGGATCACGGTTCGAGGCATTCGGGCGTCTCCTGGTTCAGGTCGGGGAGCGGATGTGAGCTTAGTTTGCCGTGGGCCGCCGCCCTGCAGGTACTAGCGTGCGCACCCATGCACGTTCGAGCGACGACCGACAACCCCGCCGACACCGGCGCCGACACGATCGCCATCGGCCTCTTCGAGGACGAGGGCATCGCCCATGACGTCGACGGCCGTGCGCTCCAGGCGCTCGTCGACGCGCGCGAGGCGCGCCCGTCGCTGCGCTCGATCGCCGTCGCTCACGCCGGCGGACGCCGGTACCTGCTGGTGGGGCTCGGCGCCCGCGGCGCGTTCGACGCCGAGCGCGCCCGCGTCGCCGCCGCGACGGCCGTCGCCCGCGCGCGCGAGCTCAGCTCGTCGACGCTGTGCTGGGAGCTGCCCCATCACGTCGAGGACGCGCACGCCGCCGGCCTCGTCGAGGGCACCGTGCTCGCCGCCTACGACTACCGCGCGTACAAGTCCGGGTCCGGCGACGACGACCGTCCGCAGCTGCAGG
The DNA here is from genome assembly GCA_034664425.1 of Solirubrobacteraceae bacterium. Classification (GTDB taxonomy): domain Bacteria; phylum Actinomycetota; class Thermoleophilia; order Solirubrobacterales; family Solirubrobacteraceae; genus DATBDM01. The sequence continues at coordinate 2,823 of JAXDHR010000240.1, forward strand.
AGCTCGTCATCTCCGCCCATCACGACGTCGCGGCGCCCGTCGGGGTCGCCGCCGTCACGGCGGAGGCCGTCAATGCCGCCCGCGACCTGCAGAACGCGCCGCCCAACGACCTCACTCCGACCGCGCTGGCCCAGCGCGCGCAGGCGCTCCCCGGCGTCCGGGCCGAGGTCTGGGGGCGCGCCGAGATCGAGGCGGCCGGCATGGGCGCCTTCGCCGGCGTCGCCAGGGGCTCCGACGAGGAGCCGGCGCTGATCACGCTGCGCTACGACGGGGAGGGCGCGACCGGCCCCGTGCTCGGGTTCGTCGGCAAGGGCGTGACCTTCGACACCGGCGGGATCTCGCTCAAGCCGGGGGCGAAGATGGCGGAGATGAAGTTCGACATGTCGGGCGCGGCCGCCGTGCTCGAGGCCACGGGCGCGATCGCGCGGCTGGAGCTGCCCGTCCGGCTCGTCACCGTGATCGGGGCGACCGAGAACATGCCCTCGGGCCATGCGCTCAAGCCGGGCGACATCCTGCGCGCGAAGACCGGCACGACGATCGAGGTCCTCAACACCGACGCCGAGGGCCGGCTCGTGCTCGCCGACTGCCTCGCGCACGCCGTCGACCAGGGCGCCGAGCGGCTCGTCGACCTCGCGACGCTGACCGGCGCGATCGTCTCCGCGCTCGGCAACACCTACGCGGGGCTGTTCTCCGACGACGACGCATGGGCCGAGCAGGTCCGCGCGGCCGGCGAGCGCGCCGGCGAGCTGCTGTGGCGGTTCCCGCTGCACCCCGACTACGCGAAGGCGATCGAGGGTGTGTACGCCGACATCGCCAACGCGGTCGAGAACCGCCAGGCCGGCTCGATCGTCGCAGCCGAGTTCCTCAGGCGATTCGCGGGGGACGTGCCGTGGGCGCACCTCGACATCGCCGGCACCGCCGACGACAACGGCAAGCCGTACACGCCCAAGGGCGGTGCGGGCTACGGGGTGCGCACGCTGGTCGAGCTCGCGCGCTCCGTCGCGGCGGGCTAGACGGCGCGGATGAAGAGCACGACGGCGACGAGCGTGCCGCCGACGATCACGACGCGTCGCAGGAGCTCCTGGGGCAGCCGCCGGCCGTAGCGGGCGCCCACCTGCGCGCCCGCGATCGAGCCCCCGGCGATCAGCCCGGCCGCGCCCCACGCCGGATCGGCGAAGCCGATGAAGTACACCGCCGCGACGCCGTTGGCCATCCCGGCGAGCACGTTCTTGATGCCGTTGAGCCGCTGCAGGTCGTCGTCGAAGCACAGCCGCAGCAGCGCGAGCAGGATGATCCCCTGGGCGGCGCCGAAGTAGCCGCCGTAGATCCCGGTGAGAAAGGTGCCTGCGAGCCCGAGTGCCACGCGGTCGCGGCGAACCGTCCCCTCGACCTTGGGGGCCGGCCGCAGCGCCATCAGCCCGACCGCCAGCAGGATCAGCACGGGCACGACCGCGTCGAACACCGCGGACGGCAGCGAGAGCAGCAGGATGCCCCCGATCAGCGCGCCGATCACGGTGCCGATCGCCAGGATCGCGCAGCGACGCCCCTGGCCGCGCAGCTCGCGCCGGTAGCCGATCGCCCCGCTGACGCTGCCGGGCACCAGCCCGATCGTGTTGGAGACGTTGGCCGTGACCGACGGGTAGCCGAGCGCGACGAGCACCGGGAAGGTGATCAGCGAGCCCGAGCCGACGACCGTGTTGATCCCGCCGGCCACGAAACCGGCACCGGTGATCGCGAGCGCCTCCCAGACGGTCATGGCGAGGTAGTCAACCCGACCGGCTCCGCCGCTGTCGTCACTGTGCCGACCGCACACGCCTCGGCCGCCGATCCAGGGGTAGCCGACCCGTATGGCCGACCAGCATCCACCGGCTCCCGCGACCGGGGTCCACAACCCGTACGCCGACGACGAGCCCGGAACGCCGCTGGCCCCGCCGCCGGTGGAGACGCCGGGTCCGTCGGTGCCGCCGCCCGCGCTCCCCGAGTCCGAGACCGAGCGCGCCGAACGCGCCGACGCCATGGCGCCCGAGGCCGGCATCGTCGCCCGCGAGGAGGCGGCGGCCGCGGCCGAAGCGGCCGCGATCGGCGGCGCAGCCCCGGCGAGCAACGCCGTCGACCCGGCGATGGACCCTGTCTACCAGGCGGGCGGCGGTGAGCAGGAGGGCTTCGAGCAGGCGGAGGCGGACCTGATCGAGAACGCCTCGCACGGCGACGACCTCGGCAATCCGCTGCGCGACGCGTTCTCGCCCGAGTACGAGTCCGACCGCTCGACTGCGATCTACGGCGGCGCGGATGACGAGCCCGTGACCGAGGTCACCCGCGACCGCGACGAGGACCCCGACGATCCCGGCGCGGGCCCGGGCATCGCCGCCGACCGCGGTTCGTGAGGGCCATCGCCGGCCGGGCGGCAGAATGCCCGGCATGGACTTCGACCTCTCTCCCGATCACGAGCTGATCCGCCGCACCGTTCGCGACTTCGCCGAGCAGGAGGTCGCCCCGGTCGCCGAGGAGCTCGACCGGGAGAAGCGGTTCCCGTACGAGATCGTCGCCCAGCTCGGCGAGCTCGGCCTGATGGGGATCCCCTTCCCGGAGGAGTACGGCGGCGCGGGCGCGGACTCGCTCGCCTACGCGCTCGCCGTCGAGGAGCTCACGCGCGTCGACTCCTCCGTCGCCATCACGCTCTGCGCGCACACCTCCCTCGGGACCCAGCCGATCTACCTGTTCGGCACCGAGGAGCAGAAGCGAGAGTGGCTCCCGCAGCTCACCAGCGGCGCCCAGCTCGGTGCCTTCGGGCTGACCGAGCCGGAGGCCGGCTCCGATGCCGGCAACACGCGCACGCGCGCCCGGCTCGACGGCGGCGAGTGGGAGATCGACGGCGCCAAGCAGTTCATCACCAACGCCGGAACCGAGATCTCGGGCGTCGTCTGCATCACCGCCAAGACCGGCGACGACGAGATCTCCAACCTGATCGTCCCCAACGGCACGGCGGGCTACGAGCAGGGCGCGCCGTACCGCAAGATGGGCTGGAACGCCTCCGACACGCGCCCGCTGAGCTTCGAGGGCTGCCGCGTGCCCGAGGCGAACCTGCTGGGCGCGCGCGGCGCCGGCTTCAAGCAGTTCCTGCACGTGCTCGACATCGGACGCATCGGCGTCGCGGCGATGGGCGTCGGGCTCGCGCAGGGCGCGCTCGATCAGGCGCTCGCCTACGCCAAGCAGCGGCGCGCGTTCGGCAAGCCGATCTCGAAGTTCCAGGCGATCCAGGTCAAGCTCGCGGACATGGCGACCGAGATTGAGGCCGCGCGTCTGCTCGTCTACAAGGCCGCGCGCGAGAAGGACGCCGGGCGCAACTTCTCGCTGACCGCTGCGCAGGCCAAGCTCAAGACCGGGCGGCTCGCCGTGCGCTGCTCCGAGGAGGCGGTGCAGATCCACGGCGGCTACGGCTACATCGAGGAGTACCCGGTCTGCCGCTTCTACCGGGACGCGAAGATCCTCACCATCGGCGAGGGGACCGACGAGGTCCAGCAGATGGTGATCGCCCGCGCCCTGGGTGCCTGACCTGAGCCTGCGCCTCGTCGCGCTGTGGGTCGTCCTGGCGGCGGCCTACGCCGCGACGCTCGGGCTGCCGCGGACCGCGGGGGCGGGCTACGCGGGCGACGAGCCGCACCACCTGATGGTGGCGGAGTCGATCGTCTCCGACGGCGACCTCGACGTCCGCGACGACTACCGGCGCCGCGCCTACCGCGATTGGCTGCCGGGAACGCTGCAGCCCGCCGGCGAGGCGGTCGCGGGCCGCTGGCGCGAGCCGCAGGGCCTGGGGCTGGCTGCGGTGATCGCCCCGGTCTACGCGCTCGGCGGCCCGCGCGCGGCGGCGGGCGCGCTCGGAGCGCTCGCGGCGCTGGCCCTCGTGCTCGCCGCGCTGCTCGCCCGGCGGATGGTGCCCGAGCCGTGGGCGAGCGCAGGCGCCTTCGCCGTCGGCCTTTCGCCGCCGGTGCTCGGGAACGCCACGGCCATCCTCCCGGGGCTGCTCGCCGGCGGTCTGCTCGTGCTGGCGATGCTGTGAGCGCTCGCGCTGCGCGAGCGGCCGCGACGCGCGGCCGCCGCCGCGGGCGCGCTGGCGCGCGCCGCGCTGCC
>JAXDHR010000241.1:0-2681 GCA_034664425.1 Solirubrobacteraceae bacterium
CGTTGCGACGGGCGCCGACCCCGCGTCCAGCTGCGCGGCGGGCGCAGTGCCCACCGCCGGCGCCTGGGTGGCGAGCGGGCCCGTGCTGGCGGCGCCTCCGCCGACCGCGACGGCGGCGACCGCGAGGAACTTGACGACGACGCCGCCCGCCCCCGATGCGCCGACGGCGGCGGCGATGGTCCCTGCGCCGCCGGCCGCCACCAGGGAGCCGCTCACGCCACCGACGACTCCGGCGCCGGCTCCTGCGCCGGCCACGACCCCGCCGGCGGTCGCGGCGCCGGTCGCCGCGCCGGCCAACCCTCCGGCTCCGCCGCCGGCCCCGGCGCACGCCAGCCCGCCGGCGCCGGCGCCGCCACCTCCGGCGAGGACGACCACCCCGCCGCCGGCGCCCGCACCGGCGCCGCCGCCGGCCAGGGCGGCGCCGCGGCCGAACACCGACCCGAGGACCAGGCTCTTGAATCCCGCCGTCGGCAGGATCGGGAGGATCAACGCCAGGCCCGCCCGCTGGCGGCCGACTTCGGCCTCGAACAGCGCGCAACTCGGGCAGCGGTCGACGTGCCGGCGCAGCATGCTGCGCCGCGGGACGGCCCCCTCGAGCGTCGCGAGCTGCTCGCGCATCTCGATGCAGGGAAGCGCCCGCGCCCGGCGGGCTCGCGTCAGACCCTCACGGGCCTGGAAGACGAGCGCCTTGACCTTCTCACGCCGCACCTCCAGCGTGATCGCGATCTCGTCATGCGGCAGGCCCGCGAGCTCGAACAGCACGAGCGCGGCGCGCTGGTCGTCGGGGAGTCGGCGGACGTCCTCGAGCAGGTCGCGCAGGTCGGATCGCCGCTGGACGACGTCGGCGAGCCCCTCCGCCCCGCCGCCGGGCTCCGGCGCGCCGTCGAGGCTGATATCGCCGCGGCGCGCGCGCAGCACCGACAGGCAGCGGTTGCGCGCGACGGTGTACAGCCACGGCCGCAGCTCGATCTCCGAATCTCCCGCGCGGAGCACCTTGTAGGCCGCCTCGAAGCTGTGCTGGACGGCGTCCTCGGCCTCGTCGCGGCTGGCCAGCATCTGGCGGCAGAACGCCAGCAGACCGGCGGCGTAGCGGTCATAGATCGCCTCGAAGGCGCCATCGTCGCCGTCTCGCACACGACCCACCAGATCATGGTCCTCATCGCCGATCGAAGCGTGTCCCGCCGACCGGCGAGTCCGCCAACCGAGCGCGGTAGCCGCCATGAGCCGAGTATGCCGACGGGCATCCGGGCGGTGGCGATTTCGTTGGGCCGCGAGCCGGCTGTCAAGGCCCCGGCAGATGCCCGGACCCTCGGTGCGCCGCGGGGGCGGACGCGACCGAGGGGCAGGGGCAGATCCGGATGTAGGGGATAGGGCGTCCGGAGCGGGCGCATCATGCGCCCGAGTTGCCAATCGCAGCGTCCCGCGCGCCGCCCCGGGCGTCAACACCTCCTTCACCCCCAGGGTCCGGGGCCGACCCCAGCACCGGAAAACCGTCTCACGGGCCGGGGTGACGCCCTGGACGCGGCGCCGGGGCTAAATGACCCCGGGCCTCCTTGCCCGGGGCCACGGACTGCCCTTTTCACGCGTCAAGCGGATCCCCCTATCGCTTCAACGCGGGGGGCGCCCGAAGGTTGGCCGTGCTCGCCGGCGCAGCCAATGCTCCGCCAACCGGTTCGCCGACGCCGATCCGAGGTGCAGGCGTTCTGCGTCCCGGCACGCCGATCGGTCGACGCGTGTTCGAGAGAGCGGGTCCACGGTCCTGCGCTACGCGTGGACGAGCTCGAGGACGTTCGACTCCGCGCGGTTGACCAACACCTCACCGGTGTGCGCTCCTGTGCGCTCCATCTGGAAGTCGGACAGGTGCTCGTCGATGAACTCGGATGCGAGCTCGTTGGACCTCATCGACATCTCACGGTCGGTGAAGACCGTCAGCGTGAACACGTCGCCCGAGCCGCAGTCGATCAGCTCGTAGGCGATGAAGCCGTCCATCGCGGCCAGCTTATCGGCGAAATGCTCGTCGGCTGCGTGCGCGATGTCGCGCGCGTCGCCGGGGTTGCAGCGGTACTGCCGGATGGTGGTGAACACCATTCCTCCTCGTGTGCGTGGATGACCATGGACGTCCGGCACTGCCGGGACACGTGCTTCACGGGCCCTCCTTCGCGTACCAGGCAGAGGTGCCGCCCGGATCGGAGCCGATGCTACGCCGGGCCCTGGTGCCCTGCCGGGACGCCGTCCGATCGCCCGACCGGCTGAGCGGCGCCTCGCCGTGCGAGGCGGGCGCGGATCGACCGAGCCGATACGGGCTGAGACCTGACCCTGAGAGCACCCCGAACCCGGTCCCACGGGGCAATGTGTCAGCCACGACCGGCGCTTAGCGTGGAGGGCGCAAGCCGAAGAGCCCGCCACCGATGAGAGGACCCCGCGACGTGACGACCATCCTGGACCCCGTCCCGACCCTCGCCAGATCAGGCGCGCGGCGGGACCGGACCCGCATTCGGGTCCTGATCTGCCTGGGGCTCTTGGTCGCGATCGGCGTGCCCGTCGCCCTCGTGATCCCGATCGCCGTCCTGGTCGAGCGGCAGCTCGGGCAGAACACGTTCTTCGCGCTCACTGCGGCCCTCGCGACCGTCGCGATGGCGGTGACGGCGCTCGGAGCGCGGCGCATCGACCCACGGCAAGGA
>JAXDHR010000242.1:0-5159 GCA_034664425.1 Solirubrobacteraceae bacterium
AGCGTCGGGTCGCGGTCGTAGAGCCGCGGCGTGAGTACGTGCTCGGTGAGCAGGGTCCCCGTCCACAGGTCGCGCTGCTTCGGGCTCGCGCACACGAGGTGGTGGCCGATGCGCAGGGCGTGGGCGATGCGGTCCAGCGTGTAGCTGCCAAGCAGCCGGCGCATCGCGGGTCGCCCGGCGAGGAACTCGAGCACCTCGAAGGGCTCGGGGTCGTAGAGGTCGAAGATCACGCGCGCCCGGCCGTGCGCCAGCCAGCCGGCGACCTGGGGCCACTGCGGCTGGGCGATCACGACGTCGGCCGCGGCGACGTGCGGCCGCAGCGCCGCGGGCGCGCGCAGCTCGTAGGTCACGGTCTTGAGGTCGGCGAGCGGAGTCGTCCGGGCGCGGATCGCCGCGACGGCGACGTCCGCGTCGCCGGACACCGCGCGGGCGATCTCGGTCGCACGAATGCCGATCCCCGACATGCGCTCGCCGACGCTGTCGGTGCAGATCACGAGCACGCGCGGCCGGCTCACAGCGAGGGCCACCTGCGGACCCCGACCGCGGCCGCCGTCCCCATCGCCGCGCGGAAGCCGGTGTCGCGCAGCGCGTGACCCGGCCGGCGGCGCACGCCCGCGCCGAGCGGGCGTGCGGGACCGTTCGCGCGCACGGCGCGCACGAGCGGCTCCGTCACCCGCGGCCACGACAGCGAGGCGGCCGCGGCGGCGAGTCGCTCGCCGTAGGCGGCGCGGCCGCGGGCGAGCACGCGCTCGAGCGCCGCGGCGAGTGCGAGCGGGTCGCCGCCGGCCACCGCGGCGCCGAGGTCGCGCCGCTCGACCAGCTCGGCGAGGTCGTCGCCGGCGGTGCAGACGACGGGCAGCCCGGCCCACACGCAGTCGACGATGCGGGTGCGGAACGCGAAGCGGGTCTCGAGGTGGTCCGCCTGGGTGGAGAGCGCGCAGTCGGCGGCCAGCAGCCAGTCCGCGCGCTCGGCGTAGGGCACCCACTCCGCGTCGTTGAAGAACACCACGCGGTCGAGCAGGCCCGCTTCCGCGGCCGCCGCGCGAGCCTGCGCGATCGCGTCGCGATGCCCGGCGGCGCCCATGAACACGAGCCGGGCCTGCGGCCGCCGGGCGACCAGCGCGCCCGCGGCGCGGACCGCGGCGGTCGCGTCGAGCCAGCGCCACAGGCCGCCGTTCCAGAGCACGACCTCGTCCTCCCGCGCGATGGCGGGGAAGCGCGTGCGGATGCCGTCGCGCAGCGCGCGCGGTGGCTCGGCGGGCACGCCGAACGGCACCGTCGCGATCACCGAGGCGAATGTCGGGTCGCGGTCGTAGAGCGCGGGCGAGATGACGCGCGCGCCGAGCATCGCCCCGATCCAGAGGTCGCGCTGGCGCTCGCTCGCGCACACGAACGCGTCGCCGGCAAGCACGGCCGCTGCGACGCGGTCGACTGACAGCGCGCACACGAGCCGGCGCAGCGCCGGCGTGCGGCCGCGCAGCAGCTCGAGCGCCTCGAACGGCTCGGGGTCGTAGAGGTCGTAGACGACGCGCGCGGTGGAGCGCTCGAGCCAGCGCTGCACGACCGGCCACTGGGGCTGGCAGACGACGGTGCCGGCGGCAGCGATCGCGCCGCGCAGCGGCCGAGGATCGGCCGGCGCCCAGTCGAGCCGCTCGACCGCCGTGGGGGCCCGGTCGCCGCCCGGCGGGGCGGCGAGCGTGACGGGCGCGTGTGCGGCGAGCGCGGCGGCGACCTCGGCCGCGCGGATCGCGGCGCCGCCCATCGCGGCGCCGACCGCCTCGGGCGCGATCACGAGCACGCGGCCTGGCGTGGCGGTCGGTTCGGTGGCGGCCGTCACGAGGGGGCTAGGCTACGCCGCCGCGCGGCGATGGGGTCGCGCGCGTAAGCCGTGACCTCCTCCTGCGATACCGCGTGCGCGCTGGTGCTGACGCGCAACCGCAAGCGCCTGCTGGGCGACTGCGTCGCCTCACTGCTCGGCCAGACGCGGCCGCTGCAGGAGATCGTGGTCGTCGACAACGCCTCCGACGACGGCACGGAGGCGCATCTGCGCGAGCGCGGCCTGCTCGGGGACCCGCGCGTGCGGCTCGTGCGCAGCGAGGTCAACGCGGGCGGCGCCGGCGGCTTCGCTCGCGCGCTCGCCGAGGGGCTGCGCGGCGACGCCGATTGGCTGTGGCTGATGGACGACGACGCCGACCCGCGCCCCGACGCGCTCGAGCGCCTGCTGGAGTCGCCGCCCGCCCGCGACCCCGGCGTCGCCGTGCTCGCCGGCTCGGTGCGCACCCCCGCCGGGGAGCTCGAGCTGCTGCATCGTGGCCACGTCGGGCGCTTCATGCGCGCGCTCGACGCTGGGGCGTACGTGCCCGGCTCGCATCCGGCGCTCGGCTTCGCGTCGTTCGTCGGCTTCCTCGTGCGCCGCGACGCCGCCGCCCGCACCGGCCTGCCGCGGGCGGAGTTCTTCATCGGCTGCGACGACGTCGACTACTCGCTGCGGGTACGCGCGCACGGCACGATCCGGCTCGTGCCCGAGTCGGAGATCGTCCACCGGCTGGGGATGGGCGGCGGCGCACCGACCCGGCGCAGCGCGTTCTGGAACCGCGCGCTCGGGCTCGGCTACACGTCGGCCTCCTGGGAGGGCTACTGGAAGAACCTGCTCGCGATCCGCAACTTCCTCTGGATCAAGCGCCACGGGCAGGGCGTCGGCGCGCTCGCGTTCGCCGGCCTGGCCGCGACCTACGCCGTCAAGGCGGTGCTCTACGACCCGCGCCCGCTGCGGCGGCTGCCGTGGATCGCGCGCGCGGCGCGCGCCGCCTGGCAGGGGCGCTTCGACACGCTGCCCGGCCCGGACGCCTGGCGCTGATGCGGATCCTCGCCGTCTCGCACTACGCGCTGCCGCACCTCGGTGGGATCGAGGTCGTCGTCGACGGGCTCGCGCGCGAGCTCGTGGCCCGCGGGCACGAGGTCGTGCACGTCGCGTCGAGCGCGACGGCCGGCGCGCCGGGTCGCGCGCCGGGGGGATACCGCGTCGAGCGCGTACCGGCGCTGAACGTGCTCGAGCGCATCGATGTGCCCTACCCGCTGTTCGCCCCGTCGCTGGTCGGCGTGCTCCGACGCGAGATCGCGCGCGCCGACGTCGTGCACGCGCACGGGCTGCTCTACCAGAGCGCCGCCGCGGCGATCGCGCTCGCCGCGCGCTCCGCGCGCCGTCCCGCCCGCGTCGTCACCGAGCACGTCGGCCACGTCGCCTACGCGGCGCCGCTGCTCGACCGCGCCCAGGCGCTCGCGCTCGCCACGCTCGGGCGCGCCACGGCGCGCCGCGCGCAGGCGCTCGTGACGCTCAACGACGCGGTGGACGCCGGGCTCGCGGCGCTGGCGCCGGCGACGCGGCGCGTGCGGATCCACAACGGGGTCGACGCGGAGCGCTACCGCCCCGCCCCGCCCGGCGAGCGCGCGGCGCTGCGGCGCGAGCTGGGCTGGGACGACGGCGTCCCGCGCGTGCTCTTCGTCGGCCGGCTCGTCGCCAAGAAGGGCCTCGACGCGGCGCTCGCCGCCACGGCCGAGGGCGCCGGCGCCTTCCGGCTCGTGGTCGTCGGCCCCGGCACGCCGCCGCGGGCGCCGGGCGCGAACGTGCACGTGCTCGGCGCGATGCCCCCGGATCGCGTCGCGGCGCTCTACCGCGCGGCCGACGCGTTCCTGCTGCCCTCGCGCGGCGAGGGGTTCCCGCTCACCGCGCAGGAGGCGATGGCCAGCGGGCTGCCGGTGGTGCTCGCCGACGAGCCGGCGTACGCCGAGTACCTCGGCGGGGCCGGCGCCGGCGCGCGCACCGCGGCCGCCGACGGGGCCGCGCTGGCGCGCGCCGTCGCCGGCGCGCTCGCCGACCCGGCGGCAGGCGCCGCCGCGGCGGCCCACGCGCGGCAGGCGTTCTCGTGGGCGGCCGCCGCCGTGCGCCACGAGGCGCTCTACCGCGAGCTGCTCGCGGGCGACGCCCGCGACGGCCGGTAGCATCGCCGCCCGTGCAGGCGACCGCCACGGCCCGAGCCCGGGTCTCCGTCGTCATCCCGTGCCTCGACGAGGCCGGCAACATCGAGCGCTGCGTGCAGGTCGCGCGCACGGCGCTCGAGCAGCACGGGCTGCCCGGCGAGGTGGTCGTCGTCGACAACGGCTCCGAGGACGACTCGGCCGCGCTGGCCGAGGCCGCCGGCGCACGCGTCATCCACGAGCGCCGTCGCGGCTACGGGAACGCCTACCTGGCGGGGCTCGCCGCCGCCGACGGCGAGTACATCGTCATGGCCGACGCGGACCTCACCTACGACTTCGACGAGATCCCGCGCTTCGTCGCGCAGCTCGACGCCGGGGCCGACATGGTGATCGGCGACCGCATGGAGAACATCCACCCGGGCGCGATGCCGTGGCTGCACCGCTACATCGGCAACCCGTTGCTGACCGGCATCCTCAACGTCTTCTTCCGCACCGGGGTGCGCGACGCGCACTGCGGCATGCGGGCGCTGCGCCGCGACATCCTGCCGCGCCTGGACCTGCGCTCGACCGGCATGGAATTCGCCTCGGAGATGGTCATCCGCGCAGCGAAGGAGCGGATGGACATCCGCCAGTTCCCGATCGAGTACCACCCGCGCGGGGGCGACTCGAAGCTGTCGAGCTTCCGCGACGGCTGGCGGCACCTGCGCTTCCTGCTCGTGCACTCGCCGCGCTACCTGTTCGTCGTGCCGGGCGCCCTGCTCGGCCTGCTCGGCGTGATCGTGGCGGCGATCTCGCTGACCGGCCTGCACATCCTCGGGCGCGCGTGGCAGATCCACACGATGGTGGCCGGCGCGATGATGACGATCGTCGGCGCCCAGGTCGTCGCGCTCGGGCTCTGCGCGCGCACCTACGGCGCCTACTTCATGAACGACCGCGACGCGTGGTTCGACCGCTGGCGCGCCCGGCTGCGGCTCGAGCACGGGCTGCTGCTCGGCGGCGGCCTGCTGGCGATCGGTGTCGTGATCGCGCTGACGATCGTCGTGACGTGGGTCCAGCGCGGCTTCGGCGGCCTCAGCGACGAGCGCCTGATGGTGCTCGCCGCGATGTTCGTGATCGTCGGCGTGCAGGTCTTCTTCTCGTCGTTTCTGCTCTCGATCCTCGGTCTGCGGCGGCGGGGCTAGCTG
>JAXDHR010000243.1:0-12779 GCA_034664425.1 Solirubrobacteraceae bacterium
GCGGCGCTCACCGACGGAATCGTCGATCCGACGGTCGGCGGGGCGGTCACCCTTGCCGGATACGACCGCGACTTCGCGTCGGTGCGTGGCTCCCGAGCCCGTCGCGTTCGCGCCGCGCGGGTCGCCGGCTGGCGCGCCGTCGAGCTCGATCGCGCTGCCCGCACGCTCCGGCTTCCCGAGGGCGTGCAGCTCGATCTCGGCGCGACCGCCAAGGCGCTGGCCGCCGATCGGGCCGCGCTACGCGCGCTCGCGGCTTCGCCGGCCGACGGTGTCCTGGTGAATCTCGGCGGCGACATCGCGACGATCGGCCGCGCTCCGACCGGAGGCTGGGAGGTTCACGTCGCGGACAGCCACCGGTCGTCGGGTCGGGACGGGCAATCGGTGACGCTGGCCTCGGGCGGCCTGTCGACGTCGAGTACGACGGTGCGCCGCTGGCGGCGCCGTGGAGGACACGCGCACCACATCATCGATCCGGCGACTGGCGCGCCCGCCCGCGAGCACTGGCGCACGGCGTCGGTCGCTGCTGCGACCTGCCTCGACGCGAACATCGCCAGCACGGCCGCCATCGTCCTCGGTGCCGCGGCCGGCGACTGGTTGGCCGCGCGCGGCCTGCCGGCCCGCCTCGTCGCTCTCGAGGGCGGCGTCGAGACGCTGGGCGGCTGGCCGCAGGAGATCGCGGTGGCGGCGTGATCGCCGCTGCCGGGCCGTCCGCACTCTGGTATCTCACCCGCGGGACGGGGGTCGTCACGCTGGTGCTGCTCACCTCGAGCGTCGTCCTCGGAGTCCTGCAGCAGCGGGGCTGGACACCGCTGCGGACCTCGCGCTTCATGACGGTCGCGCTGCACCGCGCCGTCTCTCTGCTCGTCATCGCGCTGCTCGCGGTCCATGTGGGCACCGCGGTGCTCGACAGCTTCGCGCCGATACGCCTCGCCGACGCCGTGCTGCCGTTCACGTCCCGCTATCGACCCGTGTGGCTCGGACTCGGAGCCGTCGCGCTCGACCTCGTCGCCGCCCTTGTCGTCACGAGCCTGCTGCGGCGCCGGCTCGGATTGCAGGCGTGGCGTGCGATCCACTGGCTGGCCTACGCGTGCTGGCCCGTTGCCCTCGTGCACGGGTGGGGAACGGGGTCGGACGCGCGAACCTCGTGGATGCTCGCCGTCACGCTCGGCTGCTCCGCCGCCGTGCTCGCCGCCGCTGCGTCGCGGCTGCTCGGTGGCTGGCCGCATCGCGCGGCGCTGCGCGCGGGCGCGCTCGGCGCCGGGGCCGCCATCGCCGCCGCGGCGGCCGCCTGGCTCGTGCAGGGACCGCTGGCGCGGGGATGGACCCGGCGGTCCGGCACGCCCACCGAGCTGCTGGCGTCGAGCGCGCCCGCGCGGGCAGCCGTCCCGCCGGCGGCGGCGCGAGTCCGGCGTCCGCCGTTGCTGCGACCGTTCTCCGCGCGGGTGCGGGGCACGATCGATCGTGGTCTGAGCGCAGGCGGCTTGGGCGTCGTAGACCTGCGCCTGCATCTCAGCGGCGCTTCGTCGGGGGCGCTGCGGGTGCGCATCGCCGGGCAGCCGGCCGCGGGGGGCGGCGTGATCATGACGCGCAGCGCGGTCACGCTCGGTCCAGCTCGGCGCCCGCAGCAGCTCCAGGGCCGTCTGCGATCGCTGACGGGTTCCTCGTTCACCGCGCTGCTGGCCTCGGCGAACGGGCGAGCCGTCCGCCTCCGCGCCGATCTCGTGATCTCCGGCTCGCGGGTGCGAGGGCAGGCGTCCGGCCGGCCGATCGCGGGGGCGATCCGATGACCGCGTCGGAGCTGCCGCGGCTGCTGACCGGCGTGCCGGCGGCCGGACGGCTCGACCTGCACCAGCATCTGGCGAGCCACGGACCGTTTCCGGCCGGGATCACGCGCGGTGCGGCGCTGATCGAGGCGATCTCCGCAGCCGGGCTGCGGGGCCGCGGAGGCGCGGCGTTTCCCACGGGTCGCAAGCTGGCGGCGGTGGCCGAGCGGGGCCGCCGCCGTGAGCTGGTGGTCAACGCCGCGGAGGGCGAGCCGCTGAGCGAGAAGGATGCGGCGCTGCTCGAGCTCGCGCCCCATCTCGTCCTCGACGGCGCGTTGCTTGCCGCCGAGGCGATCGGTGCCCGGCAGAGCGTGATCGCCGTCAAGCGCTCGGCGACCGCCGCCGCGGAGTCGACGCGCGCGGCGCTGGCCGAGCGCCGCGATGCGGGATCGATCAGGCTCGCGCTGGTGCCCGAGGGGTACGTGGCAAGCGAGGAGTCCGCGCTGCTGCGTCATCTGGGCGGCGGTCCGGCGAAGCCGACCTCCGGGCCGCGCCCGTTCGAGCGGGGGCTGAACCGACGCCCGACGCTCGTCGCCAACGCCGAGACGCTGGCGCACGTCGCGCTCATCGCGCGCCACGGAAGCTCCTGGTTCAGGGGGCTCGGGACCGCGGAGCATCCGGGCTCTGCACTGATCACGCTGACCGGCGCCGTCGAGCGCCCGGGCGTTCGCGAGATCGCGCTGGGAACGCCGATCGCCCGGGTGATGGGACATGCCGGCGGGCAGAACCCGGGCGGCGTGTTGATCGGCGGCTATGGCGGCTCATGGCTCACCGCCGAGGCAGCCGCCTCGGGGAGCCTCGACGACGCCTCGCTGGCCCGGCGCGGAGCCAGGCTCGGCGCCGGTGTCGTGTTCGCGCTTCCCCGGGAGGCATGCCCGGCCGCGGAGGTGACCCGGGTCGTGCGCTGGATGGCGGACCGGACCGCCGGCCAGTGCGGTCCGTGCGTGCACGGACTCGATGCCATCGCAGACGCGCTCGCGTCGGTGCTGGCCGGCACCGCCCGGCCGGACGTGTTCGACCGTCTCGAGCGCTGGAGCGGCCAGGTGGAGCGGCGCGGCGCCTGCCACCACCCCGACGGCGTCGTGCGGTTCCTGCGCAGTGCGCTGATCGTGTTCGCGACCGAGTTCAAGGACCATCGCCGGCACGGTCCCTGCGACGCGTGCGGCCGGCCGGCTGTCCTCGTCACACCGTCAGAGGCGATCGTGGCCGCGGCATGACACGGCTGACGGTCGATCCGATCGCGTGCTCGGGCTACGGGGTCTGCGCGGAGCTGCTTCCGGAGTGGATCGAGCTCGACGACTGGGGCTATCCGATGCTCCGGGAGGGACTCGTGCCGGAGGAGCTCCTCCCCCACGTGCGCCGCGCCGTCGCGGCGTGCCCGACGCTGGCCCTGCGTCTGGCGCAGCGCCCGCCCGAGCCGGGAGCAGGCAGGCGAGCTCGCGCTACGCCGTGAGCCGGCCGGCGGCGGGCAGCCACTCCGGTTGCGGGCCTGGCGCCCGCAGCGGCGCGACCGTGTCGCTGGCGACCATGCGATCGGTGAACAGGCCGCCGTGCCCCCGGACGCCGTGGCGGCCGTGGGCGCTCGCGCGCGAGCTGGCGCGCGCGATGAGCGGCACCGCAACTTCGCCCGTCGCCCTGGTTTGATGCGGACCGATCAACCCGTGTTCGTTCATCGTCGAGAGGTCGTCCGCATGAGCCCAGCGCTCGCCGCGAGCGGGCAGCATCGGCCGCTGCGCGTCCTGCTGGGCATCGCGCTCGCCGCCGCGCTGCTGCTCGCCGCCCTCGTGCCCGCAGCCCGCGCCGCGACCGGCCCGCGCCCGCTGTCGCCGACGCAGGGCAAGATCATCGCGAGCGGCGCGTTTCTCACCTTCAGGGTCAGGGACACCTCGGCCGCCGCGCGCACACACCACGTCTGGCTGACGATCGCCAACCGCAGGCGCACCAAGCACGGCGTGCTGCAGACGAGCGCGAAGGACAAGCCCGGGGACTTCGCGCGGATGCGGCGGCGCAAGCACGGGATCTACACCTACACGCCGCCGCATTACAACTACCCCGGCTGGTACCTGGTCACCCCGCACGTCTACTACTGGCAGGCGTACCACATCGACTGCGGCACGGTCGCGAGCACCTGCGACATCGCCGGCGGCATCCGCCACTTCCGCGTCAAGTAGTCCGGTCCTGCCGCTGGTCGGCGGCTAGCGTCCTGACCGGATCCGCGGATCGAGCAGCGCCAGCAGCACGTCCGCGACGCCGTTGCAGACGACCACGAACACGGCCGAGACGATCACGAGCGCCTGGATCAGCGCGTAGTTGCCGAACTGGATCGCGTGCGGCATCAGCTGGACCGAGCCAGGGATCTCGTAGACCGCCTCGACCAGGAACGCGTTGCCGATCAGCAGCGGGACGTAGGAGCCGGTCAGGGAGATCGCAGGCGGCATCGCGACCGGCAGCAGGTGGCGCCCCATGACCGCCCACGGCGGCAGCCCCTTGGCGTTGGCGGTGCGCACGTAGTCCGCGTCGAGCACATCCTCGAGGTCCGCGCGCGTGAGGCGCATGTTGATCGCGGCGAGCGGGAGCCCGGCGGCGATCCACGGCACGATCAGGCTGCCCGCCCACTGCAGCGGGTCGTGCTGGATCGGCACGTAGCTGTGCGGGTCGGTGAAGGGCAGCGGGATCGGCGCCGCGATCGAGGGCGCGAACAGGAAGATCGCGACCATGCAGGTCAGGTAGACGGGCATGCAGATCGTGATCAGGCCGGCGACGTCGATCGCCCGCGCCACAAGCGAGCGCGGCCGGCGCGCGGCGACCGCACCCGCGAGGATGCCGAGCCCGAAGCCGAACGCCAGCGCGCCCGCGATCACCGATATGTCTGCCTCGAGGCCCGAGCCGACGATCTCGGCGACGCGGCCGAAGGGCGGCACGGTCGACTGGCCGAGGTCGAGGTCGATGAAGGTCTGCTTGAGAAAGAGCACCAGCTCGACGAGCAGCGGATGGGTGTCGTTGAACGTCTCCGGGAACAGACCGTGCAGGCAGAGGAAGGCGAGCGTCGCCGCTGCGACGCTGACGAACACGACGGCGAGCAGGCGCTGCAGGACGAAGACCGGGAACGACGTGGACACCCGGCGCGGCAGGCTAGCGTTCAGAGCAGCGCGGAGACGTCCGCGCAGCGCGACGGATCACCACTGCGATACCCGAGCAGCCACGCCGCCTTGCGCTGGGCCGGCGTGCCGTGGTGCTGGGGGTTCGAGTACTCGAAGTCGCCCGCCGCCTGCGCCGTCGAGATCGCCTCCTGAACGTCGCCCGGCTGCAGCAGCCCGCGCTTGTAGACGCTGTTTCCCCACAGCCCCGCCATGCAGTCGGCCTGCAGCTCGAGCGGCTCGACCCCGGCGCGCGGATCGACGCGCGCGATGCCGAGTTCCTGCTGCACGTTGTGCGCGTACTCGTGGGCGATGACGTAGGCGAGCCCGAAGTCGCCGACGGCGTGGCCGCTGCCGGTCCGCTCGCCGGGGAAGTTGCGCGCCACGCCGCGGTAGATCTGCGCCGCGAGCACCTGCGAGACGTAGATCGTGTCGTCCGTGGGGCAGTAGAACGCGGCGTCGGCGCCGGCCGGCGCGCCACAGCCCGTCGCGACGGTGCGACCTGGAGCGACCCACAGGTACCGCACGCTCGGCGCGGGATGCCCGGCGCGCCGCAGCGTCGTCGTCCAGTACGCGTCGACCGAGCGCAGGACGTCGGTGAGGAACGCGTCGATCGTCCCGGGCTGGGTCCGCCCGCGCGCGGACGGAGCCTGCGCCGGATCCTGGGCCCGCGGCACGGACTGCTCGATGCGGTCGAGCGCCGCCTGCACCCGGCGCTCGAGCCGACGGGCCGCGTCGCGCGCCTGCGTGCGGACCTCCTGCGCACGTTCGCGGGCGTGGCGGACGGCGGTGTCGATGTCCGACGAGCCGCAGCCGCCGAGCGCGCACAGCGACACGAGCACGATGGCGAGAGCGGCGGCGCGGCGCATGCGCGGGCGCTACCCGGCGAGCCGGACCCGCACGCGGGATGCCACCATGGGTCGGCGATGCGACCGGCCCCCGCGCTCCCCCGCCGCCGCGAGCGCCTCGGTGCCGCCGAAGCCCGCCGCATCGCACTCGCCGCCACCGGGCTCGCCGCCGCGCGCCCCGACGCCGCAGCCGGCGCCCGGCAGCTGCGCGCGATGGTCGAGCGCCTCGGCGTCGTCCAGATCGACTCGGTCAACGTCCTCCAGCGCGCGCACTACCTGCCGGCCTTCACGCGCCTGGGCCCGTACCCGGTTGAGGCGCTCGACCGGCTCGCGCACTACGCCCCGCGGCGGCTGTTCGAGTACTGGGGCCACGAGGCGTCGCTGCTGCCCGTCCGCTTGCAACCGCACCTGCGCTGGCGCATGGACCGCGCCGCCCACGACGCGTGGGGCGGCATGCGGCGCATCCAGCGCGACCGGCCCGAGCTCGTCGCGCGCGTGCTCGCGCACGTCCGCGACCGCGGTCCGATCAGCGCGAGCGAGATCGCCGCGGAGCAGGAGGCCGACGCCCCGCGCAAGACCGGCCCGTGGTGGGATTGGTCCGACGTCAAGCGAGCGATCGAGTTCCTGTTCTGGAGCGGCCAGGTCACCTCCGCCCGCCGGCGCGGGTTCGAGCGCCTCTACGACGTGCCCGAGCGCGTCCTGCCGCAGCGGGTGCTCGATACGCCGACGCCGTCGGTCGAGGAGGCGCAGCGCGAGCTCGTGCGGACCGCCGCCCGCGCGTCCGGCGTCGCGACCGAGCGCGACCTGCGCGACTACTTCCGGCTGCCGGTCGCCGAGGCTCGCGCGCGGGTCGCCGAGCTCGTCGAGGCGGGCGAACTGCTCGCGGTCGCAGTCGACGGCTGGCGCGAGACCGCCTACCTGCATCGCGACGCGAGGATCCCGCGGCAGGCGCGGGCGGCGGCGCTCGTCGGGCCGTTCGACCCGCTGATCTGGGAGCGCCCGCGCGTCGAGCGGCTGTTCGGCTTCCGGTACCGGATCGAGATCTACGTGCCGGCCCCCAAACGCGTGCACGGCTACTACGTGCTGCCGTTCCTGCTCGGCGACGCGCTCGTCGCGCGGGTCGATCTCAAGGCCGACCGCCAGGCGGGCGCCCTGCTCGTCCAGTCCGCGTTCGCCGAGCCGGACGCGCCCGCCGCCACCGCCGAGGCCCTGCGCGCCGAGCTCGCCACGATGGCCGCATGGCTGGGCCTCGGCGGCGTCTCGGTGCAGCCGCGCGGCGACCTGGCGCCGGCGCTCGCGTCGTCCGCCTGAGCACCAGGTTTCCTGACCGGCGGGCTAGCCGCCGCGCTCGACCTCGGCTACTCGCCGCCCTCCTGCGTCGGCAGCTCCAGCCGCGGCGCGCCGAAGCTGACCGTATTCGGGAGGTTCGGCCGCCGGTAGGCGGGCTCCTCGACCTGGACGAGATCGAGCCGCAGCCGGTGCCCGCGCTCGTAGCGGTAGTGCTCGCCGGCCAGCGGCAGCGTCAGCGTCCCCGCCTGCTCGTCGTAGGCCGGGGGGTCGATGCGGTAGACGCCGCGGTCGACGAGCACGGCGCTGCCGTCCGGGGACTCGTCCCAGATCCGCGCGAACACCGTCGTCGTGGTCGGGTCCGAGAGCGCGTAGTCGAGCTGCACCGTGCCGATGCCGACGACCGTGCGCGGCTGCGCGAGCGGCGCGCTGCGCGCCGTGTAGCGGCCGGGCGCCGACGCGGCCTGGGAGCTGCGGCAGGCGCCGGGGACCGCCGACGGGCCGACGATCGGATCTGTTGCGATGCCGTCGGGATCACCCGTGCCGGAGCCGGGCGGCAGCGTGCCGGGCTCGAACGTCAGCCTCCAGCTGCCGTTCGCGAGCTCCTCGGGCGTACGCGCGGAGACCCGCCCCGCCGCGCCGCTCTCGACGCCGCAGACCGTCCGCTCGGAGATCACGCCGGAGTCGGCGCCCGCGCTGGCGCCGATGTGCCCGCGCAGGAACCCGTTCGCCTCCGCGTTGAGGAACTGCCACGTCGACGGGCGGTTCTGCGCCCGCGAGTGGCCGACGTCGCCGAGCGCCAGCTTCACCGGCCAGTTCGGATCGATCGCCTTGAGCTGGTGGAACTCGCGGAAGGACTCGGCGGGGAAGAACAGGTCATCGGTCCAGCCCTGGATCGAGAACACCGCGACCTCGTCGTCTGCCGCGCGCTCGGCGGCCCAGCGGTCTGGCTGGTAGTACGACGAGCGGAACTCGGTCAGCCCGCGACGCGCCTGTGCGACCTCCGGGTCCTCGGCGCCGGCGGCGTCGTACGGGTCGCCGGCGCCCTCGAGCCGGACCGCCCACGCCGGGATCGAGATCGGTCCCTCGTCGCCCGCCACGGCCGGGTCGCGCGTGCCGGTCTCGAACACGCCCTGCGTGCTTCCCAGCGCGAAGAAGCCGCCGACGTAGGTCGACTTCACCGCGCCGACGGGGTAGCCCTCGCCCGCCACCGAGTCGGGGCGCCCGGTCGAGACGTCGTACGGGCTCGGGCCGTGGCCGTTGGGCGCGAGTCCGTAGCCGAGGTCGGTCCAGCCGTACTTCGGCACCGCGACCCGCAGGTGCAGCACCGGCAGCGACGGGTCGACCGTGCGCGGGAACGTCCAGCGCGGCTCCGTCGCCTGCAGCCAGCTCTCGCCGCCGCCGTAGGAGTTGCCAGACACGGCGACGCGGTCCGTGTCGACATCGTCGAACTGCGCCGCGACGAGCGCCGAGAGGTACTGGGTGTCGTGGATCTCGGCAGTGCGGCTCTTGAGCTGGATCGTGCCGCTGGGCAGCGACTTCGAGGAGCCCGACGGCGTCGGCGGCTGGTATGGCGCGGAAGGCGGCTGCGTGTCGAAGCCCCGCACCGTGTAGGTGAGCACGTAGTAGCCATGCTGCGCGAACCAGTGCGAGTTCCAGTGGTACTTGTCGCCGTCGTCACCCGCGTCGGTCGTCGATTCCCACTCGTGCTTGTCGTTGCCGAAGCCGTGCAGCAGCACGATCAGCGGGTGCCGGCCCCCGCCTTCGGGGAGGGTCAGGTCGGCGTCGAGCTGCGTGCCGTCGAAGCTCGGCACCTCGGCGGTGCAGATGCGGTCGCCCCCGTAGTCGGCGCAGCCGCTGTCGGGGAATGCGGGGGCGGCCGCGTGCGCGGCGGGAACGAACGTGAGCGCGAACGCCGCGCACAGCACGGCTCGCACCGCTGACTTCCTCATGACCTCTCCTCCTCCGGGACCCGGTGAACCGGTTTCCCGCAAAAGGACGGATCGAACCCTAGCCCGAGACCTCGTCCGGATCGCGGCGCTCGGTCTCCTCGCGCGTGGGCGCCGGCGCGTCGGGCAGCTCGGGGACGGGCACGTCGATCGTGCGCGCGACGACGAGCGCGCACACGAGGAAGCGGCCCGCGGCCGGGATCGGCCGGCCGTCCTCGGGCGGCGCAAGGTGCTCCCGGAAGAGGTCGAGCAGCTGCAGCACGCTCGAGAAGTGGGCATGGTGCGGGTCGTCCTCGCCGACGGCGCACGCGAGCCGGGCGATCGCGATCGGCTCGGACGGGTCCCCGCCCCCGAACGCCCGGCCCATCGCCGACGTCAGGTGCGTCACGACGCGCTCGGCGAGCAGCGGCACCGGCTGCTCGAGCCGCGTCGGCGGCCCGCCGTCGGCGGGCTCCCCGCCGGCCAGGATCCGCTCCATCTGCCCACCGGCCACGAGCCGCAGCTGCTCGGGCGTGAGGCCGGCCTGGGCTGCGCAGCGCAGCCCGATGATCGCGGACGTGATCGGCATCCCGTAGGGCGAGTCGCTCGCCCACACGACGTGGCCCGCGCCGACCAGCGTGAACAGCGCGATCAGGTCGGCCGGGTTCCACCACGACGTGTCGATGAACAGGTTCGGGTGCTCGGGCATGACCTTCCACAGCCACGCGAGGTCGGAGATCGCTCCGTGGGCCAGGATCAGGCGCGCGCCGGGGAACTCGCCGGCGAGATGGACGGTGTCGCGGCCCAGCGCGGGAATCCCGCGGCCCGCGTGGATCAGCACCGGCACGCGGCGCTCGTGCGCGACGGCGACGACCTCGCGAACGCCCGGCTCGGACAGCCGGAAGCGCTCGGCGCGGGGATGGAACTTGATGCCGCGGGCGCCCGCGTCCAAGCAGCGGACCGCCTCCGCGACGGGATCGCCGGCGCGCGGGTCGATCCGGCAGTAGGCGACGACCCGGCCATCCGAGTCGCGTGCCGCCCGGATCGCCGCGTCGTTGGCCTCGGGGTACCCGCCGGGCTCGTGCATCGGGAAGGTGACGCCGCGCGCGCCGGCGCGCTCGAGCAGGCCGAGCAGCTCGGCCGGCGACTGCTTGAAGCCGTCCGGGTCGTTGCGGCCGATGTGCGTATGCGCGTCGTAGAGCGAGAGCTCGCCGTAGTCGGCCTGCAGGCGGTCCCACCAAGGTCGGACGAGGGCATCCACATCGAGCATGGGCGCTGAGGCTATAGGGCGCCGGGCGCATGGCCGATACTGGGGACATGCACTTCCGCCGTGAACGGGTCCGGATCGAGACGCCGCGCCACACCATGGAGGGGACGCTGCAGCTCCCCAACGAGGGCTATCGCTCGCGTACGACCGACTTCCTCAACGCCCACGAGCGCGAGTTCCTCGCGCTGACCGACGTCGACCTGCGCTGGCTCGACGGCGCGCACGAGCCCGAGCGCCACGACTACCTGGCCGTGGCGGTGCCGCACGTGATCATGGTGATCGAGCTCGAGGACCTCGGCCCGGCGGAGGACTCGGGCCCGCTGCCGTTTCTCGCCTCGACTCCGCCGCCCATCGCGTAGCCTCGCACGCGGCACGCGCCGTAGGCTGGCGCCGTGGCCCCGAGCACCCGATACACCCGCAGCGGCGACACGAGCATCGCCTACCAGGTGCACGGCGATGGACCGCTCGACCTGGTCTTCGTCGCGGGGATCGTCTCCCACATCGAGCAGCTCTGGGAGGACCCGGCGCTCGCGCGCGTGCTCGAGCGCCAGGCGGAGTTCTCCCGCCTGATCCTGATGGATCGCCGCGGCACCGGCCTGTCGGATCCGCTGGCCGGCCCGCCCGCGCTCGAGGACGAGGTCGAGGACCTCACCGCCGTGCTCGACGCGGTCGGCTCCGAGCGCGCCGCGCTGCACGCCTACAGCGCTGCCGCGCCGTTCGCGATCCGCTTCGCCGCCAAGCACCCCGAGCGCACGAGCGCGCTGATCCTCTACGCCGGCTTCGCGCGCACGACGCGCTCCGACGACCTGCCGTGGCTCGACACGCGCGAGCAGCGCGAGGCGCGGATCGCGCGCATGCTCGAGACGTGGGGCGACGGGCGCCAGCTGCTCGAGCAGCTCGCGCCGAGCGCGGTCGGCGACGAGCGGCTGCTGGCCTGGCTCGCGCGCCTGCAGCGGCTGTCGGCGAGCCCGGGCGGGATGGCGGCGCTCTCGCGCATGCTCGGCGACGTCGACGTGCGCGATGCGCTCGGCGGCCTGCGCGTCCCCACGCTGCTGCTGCACCGCCGCGGCGACCGCATGATCGACCCGCGGCACTCCGAGTACCTCGCCGCGCACATCCCCGGCGCGAAGCTCGTCTGGCTCGAGGGCGAGGACAGCCTGCCGACGCTCGGCGACACCGAGGCGTTCCTCGGCGAGATCGAGGAGTTCCTCACCGGCGGGCGCCGGGGAGACGTCCAGCGACCGCTGCTGACCGTCCTGTTCACCGACATCTGCGGCGGCACGCAGCTCGCCGCGCAGCTCGGCGACAAGCGCTGGCGCGACCTGCTCGCCGCCCATCATGCCGCGGTCCGGCGCGAGGTCGAGCGCTTCGACGGCCGCGAGGTCAAGACGATCGGCGACGGCTTCCTCGTCGTCTTCGCGGGCGCGCCCAGCCGAGCCGTCCGCTGCGCCGGCGCGATCGTGGGCGCGACCTCGGCGCTCGGCATCGCCGTCCGCTGCGGCCTGCACACCGGCGAGTGCGAGCTGATGGGCGACGACGTCGGCGGCATGGCGGTCCACATCGCCGCCCGCGTCTGCGGCCTGGCCGCCCCGGGCGAGGTGCTCGCCTCCGGGACGGTCTACGGGACGGTCGTCGGATCGGGCCTGGACTGGGAGGACCGCGGCACGGAGCAGCTGCGCGGCGTCCCGGGGCAGTGGCCGCTGTTCGCGCTCGCCTGAGGGCGCCCGATCCGCGACATGCTGCCGCGCTAGATCGCCTGCGCGGCGCAACCTTCGTCGCGGGGGTGGGGTTGCATGGGCTGCGGTGCGGCCCGTGCGGGCCGCCCCGCCGGCGTCCGCGCCGGCGTGTCACGTCCCATCCCAAGATTCGCTAGGAGACCCATCCGCATGCGCAAGTCCTCGTCGAACTCGACCGTGAAGTGGCTCCTGGCCACGTCGGTCCTGCTCGCCCTCGTCATCTCGCCCTTCGCCGTCGCGGCCACCGCCGGCGACGGCAGCGCCCTCAAGGGCGGCGCCCGCAACCCGGGATCCAACGCGTCCCAGACGTTCACGAAGGAGACGGAGATCGTCGCCAACAACGCGACCTACGGCACCCGCCAGTCCAACAAGTCCGCCACCGGCGGCGGCGCGATCTACGGCTGCCGCGCGAAGACCGGCACGGCCAACAAGCCGTGCGTGCGCTCGAGCAACCTGGCCGACGGCCTGGCCTTCCAGTTCTCGACGGGCGGCGCGCTGACCGGCACCACCGACGCCGTCGGCGGTGACCACGCCAAGCCGTTCACCACCAACGCCACCGGCGTCGCCACGGGCCTGAACGCGGACCGCGTCGACTCGAAGTCCGCCGACGACATCTCCGCCGCGGGCGCCAAGGCCGCGACCGACGCGGTGACGAGCGGCATCCGCTTCGCCGCCGTGTCCGCCACGGGCACGCTCGGCGCCAAGCGCGGCGTCGCCTCGGCCACCCGCACCGCGGCCGGGACCTACCAGGTC
>JAXDHR010000244.1:0-40039 GCA_034664425.1 Solirubrobacteraceae bacterium
AACTGAGCCCGCAACTCCGACCGCGAGAGGGTGGTATGGCAGCGAAGAAGAAGGCGGCCAAGGCCCAGAAGGCCGCCGTGAAGGCGAGGTACAACCCCTACGTGCAGAAGCTCATCGACGATGAGGATCTGCGCGACAGCGTCGTCGACGCCTACGAAGCCGTGCGTGCTGCGTACGGGCGCGTCTCCAACGGCAAGTCGACGACCGATCAGATCTTCGACGACAAGAAGCTCCAGAAGCAGATCAAGGAGGCCTCGGAGAACATCCGCGACGTCGCCGTCGCGCTCCACGAGGCGCCGAAGAAGCAGCGTTCCGGCGGCATCGGCCGGCTCCTGCTCGTCGGCATCGTCGGCGCCGGCCTGGCGCTCGCGCTCTCCGAGGGTCTGCGCAAGAAGGTGCTCGACACGCTGTTCGGCGCCGAGGAGGAGTTCGAGTACACCTCGACGACCTCGACCCCGACGAGCACGACCTCCGCGGCCGGCAACTCCGGGGCGGCCAGCAGCACGGCGACGGGATCGGCTCCCGCAGGCTGAAGCCGCGCGGGCCACGCGGTCGGAGTCGGGAGGGCGTCCATCCGGGCGCCCTTCGTCGTTCTCGGGCCGGCCGAGCTCCGGTGCATCGCCGCGGCCTGCGCCGCCGCGGCGTCCGACCCTGGACGCTGCCACGGGGATTGTCTAGAGTCGCGCCATGCCCGGACTGCGCGGGCTCGCCGCCCCGCTGGTCGCCGCGGCCGTGCTCACCACCTCGACTGCCGCATCCGCCGCACCCACTGTGGTCGCGCGTCATCTCGACCGTCCTCGCGGGCTCGCCATCGGGCCCGCTGGGACCCTCTACGCGGCGCTCGTCGGTCACGGCGGCAAGCCCTGCAACGGCGAGGGCTGCTTCGGCGCCAGCGGCCGCATCGTGCGGGTCGCCCGCAACGGCAAGGTCCACACCGCGCTGGGCGGGCTGCTGTCCATGCGCGGGCGACCCGACGGCTTCTTCTCGATCGGGGCCGATCAGGTCACGGTGCTTCCGAACGGCCGTCTGGCGACGGCCGTCACCGCCGAGTTCGAGGGTCCGACCGGCACGGCACCGAAGGCCGTGCCCCGCGCGCTGCGCCCGCAGATCGGGCATCTCCTGACCGGCCGGCCCGGGGGTCGTGTGCACGTCGGCGCGGACCTCGCCAAGCTCGAGTTCACCACGGACCCCGACGGTGAGGGGGCGGTCTCGAACCCGTACGGCGTGACCCACGTCGGCACGCAAATCTTCGTCTCGGACTCGGCCGCCAACGACGTGCTGTCGGTCCGCGGCGGGGTGGCCGAGCTGCTCGACGTCTTCCCGCACGCCGGCGACGCCCAGTCGGTGCCCGACGCGCTGACCGCCGGACCGGACGGCGCGCTGTACGTCGGCGAGTTCACGGGCGGGGCGCAGGCCAAGGGCACGGCACGGATCTGGCGCGTCGTGCCCGGGCAGGCGGCCGCCGTGTGGGCGACCGGGCTGACGTCGGTCACCGCGGTGGCGGCCGGGGCCGACGGCAGCATCTACGCCGCGGAGTTCCTGCCGGGACGCGTCGTGAGGATCACGCCCGCCGGCGACCGCACCGTGATCGCCCGCAGGCTGCACTTCCCCGGCGGGATCGCCGTGGCCAGGGATGGAGCGGTCTATGTCTCCGACTGGAGCATCGCCGGGGCGACGCCGGCGAAGCATGGGCCGTTGAAGGGCCGGACGGGCCGCATACTGAGGATCGCGCCCGCGGGCTAGAAGATTCCGCGCGCCCGCCACAGGGCGAGCGGCGTCCCGCGCGGGCGCAGCCTCCCCGTCGCCAGCGCGCGCGCCGGGTCCAGCCGCCCGGCGACGATGTCGACCCAGGTCTCGTAACCGCAGCGGACCTCGAGGTCGACCCGCGGCGCGCGCCCCGGCGCGACCGCGGTG
The DNA here is from genome assembly GCA_034664425.1 of Solirubrobacteraceae bacterium. Classification (GTDB taxonomy): domain Bacteria; phylum Actinomycetota; class Thermoleophilia; order Solirubrobacterales; family Solirubrobacteraceae; genus DATBDM01. Next base: position 1,915 of record JAXDHR010000244.1, read on the forward strand.
GCGCCGTTGTCGACGCGTAGGTGCCACGGCTCGGCGTCGGCGAACTCCCACTGGACGGTGAACGGGCCGGCGGGCGCGGTGCGGTGGTCGACCGCGCGGCGCATCGAGTCGAACAGCAGCGCCATCGTCTCGGGATCGCGCCCGGGCGGGCCGATCTTCTCGCCCAGCAGGCCCGCCTGCAGCATCCTCAACCCGCGCCGTGCGCGGTCGGCCACCGGCAGGTCGATCGGGTACGGCTGCGGTCCCGGCAGCGAGCCGACCGGCAGCGCCGCGGCACGCATCTTGGCCTCGAACGAGCGCGCGCCCTCCTCGAAGATCTCCTCGAGCGTGAAGCCGAAGCACTCGGTGTAGGCACGGTCCCAGCCGGGCGGCACGAAGACGGCCAGCGAGTAGGGAAGCACCTCACGGAGCATGTCGGCGACCGCAGCCGGCACCTCCGGGTCCTCCTGTGCGAGATCGTGCAGCAGCTTGACGCCGAAGCCGATGTGGCGCTGCTCGTCGAGCGCGACGTTGCGCATCCCGGCACGGAAGCCGGGGAGCAGCTCGCGGTCCTCGAGGTAGGCGGTGATGAAGTGCTGGCCGGGCTGCGCGAGCGTCGCCTCGACGATGATGTGGTACAGCGTCACCGCGCGGGCGAGTGCCGTGCGCGAGCGGTCCGTGCGCAGCTCGCCGGTCACGCGGTCGAGCATCTCGAACGTCTTCACGAAGCCCCATGTGAGCTGCGGCCGCGTCGCCTCGAGCGCGGAGGCGATCGTCCCGTCGCCCTGCTCGACCACCTCGCGCATGAACCGTCCGAAGAACACCGAGTGACGCGCCTCGTCGACCTGCTGGGTCGTCAGGAAGTACTTCTGCTCCTCGTGGGGGGCGGCGTCGATGAACGGCGCGAGGTCGTCGGCGACCGCGTCCTCGCCGTGGAAGAAGAGGCTGTAGTTCCACAGCGCGGCAGCGCGCTGGAGCTCGCTGAGCTCGCCGTGCCACTGCTCGCGGTCGGCGCTGAAGTCGAGCTCGGTCGCCGACCAGTTGCCACGCTCCCAGCGCGCGTACAGGTCCGTGTAGGACACCTGCTGGGTGGCCGAGCTGGCACGGTCGGCGGTCGCGCTCATGCCGGAACCGTACGCCAACGGCGCTACTGCAGCGCCTGCGTCACGCGCTCGGGGACGCTGTCGATGGCCACGCGCTCCTGCTCGAGCGAGTCGCGATGGCGCAGCGTGACGGTGCGGTCCTCGAGCGACTGGTGGTCGACGGTGACCGCGAACGGGGTGCCGATCTCGTCCTGGCGGCGGTAGCGCTTGCCGATGTGCCCGCCCTCGTCGTACTCGGCGAAGACGCGCGTTCGCAGCGACTCGTAGATCTCGCGGGCGAGCTCGGGATGGCCGTCCTTGCGCAGCAGCGGCAGCACGGCGACCTTGACCGGCGCGATGCGCGGATGCAGGCGCAGCACGGTGCGCGTCTCGCCGCCGATGTCGTCGGTGTCGTACGCGTCGCAGAGCAGCGCCAGCAGCGTGCGCCCGACGCCGGCGGCCGGCTCGATCACGTGCGGGACGTAGCGCTCCCTCGTCTGCGGATCGAAGTACTCGAGCTTCTCGCCGGCGAACTGCGCGTGCTGGGTGAGGTCGAAGTTCCCTCGGTTCGCGATGCCCTCGAGCTCGGACCAGCCGATCGGATAGTCGTACTCGACGTCGCTGGTGGCCGACGAGTAGTGCGAGAGCTCGTCGGCCTCGTGCGCGCGCAACCGCAGGCGCGCGGGGTCGATGCCGAGCGACACATACCAGTCCATGCGCGCCTGCATCCAATGCTCGTGCCAGTGCGCGGCCTCGGCCGGGGGGACGAAGAACTCCATCTCCATCTGCTCGAACTCGAGCGTGCGGAAGATGAAGTTGCCGGGCGTGATCTCGTTGCGGAACGACTTGCCGACCTGCGCGATCCCGAACGGCGGCTTCTTGCGCGCGTACTGCAGCGTCGTCTTGAAGTCCAGGAAGATGCCCTGCGCGGTCTCCGGGCGCAGGTAGACCGTCGAGCCCTCCTCTTGCACCGGCCCGATCTGCGTCTGGAACATGAGGTTGAACGCGCGCGCCTCCGTCAGGTCGCAGCGGGGATCCCCGCCGGGGAGCTTGGACGGCGCGCAGCCGCAGGCGAGCTCGTGCTCGGCGGTCCCGGCCTCGACCTCCGCCAGATGGTCGGCGCGGAAGCGGCGCTGGCACGTGCGGCAGTCGACCAGCGGATCGGTGAAGCCGGCCAGGTGTCCGGACGCCACCCACGTCTGCGGGTGCTGGATGATCGCCGAGTCCAGCGCGACGATGTCGTCGCGCTCCTGGAGCATCGAGCGCCACCAGGCCCCGATCACGTTGTTCTTGAGCAGGACCCCGTAGTGGCCGTAGTCGTAGGTGTTCGCGATGCCGCCGTAGATCTCCGAGGCGGGGAAGATGATGCCCCGGCGCTTGCAGAGGGCGACGATCTCGTCCATGGAGGAGGCGGCCATGGGCGCGGATGCTAGCCACCTATACTCCCCCGCCGCGATGCCGATCTACGAGTACCGCTGCGAGAATGCGCACCTCTTCGAGGTGATGCAGAAGATCACCGAGGACCCGGTCACCGTCTGCCCGGAGTGCGGTGCCGCCGTCCAGCGCGTGTTCCATCCGATCGCCGTCCACTTCAAGGGGTCGGGCTTCTACAACACCGACTACGGCACCGCCAAGCGCAAGCGCGAGATGGATCGCTCGGCGTCCTCGGGCGCGGACAAGCACGACGCCAAGCAGGCCGAGAAGCGCGAGTCCAAGCCGGCGGCCGACGGCGGCTCGCCGTCGAAGACGGATACCTCGAGCTCGTCGAGCTCGGGCTCCGACAGCTCCTCCTGAGCCATCAGCGCTGCTGATGGCGCTCCCCAGGGATCGTCGTCGCAGCTGATCGCCGCCGCTGGCAGACTGCCGCCGATGGGCCCCCGCAATGCCGCGCTGCTGGCCGCGCTCAGCGCGATCTGGGGCGGCTCGTACCTGCTGATCAAGTACGCGCTCGAGGATCTCGACGCGCCGGTGATCGTGTGGGCGCGGACGGCGATCGCCGCGCTCGTGCTGCTCGCCGCCCTCGGCCCGGCGGCCGCGCGCAGCGCGCTCGCGGACCTGCGCCGCCGTCCCGGCTCGGCGGCGTTGCTCGGCTTCTTCGCCATCGCCCTGCCGTTCTCGCTGATCACGCTCGGCGAGCACACCGTCCCGTCTGGTCTCACCGCCGTGCTGATCGCACCCTCGTCGCTGTTCGTCGCGATCTTCGCGCCGTTCCTCGGTCCGGCGGAGTCGATCGACCGCCGCCAGGGAGTGGGGATGGTGATCGGTCTCGCGGGCGTCGCGCTCGTCGTCGGCGTCGAGTCGGTGCACTCGGCCGGGCAGCTGCTCGGGGCGCTGGCGATGATCGGCGCCGCCGCGTCGTATGCCGTGTCCGGCTTCGTGGTCAAGGGCCGATACGGGCGCCTGACCTCGATGCAGACGTCGTTCGTCTCGATCGTCACCGCGTCGCTGATGACCCTGCCGTTCGCGGTGGCCACGGCGCCCGCCCGGCTTCCCGGCCTGCGGGCGAGTCTGGCGGTGCTGGCGCTGGGCGCGATCGGGACGGCGCTCGCGTTCGTGATCTTCTACCGGCTGATGCTCGACCTCGGGCCGGCGCGGGCGTCGCTGGTCTCCTACCTCGCCCCGGGAGTGGCGCTGTTCTACGGCGCGGTCTTCCTCGGCGAAACGATCACCGTCGCGGCGGTCGCCGGGCTCGTGCTGATCCTCGGCGGGGTGGCGGTCGCCTCGCGGCGGCGTCAGCCCTTGAGGAAGCGCGCGACCGCGGCGCGCTTGTCCGCCTCGGAGACCTGAACGGCGGACTCGCCGTCGGCAAGCGTCGTGAAGCCGGACGGCTTGAGCACCTGCTTGTGCGCGCCGCCGCCCAGCAGCTCGGCGCCGACGAGCCCGAGCAGCGACGGGCCGCTCATGTCGGACTGGATCGCCTTCGGCGCCGTCCAGGAGACCAGCGGCAGCCGCAGGAACGTGCTTGGTGAGGCCACCTTGGCCTTCATGTCGTTGAGGATCTTCTGCTGGCGGGCGACGCGGTCGCGGTCGTCCTCGCCCGGGCGGCAGAGGTTGTGCCGGGTGCGGGCCAGCGCGAGCGTCTGCTTGCCGTTGAGGTGATGGGTGCCGCGCTTGAGCTTGAGCGTAAAGCCGCCGTTGGACTTGCCACCGTTGAGCTCGGCGTGGACGCAGCCGCCGGTGTAGTCGATGCCGCCGAGCGCGTCGACGAACTGGGGGAAGTTCGCGAAGTTGACCTCGACCAGGTGGTTGATCGGGATTCCGAGGTACTGCTCGACGGTCTTGATGGCCAGCGATGCGCCGCCGTAGGCGTAGGCGGCGTTGATCTTGCCCTCGCCGTGGCCGGGGATGCTCACGAGCGTGTCGCGCAGGACCGAGAGCTGCGCGTTCTTGCCGCCGCCGACGCGCAGCAGCATGATCGTGTCCGAACGCTGTGGACCGTTGGAGCCGAGGATCGTGGCGCCCGCCTCGTGCGAGCCCTTCGGCCGCGCGTCGGTGCCGAGGACGAGGACGGTGTTCGGTGTCGTGAGCGGGAAGCCGCCGCCGCTCAGCTGCGCCTTCGCCGGACCGGAGATCTTCGAGGACTCGATCTGCGCCGAGACGAGGAAGAGGACGAGCGAGAGCAGCAGCCAGAACGCGATCAGCGCGCCGATCCACTTGACCACGCGGCCCGGCGTGACGCGGCCTCGCCTGGCCGGCGTCGTCTCGCCGCGGCGCCCGGTGAACGGCAGGCGCAGGCCGCGGCGGCGCCCGTGAACCTCGTAGTCCGGGCGGTCGCCGCCATCGCGCCGGCTTCCCAGGGCGCCGTCGTCGCGGCCCTTCAGGAAGCTCGGGCGGGAGCGGTAGACCTTGTAGTCGGGGCGGTCGTCGGGATGGTCGTCGGCCATGGAAGCGGGTGTAAGGTGGCCGGCGTGGCCGAGCGATACGTGATCGGCGTCGACATCGGTGGCACCAAGCTGCTGGCCGGTGCGGTCGACACCCAGGGAACGGTCTCCCACCGTACCAACCGTCCCGTGCTCGGGCTCGACCAGGCCGAGCTGCTGGACATGATCGTCGACGCCGTCGAGCACATCCGCACGGGCGTCGGCGACGTCGCCGCAGTGGGCTTCGGGATCCCCTGCACGTTCGACCGGCGCACCGGCATCGCCGTCCAGGCCGTCCACCTGCCGCTGCGCGACCTGGCGTTCGCCGCGGTCATGCAAGAGCGCCTCGGGCTGCCCGTCGCGGCCGACAACGACGGCAACTGCTCGGCGTTGTGCGAGGCGCGCGCCGGCGTCGCCCGCGGCTGCTCGGACGTCGTGATGCTCACGCTCGGCACGGGCATCGGCGCGGGGCTGGTGCTCAGTGGCCAGCTCTATCGCGGCTGGATGGGCGCGGGTGCCGAGCTCGGACACATGGTGATCGACCTCAACGGGCCGCCGTGCCACGGCAACTGCCCCAACCGCGGCTGCCTGGAGGTGATGGCCTCGGGCTCGGCGCTGGTGCGCGAGGTGTCGCTCGCGGTGTCGCGGCGCCCCGACACGCCGATCGGCGCGGCCCTCGAGGAGGGACGTGAGCTGACCGGGCCGCTGATCGACGAACTCGCCCGCGACGGCGATCCGGTGGCGCGCGGCGCGCTCGAGAAGATCGGACGCAACCTCGGCGTCGGCATCGCCAACGTCGTGAACGTCTTCAACCCGCAGATGGTGGTGATCGGCGGCGGGATGATCGGGGCCGGGGAGCTGCTGCTGGCCCCCGCGCGCAAGGTGATGCTCGAGCGGGCGCTGAGCCCGGCGCGCGACGACGTGCGCGTCGAGGCGGCCGCCTTCGGCGCCGAGGCGGGCATGGTCGGCGCGGCGATCCTCGCTGCCGAGGAGACAGGGCTCGCCGCGCGCGACCTCTCCGAGGCGGCGTGAGCGACGGCCGCCTGATCGTCTGCCCGACGCCGATCGGGAACCTCGAGGACGTCACGCTGCGGGTCCTGGCGGCGCTGCGCGACGCAGACATCGTCGCGTGCGAGGACACGCGTCGCACGCGCGTGCTGCTCGAACGCTACGGGGTGTCGGCGACGCTCGTCTCCTACCACGAGCACAACGAACGCGAGCGGACCGCGGAGCTGGTCGAGCGGATGCGGGGCGGCGCGACCGTCGCGCTCGTCTCGGACGCCGGCATGCCGCTGGTCTCGGACCCGGGCTACGTGCTCGTGCGGGGCTGCGTCGCGGCCGGGCTGGCGGTCGAGGTGCTCCCGGGCCCGTCGGCGGCCCTGGCGGCGCTCGTCGCCTCGGCCCTGCCGTCGGACGCCTGGCGCTTCGCGGGCTTCTTGCCGCGCAAGCGAGGAGCACTGCTCGAGGTGCTGGGGTCGCCGGACACCGTCGTCGCGTTCGAGTCACCGCGCCGGGTGGCGGCCTCGCTGCGAACGCTCGCCGATGTCGATCCGTCGCGGCCGGTCGCGGTCTGCCGAGAGCTGACGAAGGTGCACGAGGAGATCGTCCGCGGTACGGCAGCCGAGCTTGCGGCGCGCTACGAATCAGCGCCGGCGCGTGGCGAGGTGGTGCTGGTGGTGGGCGGCGCGCCGCCGGCGTCGGGAGTCGATCCGGGGGCGGTCGACGCGGTGCGCCGGCTCGTCGACGCGGGGGCGCGGTTGCGGCCGGCGGCGTCGGTCGTGGCGGAGCTGACGGGCGCCCCTGCGAATGCGCTGTATCGAGCCGTGTCACGAGGGGAATAGGCCCGCGAACCGTCACGTCTCTGGCGTGCTTCGTGACGAGTTCGGACCGGTTGTGTGCCGATTCACGCGCATCGGGGCGGTTCCGAGTCCCGCGGCCCTACGGTCGGTCCCATGGCCGCTCTCGCCCCGCCCCGCCGTCCTTCGCCTCGTGCGGTGCTCGCCGCGCTCACACTCGCGCTCGCGCTCGCCGCGGCGGCGCTGTGCGGCCCGCTCTGCGCGCCGGCCCGCGCCCTCCGCTGGGCGCGGCCGGTGCTCGGGGCCGTGACCCGGGGGTTCGACGTCCATGGCAGCCCGTTCGCCGCCGGACGGCATCGCGGCGTCGACCTCGCGGCGCCGCCGGGCACCGCGGTCGGCGCGCCGTGCAGCGGTCGCGTCGTGGTGGCGGGTCGCGTCGGCGCGAGCGGGCGCGTCGTCACCGTCGCGTGCGGTCGCTGGCACGCCAGCGTGCTCCCGCTCGCGTCGATCGCCGTCCGCCGCGGGGCGCACGTGACGGCGGGCCGCGCCGTGGCCACCGCCGCAGGCATCCAGGGACGGCACGCCGGTCTGCACTTCGGCGTCCGCCGCGCGGGCGAGCGGTTCGGCTACGTCGATCCGCTGCGCTTCATGCCCCACCGAGACCCGTGGTCGCCCGTCGGGCCCCCTCCCGGCATCCGTGCGCGCGGTGAGCGGACGCGGCGCGCAGCGCCGGAGAGGAGCCCGGCACCCCGTCTCGTGCCCCTGACGCCGCCGGCGCCCGCCGTGCCGCCGCGCGCCGCGGGCTCGCGGCCCGTCGCGCCCTGGCCCGTCTGGGCGGGCGTCGCCCTGCTGCTCGCCGGCGCGTCCACCGGCGGTGTCGTCCGCGCGCGCCGGCGGCGATCGCCGCGGCTCGCGCGCCTCGCGCTGCCAAGGTCAACCCCGTCCGGGTAGGGAGTGTGAGGCGTGCACCCGATCGGAGCGCTGGGCGCGTTTGTGGGTGAGGGGACGGAAACGCGACACGCGCGGGCGCGTCGCGACCAGGCTCGAACCCGCCCGCCTGCCACCCGGAACGGCGCCACTCCGGCACGCCGCCGCCGCGACGCGCGAAGATTCGCGTTATGACCGCGCTGCTCGTCGGGTACGGCCTCGGCTTCATGGTCGCCCTGCAGGTGGGGCCGATCTCGCTGCTCGCGATCCGCTCGACGCTGCGCGCCGGTGTCGCCGTCGGGCTGGCGATCGGCGCGGCGGTCGCAATCGTCGACACGCTGTACGCCGCGGCCGGCGCCGCCGGGGCCGCCGGGCTGCTCGCGATCGACCCGCTGCGCGTCGCCTTCGGCGCCATCGGGGCGGCGGTGCTCGTCGCCCTCGGCGCGCGGACGCTGTGGTCGGCGGTTCGCGTGCGCGACGGCGGCGAGGTCACGGAGGAGGTGGCGTCGGCACCGCGCGCGTTCGCGACCGCGCTCGCCGCGACGGCCTCGAACCCGCTGACGATCGCGTCATGGGCGGCGATCTTCGCGGCCGCATCGACCGCGGGCGCGGCGGCGCATGGCGGCGGCACCGCGGGGCTGCTCGCCGGCGTCGGGCTCGGGAGCCTGAGCTGGATGTGCATCCTCGCGACCGGCGTCGCGCTCGCGCGCCGCGCGCTCGGACCCGGCGCGCTGAAGGCCGTCGACGCCCTCTCGGGCGCGGGCCTGATCTGCTTCGGCGGCGTCCTCGCCTGGCGCTCGCTGCACGACTGACGCCCCGCGGCGCCGGGCCGGTCACGACCCGGCGAGCGCGCCCTGGCACAGGCGACCATCTAGCCTTCGACGCCCGCATGGCCTTCTACGTCACGACGCCCATCTACTACGTCAACGCGGCGCCGCACCTGGGCCACGCGTACACGACGATCGGCGCGGACATCCTCGCGCGCCACATGCGCCAGCGCGGCGAGGAGGTGTTCTTCCTCACCGGCACCGACGAACACGGCGAGCCCGTCGCGCTGGCGGCGGAGCGCGAGGGCGTGACTCCGCAGGAGCTCGCAGACCGCAACGCGGCGCGCTTCCAGGCGCTGATGCCGCGCATCAACGCCTCCAACGACTTCTTCATCCGCACCTCGGACCCCCGCCATGAGGCCCGCGTCCAGGAGGTCATGCAGCGCATCCACGACAACGGCCACACCTACAAGGGAACCTACGAGGGCTGGTACTGCCCCCGCTGCGCGGACTTCAAGACCGAGCAGGAGGTCGCGGAAGGCAACACCTGCCCGATCCACCGCATCCCGCTCGACCGCGAGCAGGAGGAGAACTGGTTCTTCCGGCTCAGCAGCTTCCAGGATCGGCTCGAGACGCTGTACGCCGAGCGAGCCGACTTCGTCACCCCGCGCCAGCGCCGCAACGAGGCCGCGGCGTTCATCACCGGCGGGCTCAACGACGTCTCGCTCAGCCGGTCCAAGCGCAAGCTGACCTGGGGCGTCGAGGTGCCGTGGGACGACGGGCACGTCTTCTACGTCTGGTTCGACGCGCTGCTCAACTACTACACGGCGCTCGGCTTCGCCCGCGACGGCGAGGACCTGACCGCGAAGTTCTGGCCGGCCACCTACCACGTGATGGGCAAGGACATCCTCAAGTTCCACGCGGTGTTCTGGCCGGCGATGCTGATGGCCGCCGGGCTGCCGCTGCCCGAGCACCTGTTCATCCACGGCTACCTGCTGATGCGCGACGCCAGCGGCACCGAGACGAAGATGTCCAAGTCGCTGGGCAACGTGCTCGACCCGTTCGAGGTGATGGACCGCTTCGGGGCCGACGCCCTGCGCTACTACTGCTTCCGCGAGGTCTCCTTCGGCCAGGACGGCGGCGTCTCGACCGTCACCTTCGGCGAGCGCTACGAGTCAGAGCTCGCCAACGACCTCGGCAACCTCGCCAGCCGCACGACGGCGATGATCGGCCGCTATCGCGACGGGATCGTGCCGGAGGTCGACGTCGATCCGGAGCTCGGCGCCGACTTCGCCGGCCTGCGCGAGGAGGTCTCCGGGCTGCTCGACCGGGCGGAGATCACCCAGGCGCTCGAGCGCATCTGGCAGCGCGTCCGGCGGCTGAACCGCTACGTCGAGGAGCGCGCGCCGTGGCAGCTGGCCAAGGACGAGACGCGCGCGGGCGAGCTCGACACGACGCTGCGCTCGCTCGCCGAGGGGCTGCGCGTGATCGCGGTGCTGCTCACGCCGTACATCCCCGAGAGCGCCGCCAAGCTGCTCGCCGCGCTCGGGCGCGAGGAGCCCGCGCTCACCGGCGCGGAGTATGGGGCGGCGCCGGGCGGCGCGCGGGTCGAGCGGCTCGCGCCGCTGTTCCCCAAGCCGCAGGACTAGCCCGCCGTGATCGACAGCCACACCCACCTCGACCGCGGTCCGGCACCGGCGGGGGAGCTGGTGGCCGAGGCGGCTGCCGCGGGTGTCGGACGCATCCTGACCGTCGGCATCGACGGGCCCTCACGGCGCGCGGCGCTCGCCGCCGCGGAGACCTACGAGGCGGTCTTCGCCGCGATCGGACACCATCCCAACGAGGCGACGGGCTACGACGACGCGATCACCGCGGAGCTGCGCGAGCTGGCCACGCACCCGCGCTGCCTCGCGATCGGCGAGACGGGGCTCGACGACTACCGCGACTACGCGCCGCGCGCCGACCAGGAGCGCGCGTTCCGCGCTCAGATCGACCTCGCGCAGGAGTTGGGCAAGCCGCTGGTCATCCACACCCGCGCCGCCGACGACGACACGATCGCCACGCTGGCCGAGCATGCCGCGGGGCTCGAGGTCGTGCTGCACTGCTTCTCGATGCCCGACCGGCTCGACGAGTGCCTGGAGCGCGGCTGGTGGTTCTCCTTCGCGGGCAACGTGACCTATCCGAAGTCGGCCGAGCTCGCGGACGCCGCCGTGCGCGTCCCGCTCGACCGGCTGCTGGTCGAGACCGACGCCCCCTACCTGACGCCGCAGGCGGTGCGCCGCGAGCGCAACCGGCCGGGCTACGTCGTGCACACCGCACGCTTCGTCGCCGAGCGGCGCGGGATCCCCTACGAGGCGCTGGACGCGGCGGTCACGGACAACGCCGCGCGGCTGCTGGGCTGGTGAGCCACCTCCCCGCGCAGCCCAGCCTGCGCCGCATGAAGGCCTTCGGCATACACCCGAACCGCGATCTGGGCCAGAACTTCCTGATCGACTCGAACATCCTCGACGTGATCGGCCGCGCGGCCGAGCTCGGCCGCGACGACGTCGTGCTGGAAGTCGGCGGCGGCCTCGGCGTGCTCTCGGAGTACCTCGCCGAGCGCGCCGGGCATGTCCACGTCGTCGAGCTCGACCGGCGCCTGGAGCCGCCGCTGCGCGATGCCCTCGACCCGCACCCGAACGCGACGCTGCACCTCGGCGACGCGGTCCGGCTCGACCTGGCCGCCCTCGCTCCCGCGCCGACGAAGGTGGTCGCGAACCTGCCCTACGGCGTCGCCGCCACGGTGATCCTGCGCACGATCGAGGAGCTGCCGAGCGCCCGGCGCTGGGTGGCGATGGTGCAGAAGGAGGTGGGCCAGCGCTTCGCCGCGCCCGCCGGCAGCGACGCGTACGGGATTCCGTCGGTGCTCGCCCAGCTGGCGTGCGACGTGCGCGTGCTGCGCAGCGTGTCGCGCTCGGTCTTCCATCCCGTGCCGAACGTTGACTCGGTGCTCGTGGAGCTCGTGCGCCGCCCCGGCGCGGGCCCCGTGCCGCCGTCGCTGCGGGCGCTCGTGCAACAGGGGTTCGCCCACCGGCGCAAGGCGCTCGCCCGGTCGCTCGCGCTGGCACCCGGCGCCGACCGCGAGCGGCGCGTGCGCGTGCGTGCGGCGCTCGAGGCGATGGGCCGGCCGGTCGACGCGCGCGCCGAGTCACTCCCCCCGGCTGCCTGGCGCGAGCTCCATGCGCGCCTGGAGGCGCCATGACCGCGGGGTGGCGCGCCCTCGCGCCGGGCAAGGTCAACCTCGCGCTGTTCGTCGGCGCACCGCGCGCGTCGGACCGGTTGCACCCGCTCGTCTCGGTCGTGCAGCCCGTGTCGCTCGCCGACCGGTTGACGCTGGGCCCGGCAACGCCCGGCGCGCGCGCCGACGAGGTCGTCTGCGCGGGCGTCGAGGGCCCGAACCTGGCCGGAGCCGCGCTCGCCGCCTTTCGCGCCCGCACCGGCTGGGACGCCCCGCCGCAGCGCCTCGAGATCTCCAAGCGGGTGCCGATCGCCGCCGGCATGGGCGGCGGCTCGGGCGACGCGGCGGCGGCGCTGCGGCTTGCCGCCGCGGCGTCCGGCGCTGACGACCCCGCCGTGCTCCACGAGCTCGCCGTCGGCCTCGGCGCCGACGTCCCCTCGCAGCTCAGCCCGGGCCGCGTTCTGATGCACGGCGCGGGCGAGCACGTCGAGCCGCTCGCCGACCCGGCGCCGTTCGGGCTCGTGATCGTGCCGCTCGACGCGGCGCTCGCGACCCCGGACGTCTACCGCGCCTTCGATGCGGGCTCGCCCCCACGCCCGGAGGCCGAGCTCCAAGCGCTCGCCGCGGAGCTGCGTGCCACCCCGCTCGCCCCGGAGCGCGTCCACAACGACCTGGAGGCCGCCGCGCGTGGGCTGTGCCCGCTGATCGACCCCGCGCTCGAGGCGGTCGGCGCCGCGGGGGCCGTGCACGCGCTCGTTTCCGGCTCGGGACCGACGGTGTTCGGGATCCTGCCCACCGCGGAGCAGGCGGTCGCCGCCGCGCGATCGCTCATCGCCGCCTACCCGCGGGCGGTCGCCGCCGAGCCGACCGGCCCGGCGTTCGCGGCCCCGCAGCCGCTGCCGTGATCGTCGTCGTCGCCGTCGTCAAGTGGACGTGGCTGCTCGGCGCAGTCGCCATCGGCGGCTACCTGCTCGCCCGTCGTCACGCCCACGGCCGGGTCACGCTCGCAGCGGGCTGGATCGTCGTCGCCGCCGCCCTCGCCATCGGCGCCGGTCTGATCCACCTGCCCAACCTCGAGAAGCTGATCGAGGACGCCGGCACCGCGTTGGGGAAGTGGACCTACCTGCTCGTCGGCCTGCTCGCCTTCCTCGAGACCGGCGCGTTCATCGGGCTCGTCGCTCCGGGCGAGACCGCGGTGCTGGTCGGCGGGCTCGTCGCGGGCCAGGGGCGCATCTCGCTCGCCGTGCTGATCGCGATCGTCTGGGCCGCTGCGGTGCTGGGCGACGTGACGTCGTTCACGGTCGGGCAGCGGCTCGGGCGCGAGTGGCTGCTGCGCCACGGCGAGCGGCTGAAGATCACCGACGAGCGGCTGAAGACGGTCGAGGGCTTCTTCGAGCGTCACGGCGGGGCGACGATCGTGATCGGGCGCTTCATCGGCTTCGTGCGTCCGCTGGCGCCGTTCGTCGCCGGGGCGTCCGGGTTCCCGCTCCGTCGCTTCCTGCCGTACGACGTGCTCGGCGCCGGCGCCTGGTCGGCGACCTTCTGCGTGCTCGGGTACGTCTTCTGGCGTTCGTTCAATCAGCTCACGACCTACGTGTCGCGCGGGCTGTTCGCCTTCGCCACGGTCGTGGTGATCATCGCCGCGATCTACGGGCTCGTGCGCCTGCGCAACGACGAGGCGCTGCGCGAGCGCGTCCGCGGCCGGCTCGCCGAGCGCGAGGACAGCCGGCTCTGGCGGCCCGTCGTTCGCGCCGTGGGGCCGCTGTGGCGCTGGCTCGGCCGGCCGACGGCGGCCGGCGCGGAGGGCATCGTCCGGTTCTCGATGCACCGGCTCACCCCGGGCGCCGGGCTCGGCCTCGAGCTGACGACGATGCTGGCCGGCCTCGCGGTCGGCGGCTTCGCCTTCCTGCTGATCGGCGACACGATCCGCACGGGCGGCCTCGGGGGCCTGAGTGGCGCGGACGCTGCGATGGCCGAGCTCTCACGTGATCTGCGCACGGGCTGGCTCGTCGACGTGGCCCGCGTGGTGACCGACCTCGGGACGTCGCTGGTGATCGGCGTCCTGGTCGCGGTCACGGCGGCCTGGGCCGCGTTCAAGCGGCGCCGGCTCGACGCGGCGACGCTCGTGGCGGGCTTCGGCCTGAGCGTGCTCGCCGTGCATCTCGCCAAGGCGTCCTACAACCGTCCCCGGCCGACCGCGTCGCTCGTCGACACCGTGCTCTCCTCGTTCCCCTCGGGCCATGCGGCCTATGTCGTCTCGCTCGTGGCCTGCGCCACCGTGCTCGTCCGCGCGGGGAGCGGGTGGGCCGTGCGCTTCGCCGCCATCGCCGTCGCCGCCGGGCTCGTCGTGGTCGTCGGCGCGACGCGCGTCTACCTGCGGGCTCACTACTTCACGGACGTGCTCGGCGGGATCGCGCTGGGCGTGGCGGTGTGGTGCGCCGTCGGCGTCGCGGCCCTCGTCCTGGGCCGGGTGCGCCACAATGGCGGGTGAGCGATGACCGACCGCCAGATCACCTACGCCGTCGTCGGGGCCGCCAGCGTCATCTCGCTGATCGCGTGGATCGCCCTGGTGGCGGTGCCGGCGTGGACGTCCTATTGGCGCCTGCGCGACCGTTTCGTGGCGATCCTGCTGTCGGTCTACGTGCTCGCCGCCTTCGTCATGGGCGGGGCCGGCGTCGGGGCTGTCGTGCTCTGGTACTACGACCGGCTCTGACATGGCTGAGAGCGAACGCCTGGCGGAGGCCGCCGCTCTCGACCTCGGAGCGCTCGCGGCGATCTCGGACGCGGTCGAGTCCGGGCTCGGCCTCCCCGAGGTCGTGCGCGCCGCGGCGCGCGCGCTCGACGCCTCGCTCGTCCTGATCGACCGCTCGAGCTCAGTGCTCGCCGTCGCCGCGCGCTCGTCGGCCGACGAGCGAGCGCTGATGGCCAACGCGTCAGGGGTCTCGACGCACGAACTGCGCGTCGGCGACGCGGCGGTGGGGCGGCTGCGCCTGCGCGGGCGCGGCGGCGATCCGACGCCGGCTCTGCTGCGGCTCGTCACCACGCTGATCGCCTCCGAGGTCGAGCGCCTGCGCGCGCCCGAGCGCGCCTCAGAGGCGGCGTCGACCGCGTTCCTGGCGGCCGTGCTGCGCCGGGAGGTGACCGACCGCGGGGACATCGTGGCCCGCGGCGAGGAGCTCGGCGCCGACCTGGCGGGCGGCGGCGCGGTCGTCGTCGTCCGCACGCACCACTACGCGCCCGCCGAGGAGGACTGGCGGGCGCGCGTGCTCGCCGCGGCCGAGCGCGCCGCGCGCGCGACGTCGGCCGGTGCGCTCGCGGCGATGTTCGACGCGCCGCCCGAGGGCGCGGGCCAGATCGTGGTGCTGGTCCCCGCCGCCGGCGACACCGACGTCCGCCGCGCGGCCGACGCGATCGGCCGCGAGCTGCGCTCCGCGCTGCACGGCTTCACTTTCGCGATCGGGCACTCGCGCACCGCCGCCGATCCCGTCGACCTGTACCGGGCCGGCAACGAGGCGATCCTCGCCGCCAACGTCGCCGAGGGGCGGCCGGGCGACGACGACGAGGCCCCGAACGTGCTGGCCTTCGAGGACACGGGCGCCTACCGGCTGCTGCTTCCGGCGATGAGCGAGGACGCGGCCGAGTTGCAGCGCTTCTACGCCGAGACGATCGCCCCGCTCGTCGCCTACGACGAGCAGTACGAGACCGACCTCGTGCAGACGCTGGAGACGTTCCTCGACGCCGACGGCAACGTCGCGGGGACCGCGCAGCGGCTGTTCACCCATCGCCACACGGTGCGCTACCGGCTCGAGCGCGTGCGCGACCTGACCGGCCTCGACGTCTCCTCGACCGACGGGCGTGAGAAGCTCGGCCTCGGGCTGAAGGCGATGCGCGTGCTCGGCATCGCCGCGCCGCGCGGGCCGGCCACGGAGGCCGGCGCCAAGGGCGGCCGCGTCCCGCGCGGCACCAAGGACCGCTGAGCGGTCCGCTCACCCTGGCCTTTGGTCCAGGGTTGGGGCGAGGTTCCCGCCGCGGCGTCAGGCGGCTGGCACCGGCGCGCAAGCCGCGCGTACTCGGCGCTTATTGTCTCGGCCATGAGTGGCGGCCGCGATGGGCGCCGGAGCGCGGGGATGCCCGTGGAGGCTGGCCCGACCTTCGAACTCGATCGCTTCACGTGGGCGGCGCCCGACCGCCTCGAGCTGTCGGGGCGCTTCTCCGGGATCGGCGACGCGCCGGCTGACGCGGTCCTGGTCGTTCGCGGGCTCGACTGGGTCCGGCGGCTGCCGGCCGTGCCGGAGACGCAGGCGCCGGATCCGAGCGGCGACTGGTACGCGTCGTTTGCCTGGTTGGAGGCGCCCGCCGCCTTCGAGGTCGCCACACTCGAACTGGGGGAGGAGCTGGTCGTGGACCTGCCCGCACCGCGCAGCCGCCGGCGGTCGTTCCGGCACGAGCTGCTCGAGGTGCGGCGTCGCGACGGCGGCGCGGTCGCTGAGCCCGAGCACGAGCCCGAACCGGAGCCGGCGCCGGCCGAGCTCGCGACACCCGCGGGGGCCCCGGTCGAGTCGCCCCTGCTCGACACCGCCACGCGCCTGCGGCTGCAGGCCGACCTGCTCGCCGCCCTCGAGCGGGCGCGCGAGCTCGAGGGCTCCCTCGAGCGGGCGACGGAGGAGCTCGCCCGGGCGCGCAGCGATCTGGAGGCGACGCGCACCGAGCGCGACGCGAACGCCGAGCGCTTCCTCGAGGGTCTCGCGTCGGTGCGGGCCACGGCCGAGGAGACGCTCGCCATCGAGCGCGCGACGCTCGAGCAGGCGCAAGCGGACGCGCTGGCGGGGAGCCGGGCCGTCGCCGACGAGCTGGAGGCCGCGCGCTCGGAGCTGGCCGCGGCCGAGCGGCGGGCGGACGCTGCGGAGCAGGAGCTGGCGACGCTGCGCGAGCGCGCCGCCGCGATCGATCCGGCCCGCGAGGCGGCCGCCGCCGCGCGGGCCGAGGCCGAGCAGCTGCTCGAGCACCTGACGGCGATGCGCGACCGCCTGGGCGTCGGGACGTGAGCCGCCGATGCGCGCGTCCACGCTCCCGCGCCGCTGCACGTCTGCGCTGACGCTGACGGCGGTCGTCATCGCGACCGGCCTCGCGGCCCCGTCGCCCGCACAGACCGCGTCGCCGGGCAGCTCGCCGAGGCGGACCCCATCGCCGTCGGCGTCCGGGTTGTGGCGTACGTACCCGCTGCGCCCGGGCCGGCCGAAAGCCACCCGCGCCGCCACGACCCCGGTCGCCGACCGCACTGCGGCCCGCGCGCCGGCCCGGGCGGCGGCGCGTCCGCGGCAATCCGCCGCGCAGGACTCGGCGTGGTCACCCCTGATCGTCGTGATGATCGTGGTCCTCGCGGCTGCGACGATCGCGATCTGGACGGTCGTGTTGCTCCGGCGCCGGCGACGCGCGACGCCGGGCGCCGCGCCGAACGACGCCACCGGGCGGAGCCGGCAGGGCGCCGCCCCCCCGGACCAGAGCCGCGCGTGGACTGCCGGCATCGACTGGATCGAGGACGGAAACGTTGCGCACTTCCGGGTCGTCGCCCGCGCGGCGGACGGTTCGGAGGCGGCGCCGATCCTCCGCTCGGCGGTCTTGCCGTGGCCGCCCGCCGACAGCGGCGCCGTCGACGCGATGACGCAGGCGGTCGAGCAGCTCGAAGGCCGCCTGCTCGACGCTGGATGGACGCCGGCCGAGCCCGGCCCCGTCTGGTACGAGAAGTACTTCGCCTGGGCGCCGAAGCGAGCGTCCGCCCGCGCCCCGAAGCGGCCCGCGCCGAAGCGAACGGCCCAGCCCGCGACACGGCGAGCCGCCAGGCCTAAGCCGCCGCGGCCGGCCGCTACGGCGGCGGCGCCCGCGGAGAAGCGCAGCTCCGGATGGCCGCCCGACGCCAGCGCGCTGTGGCGCTGCGAGATCCGGTTCGACGCCGGCTACTCCGCCTCGCGCTTCACGGCGACGGTGCACCCGCCCGACGGCAGCGACGCCCGCAGCCGCATCGTCGCCCGCTCGCAGCCGCTGCGCTGGCTGTTCATGAGCCCGCCGGATTCGAAGGCACCCGAGCACCGCGGCGCCGCGCTGGCGCTCGCACGGGCGCTGCGCGCGGCGGGCTGGGAGGTCGTCGGTCGCGGCGGCGGCTGGTACGCGGAGCGCTATGTCTGGCGCGGGGTCGGCGAGCCGCCGGCGCACATCGAGGTGCCGGAACTGACCGAGCAGCGAAAAGGGGAGACCGCATGAGCACCACGACAAGCCCGCGCGCGGCGGGTGGATGGACCCGCGCCGGTTTTCTGCGAGCGGCGCTCGGCGGTGGTGCGGTCGCAGCCGGCGGGATCGCCATCGGTGCGCGCGGCGGCAGCACGGAGGCGTCTCCCTCGCGCTCGACAGACCTCGAGATCCTCAACGTGTTCCTCGCACTGGAGTACGCCCAGGAGGACTTCTACCGCGCGGCGCTGGACACCGACGCGATCGACCATTCGCTGCGCGAGTACGCGACCGCCGCGGCGGCTCAGGAGCGCGAGCACATCGCCCTTCTGCGCAAGCACCTCGGTTCGCGGGCGCGGGCGCACCAGCAAGTCGACACCGGCGACGCCGTGCGCTCGCCGCAGCGCTTCCGCACCGCCGCGATCCACCTCGAAGAGGCCGCGATCGGCGCCTACATCGGCCAGGCAGCGAACCTGACCGGGGCGATGGTCGCCGCGATCGCGCCGCTCGTCTCCGTCGAGGCGCGTCAGGCGGCGTGGATCCGCAACCTCGCCGGCGTGGCTCCCGCGCCGGACGCGGCCGACCCCGGGCGGCGTGGCGAAGCCGTCATCTCCGACCTGCGCTCACGGGGGCTGATCGCATGATCACGCTCGGCGAGATCGATCGCGACGAGGCACTGTTGGACGCGATCGCGCGACTCTGCGGACCGACCCGAGCCGAGCTGCTGCGGACCGCCGCGCTCGGCGGCGCGGCGACGCTCGCCGCGCTCGCGACGCGGCCGGCGAGCGCGCAGGCCGCGATCAACGATGTCGACATACTCAACTTCGGGCTGCGCTTCGAGCGCCTGCAGGCGACCTTCTACACGCAGGCCGACGAGATCGGGACGATCCGCCGGATGGCGAAGGCCAAGCAGATCTGGGCGCGGACGCTCGGGGCCCACGAGCGCGCGCACGTGAAGATCATCGCGTCCGTCCTCGGCCCCAAGGCGGGCCCGAAGCCGTCGTTCGACTTCGGCCGGGCGACGGAGACCGACGGCGACTTCACGCGCACCGCGGTGGCGATGGAGGACCTCACCGTGGCGCTGCTGACCGGCGTCACGCCGCGGATGCACGACCGCCGGCTCACCGCCGCGCTGTTCGGGCTGCTGACGGTGGAGGCGCGGCACGCTTCGTGGGCGCGGCACATCGTCGGCGCGACGCCGGCCCCGGCGGCGTTCGACCAGCCGCGGACGCTGCATTCGGTGCGCGGGGCGGTGGGGCGTACCCACTTCATCGTCGGCGCTCCGAAGATGACGTCGAGCTCCTCGCCGAGCTTCACGGGGTGATGCGCCGGCGCGCGGCGCTCGCGAGTGCGCTCGCCGGCGCCGCCGCCGCGAGCGCGACGGCGGCGCTCGTACTCCCGGCAACGGGCACGGACACGGCGCCGGCCGGGATGACCGGCGCCGCGGCCCGCGTCCTTCCGGCGCCGGTGAGCCCCGCCTTCGTCCCGGGCGCGGCGCGGCGGCTCGCCCGCGCCGACCTCGCGCACTGGTCGCCGGTCCGTCACGCGACACTGGCGCGCAACGCTCCCGGCCCCGACGCGCCGGTCGTCGCCTCCGTCGCCGCGACGACGCCCGAAGGGACCGACAACGCGCTCGCCGTGCTCCGGCTGCGTCGAGACGCGACGGGCGCGCGCTGGGTGCACGTGCGCCTCGCGGTTCTCCCCAATGGCATGACCGGCTGGGTTCCCCGGTCAGCGCTCGGCGGCTACGAGACCGTCCACACCCGGCTCGACGTGGACCTCGAGCGCCTGCGCGCGACGCTGTGGCGCTCCGGCCGCTCGCTCCTGCGCGTTCCGATCGGCGTCGGGACCGCCGCCGCCCCGACCCCGCGCGGGCGTTTCTACGTCCGCAACCGCCTCACCCGCTACCGCAGCCCCGTCTACGGCCCGGTGGCGTTCGGCACGAGCGCGCGCTCGGAGACGATCACCGACTGGCCCGCAGGCGGGTTCGTCGGCATCCACGGGACTGATCGACCCGACCTGATCCCCGGACGCGTTTCGCACGGCTGCATCCGCATGCGCAACGCCGACATCCTCGCCCTCGCGCGGCTGATGCCGATCGGGACGCCCGTCGAGATCCGCTAGAAGATCTCCGGACACCACGGCTCGCGCGCTGCGCGGAACGCGCGGTCGGCGCTCGCCAGCGCGCCCGGCGTCAGCTCGCGCACGCGACCCGCCGCGGCGAGCGTGGCCAGCGGAGTGCCCCCCAGGTAGACCGCGCCGAGCTCCCGGACGTCGAGCGCGAGATCCGCGGGGTCGGTCGTCGGCGCACAGCATCCGGCGTGCTCGTCGCCCGTCAGACGTACGCGGCCGGCGTTGTGCGGGCAGACCGCGTCGGCGACCTCCAGGACGAGGTCGACCGGCGCGAGGTAGGTCCGCTGGGCGAGCGCGCGCTGAACGTCGACGAGCCGGACCCACAGCGCGTCGAACACCGTCGTGCTGACCGCGCGGGCATCCGTGAGCCGATGGACGATCGGCTCGTCGACCGGCGCCTCCTCCCAGACCACGCGGCGGGTGAGCTCGAGCCCCAGGAGGAACGACCACAACGCGGCGTGCGCGCGCGGCGTCCGCGCCAGCAGCTCCCGCAGCTCGACGACGCTGTCCGGGTTGCCCGCGTCGGTCTGGCCCCTGCGGACCGCGAAGACCGCGTAGCCGTCATCGAGCAGCGCGGCCTGCAGGCGCGAGCGATCCGCGCGCTCGTGCTCGAGGTCGCGCAGGAGGCTGTCCCACTTCGACGCGGGGCGCCCCAGCATGCCGGGCCAGGTGGGCCGGACGGCGTCGTGGATCGCGGCGAGCTGGGGGCGAGCGGCGTCGACGGCCGCGATCCGTGGCCGGGGGAGCTCGCCGTCCGCCGCCACCCGCGCGGCCGGGGAGCGGACCGTGAGGTCGGCGCAGCGCGTCGCGATGCCGAATCCGTAGCGGCCGTAGAGCGTCGCCTCCGAGGCCCACAGGGCGGCGACCGCCTCCGCGCCGCGGGCGTGGATCGCCTGCAGATGCCCGCGCATCATGCGGCCGAGCAGCCCGCGGCGGCGGTGGTCCGCGCGCACGCCCACGGAGGTCACCCCCGCCATCGGCGCGACCGCGCCGGGCACGGTCAGCTCGCGGCTGAGCAAGCCGGAGGTGGCCACGATCTCGCCGTCGGCGAACGCGTCGAGCGTGCGCTCGGGCTCGCATGCGGCCGCCCACAGGGCGCGCGCGTCGGGATGCAGCTCGTCGTAGAACGCGCGCGCCGTCGCATCGACATGCGCGTCGACCTCCTCGGGACGGATGGGGCGCAGCTCGCTATCCGGCACGGGCCATGTCCTATCGCATCGGGCCCCCGCCGCGGTGGCGCCCGGCCTGGCGCCGGGTTCGAGCCCGTCAGCCGCTGTGGGAACGACGGTGCCGCACGTACAGGGCCAGCACCAGCAGCGCGACGAACAGCGCGGCGGCAGCCGGTCCGGCGACGGTCAGGATCTGCTGCGCGACATCGCCGAGCAGGTAGACGCCGAACCCGACAGCGCACGCCCACAGGATGCCGCCGAGGGCGTTCCAGACGAGGAACACCCGCCATGACATGCCGTTGATGCCGGCGAGCCATGCGGAGGCGATGCGCAGGCCGGAGACCCAGCGACCCAGGAAGACGGCCTTGGGCCCGTGCTTGGCGAAGAACGGCTCACCCAGTTCGATCACCTTCTCGCGCTGGGCGAGGAACGGGCCGGGGCGCAGCAGCAGCCGGCGGCCGCCGTGGCGGCCGATCGCGAAGCCGACGTTGTCGCCGACGATCGCCGCTGCGGCGGCGAGGATCACGAGCGTCACGATGTCCATCTGCCCGTTGTGGGCGAGCAGCGCGCCGGCGATCAGCGCCGTCTCGCCGGGCACCGGGATGCCCATCGTCTCGATCGCGATCAGCCCGAAGACCGCGGCGTAGCCGACGTTCGGGGGGATCGAGATCAGCGCTGCAAGCATCGAGCGAGCGTAGCCGTCGGGGAATGGGCGGACGAGGGGGTCAGCACCCGGGACGGGGCGGAGCCCTACTGTGCGCGTCCATGGTGATCGGCATCATCACCGGCTCGGGTACGTATGCGCTCCCGGGCTTCGAGGGCGACGGCCCGGAACCCGTTGCGACGCCGTGGGGCGAGGCGCTGATCTCGCGCGGCACGTTCGCCGGCACCGAGGTGCTGCACCTGTCGCGCCACGGCGAGGGCCATCCGCGGCTCTCCAACCACGTCACCCACCGAGCGAACATCGCGGCGCTGGCGCAACTCGGCGCGTCAGCGGCGATCGCCGTCACCGTCTGCGGGGCGGTCGACCCCCGGCTCGAGCTCGGGGCGCCGGTCTGCTTCGACGACCTGCACTTCCTCGCCAACCGGCTCGCGGGCGGGGAGCTGTGCACGTTCTACCCCGAGGCCGGCGACGAGGGGCGCGGGCACTGGATCTTCGATGCGCCGTTCTCGGCGGGGCTGCGCGCCGCGGTGCTGGCCGGCGCAAGGGCGGCCGGCGTCGAGGTGCGCGACGGCGGCTGCTACGGGCACGTCGACGGTCCGCGCTTCAACACGGCGGCTGAGATCCGCGGGCTCGCCGCGGCCGGCGTGACCGCGGTCTCGCAGACTGGGGGCCCGGAGACCGTGCTCGCCGGCGAGGCGGAGCTGCCTTACGCGCTCCTGGGCTACCCGACCGACTGGGCCAACGGCGTCAAGCCGGAGCCGACCCCGGTCGAGACGCTGATGGAGATGATGCGGCGCAGTACCGACGTCTTCGCGGCGGTGCTGCGCGAGGCGGTCCCGCGCGCCGCCGCAGCCGCGCCGGCGCCGCCCGGCACCGTGCTGCGCTTCTAGGGGCGCACGCGCACGTGCGTCCTGGCGCGGCCGGTGACGAGCAGGTCCCGGTCGCGGAAGGCGCGAACCGAGCGGTGTCCGAGCCGCGCCGTCACGCCGTCGTAGCGGCCGATGCCGTCGATCGCCGCGACAAGCTTGTCGAGGGTCGCCGGCGCGCGCGGTTGGGTGTCGCCGATCAGCAGCTCCACGAAGCCGTCGGCGCTTCCGAGCGGCTGATCTGCGCCCCTCAGCGTCAGCATCGTGCGGCCGGCGCTCCCGTGGGGCACGCGCACGCGGATCGTGCGCGTGAACGCGTCGCCGCGGACGCGCTGCAGGCGCACGCGCAGGCGCATGCGCCGCCCCGCGCGCACGACCTTCGGCGCACGCACCGAGCGCAGCGCCGCGAGCCGCTCGCCGCGGCGCGCGTGCACGGTGGCCCGGACGGCGGTGACGTGTGGCGGCCGGCCCTCGTAGGCGTCGATCAACCCGAACGCGTCGAGCACGTCGAGGCCGGCGTCGAGGGCGACGCCGTTGCCGCCGGCATCGCCCGTGCTCATCGTCGAGGCGTAGCGGTTGCAGAACCGCGCCGGGGTCCGGCGCTCGCGCAGCGTGATCCGCAAGCACATGCGCCCGCTGAGCCGCCCGGGCGCGGCGGCGAGGACCTGGGTCGCGCCCTGCAGCACTGCGAGCGGCGCCACCTGGCCGGCCGGCGAGAACCCGGTCGGATCGCCGACCTCGGTCTCGCTCGCCGCGTTGACGTGGACGGTGCCCGCACGGCCAGTGTCGTCGTCGTGCGAGCGGACGCGGATCGGGATCGAGCGCGGCAGCGCGCCGACGCGACCGACGACGGCGTCGAGCGCGTCGTTCGTGAGCGTGCCGACGTCGTGGCCAGGCGCGGAGAGCTTGTACGAGCCGCCCGTCGCGTCCCCGGCGTTCGGATCGTTGACCACGTGGAACACGTAGGCGTCCTGCAGGTACAGCGAGCGCCGGCCGGCCGCCTCGAACGGATGCCCGAAGGCCCACACGGCGGCGTCGTCGGTGTAGGCGACCGTCCCGATCGCGCCGAGCCGAAGGTCGCCGCTCGAGTAGCCCACGGCGACCGCCGAGCCGGGGCGCAGCGGTTGGCGCGGGAACGAGCCGAGCGGCCCGGCGGGCGCAGCCAGGACCGGGCGGCCGGCGCGGCGCCCGGCGGCCTCGAGCGCGCGGCCCAGCGGAGCGCTCAACCCTGACACGGTCAACGGCCCGGTCAGCGAGCGGGCGCCGACGCGACGCAGCCGGCGCTCGGCCCGTCGCACGCGCTGAGTGCGTCGCGGGCCGGCGCTCGCGGCGGACGCGCCGGCGTGCGGCGCATCGGGCTTGTTGGTGAGGATCGCCTCGATCGGGGTGGCCAGCACCGTCCTGCCGCCGTACTCGCCGATCGATTCGGAGATCGCGCCGATGTTGCGCTGGACGCCGTCGTCGCCGGGGCAGTAGATCGGCGACCCCGAGAAGCCGGGGCCGATGCCGGTCCCGTCGACCGCGGGTCCCGACACCTGGACGAGGATCCGCGGGCCGTTCTCGTTCGGGTCGCCGTCGACGACGTCGAGCACCTCGACGTCGAACGAGGAGATCGTGGTCCCGCGCACCACCGAGTAGCCGGTGCAGCGCATGCCCGAGTGCACCTGGGAGAGCGGCATGATCGGATCGCCCGCGGCCGCGGCCGGCGCAGCGGAGACGAGGACGGCCGCGACGGCGGCGAGCGAGAGGCGCAGGCGCATGGAGCGCGGAGCGTAGCCGTGCCGGCGCGGGGTGATAAGCCTTTCGTCGCGGGAGCCGCTGATCGGCACCCCGTGCCACGCGTCATGGACTTCGCCGAGCACAGCCCACGCCCGCCCAGGCGATCGCGCGCGGAGGTGCTCGTACGGTCCGCGGTCCCGGGCGACGTCCCCGCCTACGCGGCGGTGCTGGCCGCGTATGACGGGCGGCCCGACGCGGTCCATCGCGACCGGCTGCGCCGGCGGCTGCGGGCGCGGGCGGGCGCTGTGCTGGTCGCCGAGGCCGGCGGGTCCTTCGCGGGCGCCGGGCGCGTCGCCTGGCTCGAGCCGGGCGGCCACCGCCCGCCGCCGCCGGGCTACTACCTGGTCGGCCTGATCGTGGATTCCGCGCGCCGCCGCGCTGGCGTCGGCGAGGCGCTCACGCGGGCCCGCATGGAGTGGACGCTGACACGCGCCGAGGCGGTCTGGTACTTCGCGAATGCGAGCAACCAGGCGTCGCTCGATCTCCACGCGCGTCTGGGCTTCGAGGAGGTCACGCGCGACTTCGAGGTCCCGGGCGTGTCGTTCGAGGGCGGCGTCGGCGTTCTCGCCCGCGCCACCGCGGCGTCGGTCCGGACGGCTCAGGATGGCGGCTCGCACGAGAGCTCCCGCTCGTAGCGCCGGATCCACTTGCGGATCGCGTTGTCGCTGACCCCATGGCGTCGCCCCACCGCGGAGAAGCCGAGCGCCTCGACCTCGGCGACCAGCTGCTCGTACGGCGGCCGCTCGGCACGGCGCAGGTGATCGTGGCTGTCCGGCGGCCGCAGCCAGCGGGAGCCGCAGGCGCGCGAGCAGTACCGCTGCTCATCGAAGCGCGGGACGAACCAGGCGCCACAGCGGGCGCACCCGATCGGCTCGCGCACGATGCGGTTCTTGCGCGCGCAGTGGGTGTCGAGCGTCGCGGCGCAGTTGGGACAGAGGATGCGCAGGTTCTCGAGCCGGTTGTCGTCGCCGACGCCGTTGACGTGGTCGAGGATCAGCGCCATCCGGCCGCCGCGCCAGTGCTCGTCCTGGCCGCAGAACTCGCAGCGGGGCTGCTTGATGCCGGCGGCCAACAGCCGGTCCTTCAGGTGCGCGCGCGAGTAGCTGCTGCGCTCCACAAGGATCTCGCTGAGCGGGATTGGGTTGCCGCGCGCTCGCAGGCTCTCACGGGCGACGGCGGCCGGATCGAAGTGCTCCGTCGAGACGCCCCAGTGGTGGGCGTACTTCCGGAAGGTGCCGAAGTTACCGCCCGCCGGCCGCAAGCCAAGCCGGCGCAGCGCTTCGGTCATCGTCCGCGAGGCGGCGACGGCCTCCGTGAACTCGAGGCGGGTGAAAGATCGAGGGCGCGGCACGAACGTATGTTCGCCCATGTGGCGGACGGAATTACCGCTCGAACCCAATCTCAAGGAACGAGAGCTGGGGAGCCAGGGATCGAACCCGGTCTTGATCAGCCAAAGTGACCCGTGCTAGCCAGTTACACCACTCCCCAGCGACCGGGACCCGGCGCCGGCAGGGCCGATACTACGATGCGCGACGTGCCCGCCCCAACCGTCGTCATCCTCGCCGCCGGCGAGGGCACCCGGATGCGCTCGGCGCTTCCGAAGGTGCTCCACCCGCTCTGCGGCCGGCCGCTGATCGCCTGGCCCGTCGCTGCCGCCCGGGAGGCCGGGGCGGGGACCATCGTGGTCGTCGACAACCCGCGGCGGCGACTCGCGCCCCACCTGCCGGAAGGGGTGCTCACCGCGATCCAGCAGGAGCCCAAGGGCACGGGCGACGCCGTCGCGGCCGCGCGCGAGCACCTGGCCCCGGGCCGCACCGTGGTGGTCATCAACGGTGACGTGCCGCTGCTCACCGCCGCGGCGCTCCAAGGCCTCGTCGAGGCGCACGAGGCGGCGGGGGCGGCGGCGACCATGGCGACGATGGAGCCCGAGGACCCGAGCGGCTACGGGCGCGTGATCCGCGCCGCCGACGGCTCGGTCGCGCGCGTTGCCGAGACGAAGGTCGCAGGCGACGCGACCGACGAGGAGCTCGCGATCCGCGAGGTCAACACCGGCGTCTACGCGTTCGAGGGCGGGGCGCTGCTGGCGGCGCTGGACACGCTCGGCACCGACAACGCCCAGGGCGAGGTCTACCTCCCCGACGTGCTCCCCGCCGTGCGTGCCGCCGGCGGGCACGTCGCGGCCCATCCGATCACCGACCCGGCGCTCACCCACGGCGTCGACGACCGCGTCGACCTCGCCTACGCGCAGGGGCGGATGCAGGCGCGCATCACCGAGGGCCACATGCGCGAGGGCGTGACGTTCGTCGACGCGGCGAGCACCGTCGTCGACGCCGGCGTGGAGATCGGGCGTGACACGGTGATAGAGCCGTCCTCGTTCCTGCGCGGGAGCACCCGCGTCGGAGCGGGCTGCGTGGTCGGGCCGCTGACCACATTGATCGACACGCACCTCGGCGACGAGGTCCGGGTCCCGCACTCCTACCTGCACGGCGCGCGCGTCGAGGACGGCTGCAGCGTCGGCCCGTTCGCCTACCTGCGCCCCGATGCACATCTGCACGAGGGCGCCAAGGCGGGCACCTTCGTGGAGATCAAGAACTCCGAGATCGGTGCGGGCACCAAGGTCCCGCACCTGTCCTACATCGGCGACGCGGACATCGGCGAGCAGACCAACGTCGCCGCGGGCAACATCACCGCCAACTACGACGGGCGCCGCAAGCACCGCACCACGATCGGCGCCCGCGTGCGCACGAGCGTCGACACGATGTTCGTCGCCCCGGTGACGATCGGCGACGACGCCTACACGGCGGCCGGGTCGACGATCACCGACGACATCCCGGCCCGCGCGCTCGGCATCGCCCGCGCACGCCAGACGAACATCCCGGACTATGCGGACCGTGTCGCGGAGCGCGACTCATGAGCGCGCCGACGCTGTCGCGGGGTGTGCGTACACTGGCCGCACCGTGAGTGCGCTCCCCCGCACCGGCTCCGTTCCGCTCGCCACGTCGCTCACGCTCGAGCACGACAAGCGACTGATGGTGGTGTCCGGTCGCGCGAACCCCGAGCTGGCGGGCAGGATCGCCGAGAAGCTCGGCGTCGCGCTCGGCGGGGTCGAGCTGAAGACCTTCACCAACGGCGAGGTCTACTGCCGCTTCGAGGAGTCCGTCCGCGGCGCGGACGTCTTCATCGTGCAGCCGACCTGCGGCAATCCCGCGACCGGGATCTCCGCCAACGACGCGCTGATGGAGCTGCTGCTGCTGATCGACGCGGCGGTCGGCGCGTCCGCGCACCGCGTGATCGCGGTGACGCCGTGGTACGGCTACTCGCGCCAGGACAAGAAGTCGATGGGTCGCGAGCCGATCTCCGCCCGCCTCGTCGCCCGCGCGCTCGAGATCGCGGGGGCCGACCGCGTGGTCGCCATGGATCTCCACGCCGGACAGATCCAGGGCTTCTTCTCCAAGCCGGTCGACCACATGACGTCGATGGGGATGCTGACCCAGTACTTCCGCGACATGCAGCTGGACGACCTCGTGGTCGTCTCGCCGGACGCCGGCCGCGTGAAGCTCGCGAAGAAGTTCGCGGAGAAGGTCGGCGCCGAGCTCGCGATCCTCAACAAGGAACGCCCCGCCCAGCAGGTCGCCGAGATCGCCTATGTGATCGGCGACGTCAAGGACAGGACCGCGGTGATCATCGACGACATCATCGACACCGCGGGCACGCTGCGCGCGGCCGCCGAGACGGTCAAGTCCGAGGGCGCGCGACGGATCTTCGCGGCCGCCACGCACCCGGTTCTCTCCGGCAACGCGTTCGAGAACCTCGCCGCGTCGGCGTTCGAGCAGGTCGTCGTCTGCGACACGATCCCGCAGCGCCCCGGCGCGCCGGCCAACATCAAGGTCCTGACCGTCGCCGACGTGCTGACGGACACGATCCGCCGGATCTTCACGGACGACTCGGTGTCCGAGGTCTTCGGCGGCGAGAACCAGCTGTTCTGAGCCGCGCCGCTCTAGGGCGTCGTTCACGGCCGTTTGCTAACGAGACGCTCGGATCGTCGCCGAGCCGGGCGGCCACGATGTGGACCGGACCCCCTCCGTCAACGTCAACGTCGCCACGGTGTGACGGAGCGTGTGCAGGCTACCTGTGAGGATGCCCGCGGCCTTGCGGTGCTGGCTGAACGCCTCAGTGCGCCTCTGCGGGTGGATGATTCCGCCGAGCGGGTCGGCGAAGACGAGATCGTTGTCCTTGTAGGCCGGGCCGGCGAACTCGCAGTCGACGCGCTGTGTCTCCTGATGCTCGCCACGGCGCATCCCGGTAGTGCCTGCGAGGCGCCAGAGCGAGACGAGGCGGTCGTCGCTGACGTGATCGAGGAATCGGCGGAGCTCGCCAGCGGTCCAAGCCTGGGCGCGACTCCGACCGCGCGCCGGCGGGTCGGCCATGCGAGCGACGTTGCGCGGGACATGACCCCAGCGCTCTGCGTCACGTAGGGCGCGGCCGAGGACGGCGCGCACGAGCCGGCGCGTGCTGACGGACAGCCCCTCACGCTCGAGGTCGGCGTACAGAGCGTTCAACGTGCCACCCGAGAAACTCTGAAGCCGCTGCGAGCCGATCCTTGGCCTGATGTAGAGCCGCACCACCGACCGGTATCGCTGGATGCTCAGTGGCCGGAGCGTGCCCTCGACGGCGGGCAGCCACTCCGTGAGGAACCGCTGCGCTTCCTTGCGGGTCGCGAATCCGCCCTTGGACCGCCGCCGGCGCTTTCCGTCATCGGCGGTCGGCTCGTCACAAACGACGGTCCACGACGAGCCGCGCTTGTACGAGTGGCCGCGCATCTACGCGTCCTTTCGTCTCGAAGTAGACCGCGGTCGCGTGCGGCACTGAGCCAGCGCGAGGCCGTTGACTTATCGACCCGGTGCAACGCAGCGAGTGCCTTCACCGGGTACTGCTCGCCCTCGGCAACCAACGACTCGTAGGTTTCGGCGGCGAGTCGAAGCTGGTCGTCGCTTAGCCCGCGGCGGGTCTTGTTGACCTTCCTCAACGCTCGCAACGCCGCCGTGGCGTTCTTGTCCTTGCGCGCGAGGCTCGCACGCGCGTACTGGAGATCAAGCGGCAGGTTCGGCATCAGCATCCACGGTTTGAACTCGCCCCCAGCGGCGGGGACGAGCAGGTCATCGGGCTCTACGGGCAGGTCATGGCCGAACTGCGCCGGCGGGAGATCGTCCGTCCGGACAACAACCCCATCGCCGACATCGCCGAGCGCCTCGTCGCGGACCACTACGCCGGCCAGCTCGCCGCTCCCAACGAGAAGAGCTACGACGTGCTGGTCGGCGACCACGGGCTGCAAGTCGGAACGCCCCAGAACCAGGCGCGAAGATGAACAGCAGGGCTCGCCGTCCCTGGTTCGCAGCCTCTTCGCGTACTGCATGCCCGTGCTCGAACTCACGGTCGAGGAAGTTCACCTGCCGTGGGATGGCGAGATAGCCATGATGGTCACCCGCACGGATGATCGACCGCTCCCGATCGAAGGGCTGGCGAGGGCGGAAGTCCGCCGACTCAGGGCCGCTTAGGGCGACGTTTGGGGTCCGGCCGCGGCAGCCGGGAGTGATGTGTGTCTGCACGGGTCACGTGCTCGGCCACCGTGACGCCTGCGTCTTGAGGCTGCCGCGCCTCGTGGATCCGCTCCGGTGTATCGGGCGCCGACGGTCGGCGTAGCAGCCGCCGCACCCATCCGGGAAGGCGAACATCGCCACCCCATGGCTGTAACTCTCGCGGCATGTCAGCTCCCTCCGTTGCGGCGACCATACTCCGCGCGGCGCTTGCCCGCCCACTACGCGGCCGAGGGGGTCAGGCCAATCGTCTACGAGGCGCGTCCGTCAGCGGCAAGCGCACGCGGGTCGGCCGGCAGATCGGGCAGCCGCGCCTTGCCGTCCTCCACCGAACCGATCTCCTGCGCACGCTTCCGGGGCGCTGCACGATCCGCGGCCGCGGATTGCCTGCCGCACGCCCTCACGGCGTCGCTCGGCCTTCAGTCGGCTGTTGCGGCCCGCCGCGTCGATCTCAGACGCCGAGCTGTACGACCCGGCGGGTGGCTCATCGACGGGCATCTCGATCGCCTCTGCAGCGGTTGGCCAGGTGGCCCACACAACGCGGCACGCTATCGGCAAGGGCTTCGGCGCTAACAACGCGCCAACGAACGCCGCAGGACTCCCCGACACGGGACATCACCCCTAGGGTGTCTGGCGTGGTCGTTCTCCCTGCAAACCCGACACTTCCCGTCACAGTCCATCACAGGCCGTCACGACGGGAAGAGAACCAGCTGTTCTGAGCCGCGCCGCTCTAGGGGCGGCTGGCAGCCGCCGTGGAGCCGTGACGTGGTTACGCCCGTAATCTCGGTGCTCTTGACCGCAGCTATCCAATCCTGGGAGAGTCGCATCGCGGGGTCAAACCAGCCGGGCGGATGCGCCTGAGAGAGGATTGTCGTGACCCGTACCCGTACCGCGATCGTCGCCCTGGCAGGTGCCGTCACGCTCGCCGGCGCCACCGCTCAAGCCGCTGACGCGACGACGATTCATCTCCTGTCGCGCAGCATCCCCAGCGCCGGCGGCCTGTTCGACCCCAACGGCAACCCGCTTCCCGGAAACGCGCAGCCTTCCGCCGGCTCCTACTTCATCGGCGCCGACAACGACTTCAAGGGCAACCACCGGAGGCACTCCAAGCGCCCCATCGGATGGGATCACCTCCTCTGCACCATCGTGGACCCGGCCACCTTCACCGTGAACTGCGACGCGCAGCTCGCTCTCCCACGCGGGCTGATCATCGCCGACCGCCAGACCGTCTCGTTCAGCGCCAAGAAGCAGGTCTTCAAGATCACGGGCGGGACGGGGAAGTACCGCCACGCGAAGGGCGGCACGGTCACCTCGCGCAGCACCGGCAACAGCAACGACACGGACTTGGTCATCCGCTACTGAGCCGGCCCGTCGGCACCCGGGCGCCAACGGCGCGCGAGCGAACCCTGCTGTGAGCGGCACGGCTGCCGGCCTGCAGGCCCTGCTCGACCTCTCCGAGGAGGAGCTGCTGCGGGTGCTCGACGCGGACCCCCTCGAGGTGCTGTCCGGCGACCTCGACCACCGGCCTGAGCTGCCGATCCTGCTCGAGCTGCTCGCCGAGGCGCAGGAGCGCGCAGGCGCGTCCGTCCTGCGCCGCTGGGTGCGGGCCGAGGGGCCGGCGGGACGGCCGCTCGATCACCTTCTCCAGCGCGACTTCGGCGCGTTCGAGGACGCGCTCGGCACGCTCGCCGAGCGCGGGTTCGTCATCCGCGGCGGCGGCTGAGCCGGCGCCGGCGGGTCACTTGGGGTCGGGCTTCTCCTCGCCCGGCCAGTTGCCGGTCAGGTAGTGCCAGCCGATCGCCCCGTAGCGATCGGTGACGACGCGGACGGTCTTGAAGATCATGCCCTGGACGGCCGCGGCGGCGAGCAGCTTGGCCCAGGTGGTCTGGTGGGTCGTCGGCTTCGGCGGATCCTCGTCGTCGATCTTCTCCCAGACCAGGTCGAACACGCGCTTGCCCAGGAGCCCGCCGAGGAGGCCGATCACGATGCCGATCGGCTTGTAGATCAGGCCCATGGCCCGGAGCGTACCCCTCGCGCCGTCGGGACACTCGGGTCCCCGACCGCTTCCCTTCCGCCGCCGGGGGAGTAAACATCAGGGCAGGAGGAACTCCCCTGGCAAGGAGGGTGACATGGACGAGGACCATCCCGAGGAGCTGCTACGGCGGGCGCTGATCGACCGGGACGCCTCCGCGGCCGTCGCCCTGCGCGTCGGCGGCCTGCCGGTGTGCGAGCAGCTCACGGTCGTCTTCCACGGCCGCCGCGACCTCGGCACGATCCAGACCTACGTCACCCACGGCGGCCGCGGTGCCGGCGCATCCGTCAGCGCCGACGCGCTCCTGCGCGTGCCGTGCGACCTCGACCTCGGCGACGCGAGCGACCGCGAGGAGGCCGAGCAGCTCTATGCCGAGCAGGCGGCGGCGATGCGCGACGCACTCGTCGGCGCCGACGTCGTCCTCGACCTCTGGCGGGAGCCGCTCGAGGACCTGGCCGGCTCCACGGTGGTGGTCGACCGCCGCCTCCAGCTCGAGGTTCGCCTGCCCGCAGCGCGGCTGCTGCCGGCCGCCCTGCGCGCCCCGGAGCGTCAGATCGTCGTCACCGCCGTCTGCTCGCCGCGGGCGCTCACCGAGGGCCGGCCGCCGATGGGCATCGCGTGCGCGCAGCAGGACGTGGCGCGTGTGTACCCGTTGCGCGACGACCCGGAGCGCTGCCTCGAGGACTTCCTCGACGTCGCGGCCGAGCACGCCCATCACATGGCCGAGCAGCTCGGGCGCCAGGAGACCAGTGTCCGCCGCTTCCTCGAGCTGTCGGGGGACGACCTCGCCGGCGACTGAGCCCGTGCCGCCGCCCCGTCGCCGCGCGCGCCTTTGGATCGTCGCGGGCGTCGGGGCCTTCATCTTCGCGGCCGTCTGCGTGCTGCTGGCGATCGCGCTGAGCGGCGCGGGAACCGAGCGCGCGACCGTACTCGAGGTCCTGCAGGCGCAGGCGCGCGGGAACGCGGGCGGGGTGCTCGCCGAGCTGCCGGCGTGCCGCGCCGAGCCTGGGTGCGCCGCCGCGGTCCGCGCCCGCACGGCACGCTTGAAAGCGCCCGGTAAGGTCGAGATCCTGCTCTACGAGCCATCCGTGCACCTGGCGCTCACCCGCCGCGTCGGTACCGGGCGAGTGGCGTGGCGCATCGGCACGCGGCTGCCGATCGTCCAGTGCGTGCGTGCGCAGCGCGACGGGCCGCTCAGCGGCGGCGGCGTCGAGTTGCTCTCGATCTCCGACCCGATCGGCCGCGAGGCGCCGTGCCCGGCGTGATCCGGACCAGCTAGGCGCCCACGCGCCGGCGGACCGGCGAGCGCTGTGGCTCCCGGGCAGGCCGGCGCAGCGGCCGAGGGCGCAGGTCCGACAGGCGCTCGTGGCCGCGGAGGCGCACGGGTGCCGGCTCGGCGTCCGGGAGCGGGATGCCGCCCGACGGACTGGTCTTGGGCTTGTCGGAGATGCGGTCGTTGCCGCCGCCTCCCCCGTCGCTCTCGTCGTCGTCGGGGCCGTCGGGGCGCGCCCGCGAATCCGAGCGCAGGAACAAGGCGAAGAGCGCGCCGCCGAGCATGAGCGCGACCAGGTGGAGAATCGCGAAGATGACCACGAGCTCCTCGTCGGGGGCCATAGGCGCGATGGTACCCCCGACAGGGGGACGTCAGACCCGGTTCCGCTACCATGGCTCGCCGCTCAGCGCGCCCTCCGAACGTCCCGGCGCATGCGCGTTCCCCCCATGGCTTCTGACACCTCTTCACCGCTGTCCATCTCCTCGCGCGACCCCGAGGGCTCGCGCTCCGCGCGCCGCATGCGCCGCGAGGGCCTCGTTCCCGGCGTGGTCTACGGCGGCGGCGACGAGCCCGTGCACTTCGCGGTCGACGGGCGGATCCTGCGCAACACGCTGGCCCGGTCGGGCGCGATCCTCCAAGTCGCCGTCGACGGCGGCGCGACGACGCCTGTGCTCGTCAAGGACGTCCAGCGCCATCCCGTGCGCGGCGAAGCGGTCCACGTCGACTTCCTGCGCGTGAACATGAACGAGACGATCCACACCACGGTGGTGGTCGATCTGCTCGGCGGCGACCACGCGCCCGGCGTGGTGGCCGGCGGCGTGCTCTCGCAGGAGACGCGCGAGGTCAACATCGAGGCGCTGCCCGGCGACATCCCCGAGACGATCGAGCACGACGTCTCCGGGATGGAGATCAACGACACGCTGACGCTCGACCAGATCACCCTGCCCGAGGGCGTCACGCTGCTCGACGACGTGGAGACGGTGATCGCCTCGGTCACCCCGCCGACGCTCGAGCCGGTCGAGGACGAGATCGAGACCGAGACCGCGCTCGTGGGCGAGGACGGCGAGCCCGTCGCGGCCGAGGGGCAGGCCGGGGGCGACACCGCCGACGAGGCGCAGCAGAAGGCCGACGCGGCCTCCGGCGACTCCTGAGCACGCCCGTCGACTGGCTGGTCGTCGGGCTCGGCAATCCCGGGCCCGGCTACCGCAACTCACCGCACAACGTCGGCTTCCGCGTCGCCCAGGCGCTGATCGACCGCTGGCAGCTGCCGCGGCCGAGGAAGAAGTTCGCGGGCGAGCTGACCGAGGGCCGAACGGGTCCCGGCGGTCCGCGGGTCGCCGTCCTGCAGCCCCAGACGTTCATGAACGAGTCGGGCCGCTCCGTCGGACCCGCGCGCGGCAGCTACCGGCTCGACCTCGACCGCATCCTCGTCGTCCACGATGAGATCGACCTGCCCTTCGGCGAGGTGCGCTCGCGGCTCGGCGGCGGGCTCGCGGGACACAACGGCCTGAAGTCGCTGCGCCGCGAGCTCGGCGGCCCCGACTTCCAGCGCGTGCGCGTCGGCGTCGGCCGCCCCGACTCGACCGACCCGGACATCGTCGCGGCCTACGTGCTCGGCTCCTGGCGCCAGAGCGTGACCGAGGTGGCCGAGCTCGTCGACCGCGCGGCCGCCGAGGCCGAGCGGATCGTGCTCGCGGGCGCCTAGTGTCCTGCTGCGACCGAACTAACGAATCACGACACTAGACTGGAGGAAGGACCCCCGCCGCGTCACCCGCGCGGCCTTTCGGCGTGCTCGCGGGCGGGTGGGAACCATGTCACTCAGAAGCTTCCTTCCCCATCTCGAGCACGATCCCGGCGCCGTCCGGCTGGCCGACGAGGGCGGCGATGCCTTCGTCTCGCAGTCGCTGCGCCCGTTCGTCATCGCGGCGCTCGCCGATCGCGATCCGCGCCGTCCTGCACTGGTCGTCGCGGGCGACGACCGCGCCGCCCGCGACCTCGCGGCCGACCTGCGCGCCTGGCTGCATCCGCGGCCGGTCCGCTACTACCCGACCCGCGGCGTCGCCTACGAGTCGCACCTCACCCCGCCGCCGCATCTCGTCGGCCTGAGGGTCGCCGCCTTGGATGCTCTCCGGGCGAGCGTCGACGAGGTTGATGACGCGGAGCCTGCGGAGCGCTATCGCCTGGGAGGCGAGACGGTCTTCCCTGAACAGCCCGTAGTCATCGTCTCCGCGACCGCGCTCTCCGAGAAGGTGCCCGACCCCGAGCTGCGCCCGCACGGCTTCGCACTGCAGGTCGGCGACCTGCTCGACCTCGACGAGGCCGCCGGCGACCTGGTCGCCGCCGGCTACCAACGCGTCGACCAGGTCGAGGAGCGCGGCCAGTTCGCGATCCGCGGCGGTCTCCTCGACGTCTACCCGGCGACCGAGGAGCGCGCCGTCCGCGTCGACCTGTTCGACGTCGAGATCGAGGCGCTGCGCTGGTTCTCGACCTTCACGCAGCGCTCGCTCGGCGAGGCCGACCGCGTCGAGATCGCCCCGGCGGCCGAGCTGGCCGCCGAGCACCGCGAGCTCGCCGAGATAGCGGCGGCCGACGAGGAGCGCCGCGACATCGCCGAGCTGCTCCCCGTCGACCGCTTCCGCGAGCTGCTCGACCTCGTCCCCGAGCACGCGACGGTCGTCGTCGCCGGCGACGAGGACCTCGAACCCGCCCTGCGCGACCACTGGGACGACGTCTGCACGGCGTTCCACGACACCGAGGCGCGCTCGCTCTACGTCGCTCCGGACGCCATCCTCGCGGGTCTGCAGCGGCGTGCCGCCGTGCGCCTCAGCTCGATCTCCGCCGACCAGGCGATCCAGATCCGCGGGCAGGCCGCCGACTTCGCCGCGCGCTCGCTGCGCGAGGCCGAGACCGAGCTCGAGAAGCTCACCCGCTCGGGCTACACGACGGTCGTCGCGTGGCCCCAGCGCGGCGCCGCCGAGCGCGCCGCATACAACCTCGCGCGGCTGAAGGCCGAGCTCAACGGCGGCACGTCGGGCCTGGTCTTCACCGAGGCGAACCTGCGCGACGGCTTCGTCGCTCCCGGCCTCAAGCTCGCCGCCTTCCCTGAGCACCGGCTGATCCACCGCCGCAAGGCATCGACGCGTCCGACCCGCAAGGGCCGCGGTCTGCTGCGCTCGTTCGCCGACCTGCGCACGGGCGACTTCGTCGTCCACGAGGACCACGGCATCGCGCGCTTCGCCGGCTTCGACACCAAGACGGTGATCGGCGTCACGCGCGATTACCTCGAGCTCGAGTTCGCCAACGGCAAGGTGTCGATGCCCACCGACATGCTCGCCAAGATCTCGCGCTACGTCGGCGCCGACGGCGCGCATCCGGCGTTGAGCCGTATGGGCGGCTCGCGCTGGGAGACGATGAAGGCGCGCGCCCGGCGCGCCGCGCAGGAGCTGGCGGGCGAGCTGCTCAACCTCTACGCCGAGCGCCGCCGCCGGCGCGGCCACGCCTTCCCGGAGGACTCCGAGGAGCTGCGCGAGCTCGAGGCGGCGTTCCCCTACCGAGAGACGCCCGACCAGCGCGACGCGATCGACGCCGTGATGGTCGACATGGAGGGCGAGCGGCCGATGGACCGGCTGATCTGCGGCGACGTCGGCTACGGCAAGACCGAGGTCGCGCTGCGCGCAGCGGTCAAGGCGGTGTCCGGCGGCAAGCAGGTGATGATGCTCGTCCCGACCACGATCCTCGCCCAACAGCACTACGGCACGTTCACCGAGCGCCTGCGCGACCAGCCGATCACGATCGAGACCGTCTCGCGCTTTCGCCCGGTGGCCGAGCAGCGCGCGGCGATCAAGCGCTTCTCGGAGGGAAAGGTCGACATCCTCGTCGGCACGCACCGGCTGCTCTCGCGCGACGTGCGCGCGAAGGACCTCGGGCTGCTGATCGTCGACGAGGAGCAGCGCTTCGGCGTCAAGCAGAAGGAGCTGCTGCGCCAGCTGCGCCTGAAGGTCGACGTGATCTCGATGTCGGCGACGCCGATCCCGCGGACGCTGCAGATGAGCCTCGCCGGGCTGCGCGACATCTCGGTCATCGAGACGCCGCCCGAAGGCCGGAGGCCGGTCAAGACCTACGTCGGCGAGTACGACGAGCAGCTCGTGCGCCAGGCGCTCGAGCGCGAGGCCGAGCGCGGCGGCCAGGCGTTCTTCCTGCACAATCGGGTCGACGACATCGACGAGACCGCCGAGCGGTTGCGGGCGCTGTGCCCGCGGCTGTCCTTCACCGTCGCGCACGGCCAGATGGACGAGAAGCTGCTCGAGGAGCGCATGCTCGGCTTCCTGCGCGGCGACGCCGACGTGCTGATCTCGACGAGCATCATCGAGTCGGGCATCGACATCCCGCAGGCCAACACCCTCGTCGTCGACCGCGCCGACCTGTTCGGGCTGAGCCAGCTCTACCAGATCCGCGGGCGCGTCGGCCGATCGCGCGAGCGCGCCTACGCCTACCTCCTGTATCCGAGCGCGGCTGCCCTCACGCAGGAGGCGGCCGACCGGCTGTCGGCCTTGAGCGACTACACCGAGCTCGGCGCGGGCTTCAAGGTCGCGATGCGCGACCTCGAGCTGCGCGGCGCCGGCAACCTGCTCGGCGACGAGCAGTCCGGCCACGTGGCGGCACTCGGCTTCGAGCTCTACATGCAGATGCTCGACGAGGCCGTGCGCGAGATGGCGCCCGACGACGAGGACGGCGAGGCGCCGGAGCCGGTGCGCCTGGACGTGCA